>NZ_JAMFTP010000009.1:0-158276 GCF_024586525.1 Corynebacterium sp. BF-R-2 | reverse complement strand
TGAAAAAGCGCCATCCGGCATACACCAACCATGCCGCACATACGACACGACACAGCCAGAACAATAAAAACCAACCAACACAAAAAAGTACATTGGCACACTATTGAGTTCTCACACATCATCACCACACAGTCATGCGGAACATCTTTCGATGAAACGCAGCACTGCGAGTAAAGAAAATTTTGTTTGTCAGGGCCTGTTTTCCTACCGCCACTCTTCAAGAACTTTCGTTCCTGTGGGGCGCTGTCGGTCGCGCTGACTCGTATAAAGTTACACACGGCCTCCATAAAACACAAACATGCACTTCATTGAAGGTTTTTAGCCTCTCAAGAAGTGCACGTCATTGGCTTTATAGCGCTTGTCTGCGAGCAGTTTCTAGCTCGCGCCAAACCACCCCATGAGCCCCGGGCTGAAGACGTTGGCACGCTTTGCCATTCGGGGATAGGTCAGTGCCCACGCAAGGTAGATGATCACCATTCCGGCGACCGCCCACTCCATTGGAATCGTGGAATTGATGAGCAAGGTGAGAAATATGGCCGCAATGAGTGCTGCAAGGACAACCGTGTAGTGCCAGGTCTGTTTATCGGTAATGGCAAGACTCAGGAGGAGTGAGGTTGTCGCGAGAAGCACGACGGTGAATCCTGCAAGATTTCCAGTCACTACAGCGGTTATCAGGTCAGCCACCGCCGCTAAGCCCACTGGAATCACGGTGCACAGCAGGGTGGTTTTAGCCCAGGCAGCGCGGGGCAGCCCGAAGGTCACTGCATCTTTCAAGGAACTTCGCACTGAGTCCATTAGGATCGGTACGACAATCAAGGTGACGATGGTACCCACGATTCCCACGTTTTTGCCCCACAGTTGGATAATCGCAACAGTCGCCGCAATAGCGAGGAAGGCGCCGAACGCCACCCACATCCATGCGCGGGCTTGCGGGCGCAGAATGATCTGAGAAGCCGGGGAAGCGGAGAACAGGCCGGTTGAAGAATCACCATCGCTGCCAGCGATGAGTGATTTCGCCGTCAAACGCGATGGTTCAAACTGCTTCACCATGCAGACTATCCATGCCAACACCGGGGCAATGAGTACCCACCAGGGAAACGCAAAAGGTGCACTGACAAGAATGAGCACAAGCGCTAAAGAAGCATTGATTCTCCGATGCCCATTCCACACGCGTGTACTGAGACCAAAAGTGAGGTAACGCGAGAAGTCAGGTTGGGAAAGGTAAAGCATGAGGGGCATAAAGAGTGAATAGCCGATGGCCCAGCCAGTTCCGCGGTCCTGCCCCAGAAACGGCAAGACGATAATCCATATTGCGTAGATTGCACTGAATGTCGAGAGCGCCATGTGTCTATAGAGCTTCATCGCGTCTCCCCCAATGCCAGTACTGCCTGTTCAAGGGAAACCTCAGAAGCACGCAGGCCCATCTCCTGTGCCATGTCGAAGACGTTGGCGGAGTGGTTGGGTCGGGCGTCGACAAGCGCGCGGTCCGCTACCGCAGAGCTTTCGCGCTCGAGCACCGGGAGTTGCAGGCGCCCCAAGGCGCGATCGAGGTTCTCGGCGGGGCCGGTGAGCTGGACGACGCCCTCGATGAACTCATCAATCGGACCAGACAGAGGGCTCTCCCCCATCAGGGCCACCGTGTCGAGAAGACCGGACAATTCGTTGAGGTGGTGGGTGGAGACAATAATGGTGCGCCCGTGCTCTTCGCGCAGCACATCGTAGAAGATTTCCCGTTTAGCGGCATCTAGGCCAAGGTAAGGCTCATCGAGAAGCATGATCGGCACCCCCGATGCCACCGCAACGATGAAGCTAGCCGCCGACTTCTGCCCCCGGGACAGGCCCGAGTAGTTCTTCATGGGCAGCTCAAAGCGCTCGACCAGCTCTTCGGCGCGCTCTTTATTCCAGGTGGGCCACCGCAGACTGGACACGGTGAAGACCTTCTTCATGTTCCAACCTTCGGGCAGGGGGTTATCAATGCCCATGAGCACAACTTTGTTGAGCACCTTCTCATTGTCGAAGGGCTTCTCACCGTCAACCGTGATACCGGAACCACCCAGTTGACCGGCAATTTTGCGCAACAGAGTGGTCTTACCAATGCCATTGGGGCCGACAAGCCCGTGGGTGAGGCCGTCGCTGAATGTGAAATCTGGGGTCTTAATCATGAGTAGAGTCCTCGGCTTTCTGCGACTAAGTCGATGAGGTCGTGGAGTTGCTGGCGGGTATAGCCCAGGTGCACGGCTTCGTCGATAAGCGGGGCGGCGTATTCGGCCGCAAAGTCCTGGCGGCGGCGTGCACGAATAAGTTCGGCCGCGCCAAAGGTGACGAACATTCCGATGCCTCGGCGTTTTTCGAGGATCCCGAGATCCGCGAGGAGGGTGAGGCCCTTGCGGGCGGTGGCTGGGTTGATGCTGTGGAAAGCGGCGAGCTCATTCGTGGACGGCGCCTGGGCACCTTCAGCGAGAGTGCCGTCAATGATGGCGTCCTCGATAAGCACCGCTATCTGGCGAAAGAGGGGCTGCGCGGAATTGTCCATGCACGCCTCCTAGTTGGTTGGTTACTCATGTAACTAACCATATAACCAACCCTATATCGCCTGCAAGAGTCTCTCCCAACACCAGCTTGACCTGCGAATTTCCTTAAGGTTATCGACGTTTTGTGACCAATGGGGCACACTGGAACCCACTAGCCTTAGGCTGGGGACCACACGAATGTGACCATAGAAAAATTAGTTAGAAACAATAGAACGGAATTTAGGAGCCATGCTTGAGCGAACACTTGTTTTCGTTGACACGTCATACCTACTCGCTAGTTTTTATAACTCCTGGGAGACCGGCGCTCGGGCCCAACTAGAGATTGATTTGCCCGAGGTTGTTAGTTCCCTCGGCTGCATGATTGAAAACCAGGTGGGCAACCGTATTCACCGTCAGTACTGGTACGACGGAATCCCCGATACCGGCCCCCACCGCTACCAGCGCGCGCTACGCGTGTGCGATGGTGTGCAACTGCGCACCGGCCAGCTCATCGAATGGGGGGAACGCCGCACGCAGAAGGCCGTGGATACCCGCCTCGTCGCGGACATGATTGTCTCCGCAATGAAGGGTCAGGTCACCGACTTTGTCTTGGTCTCCGGTGACGCTGACATGATTCCCGGCGTCCAGGAGGCCGTCAACAACGGCGTACGCGTGCACCTCTACGGCTTCGGATGGGATTCCATGTCCTCGGCCCTTCGCCACGCCTGTGACTCCACGACCATCCTCGACCCGCGCGAGGACTTCGCCGACGCCATGGAACTCGAAGTCCTCGAGGGGCCACTGCCGCCGACAATCCGTGAGCCGCGCGAGTCCGACGAGGAGTCCGATTCTGACGCGGTGCTTGGCGACGTCCCCGCCGACCAACCCTCCGCCCCCACCGACAGCACCACGAACGGTGAGGACCACGAGCCTGAAGAGCCAACGGAAGCCCAAGCCGCCTTCCCTTCGGCGCCGAAGCCTGGTCCCTCCACTCCTTCCGCTGCGGCCCCCGCCGCACCAGACGCTGCGACCGCCGAGGCGCCCATCGACGAGGATGAGCCCATTCTTTCCGGCCGTCGCTCGCCCGCCGCCGCGGCGTCCACGGAGGACTCCAGCGACGCGGACGACGTCACCAACAAGGATTCTTCCGGGGCCAAGCCCGCGGATGCACAGGCCTCAGATAAGAATGCGGCGCCGAAGCTGGCACCCAAGCCCTCTGCACCAAAGCCTTCCATGATGGCCCCGCGCCGTAAGCTGCGCTCGAAGTATGTCCCGCTACCTGAAGAGGTCTGGAGCTCCGCCGGCTTCCAATCGCCCTTCGACGTTGGTCAGCAGTACGCCTCCTGGTGGTTCGATAACGCGGCCAGCGCCGATCAGCGCGACCAAGCCCACCTCCTCTCCGGCGGCGGCCTGCCCCCAGAGATCGACCGCCCACTGTTGCAGTTCGCCTGCGAAACGCTTCATGAGTACACCCTGACCGAGACCCAGCGCGTGAATCTTCGTGATGGTTTCCACTCCGGCATCCGTGGCGTGCTCATTAACATCCGCCGCCAAGACGGCTAACGCGCGCCAGTACCCGCAGCGTGCCGAGAAGCCACACCGGCACGCTGCTGCCTGACACCTCACGAGGAGCACACTAAAGGGACCTTCTAAGGCTTGTCGCTATCCGCGACCTGGGATTATCTTAATCCCGCGCCCTGGAAGGTCCCTGTAGTGTGGTCCCTCTGCTACTTCCTGTCGGGACCCTCTGCCCCTTCTACGTCCTCGGTGGCGTCGGTTTCGCCATCGGAACCAGCTTCAATAGCGTCCGCGGGCTTATCGCCAGCACCGGACTCTAGCTCCTTGTCCTTGGCCATCTCGGCACGAATCTCATCGAGGCGAGAGGTCGCGGCCATATCGTGGCCTGCGGCAGTAATCTCCTGAATGCGATCCCCGCCTGAGGCTTGGTGCAGCTCCTGGGCGCCGAGAGCGTCAGCGTAGCGCTTTTCAATCTTGGCGCGCACGCCATCCAACGTCGGCGTGGAATCGTCAGGCTTCAACTCATTCATGGAGTCGAGAGCCTCAGCGTTTTTCTCCTGCATCGCAGCCTGGTCAGCCTGAGCCAGCAGTTGGTCTACCTGTGCCAGCTGCTCCTTGAGGCGTGCCTCTGACTGCTGCTGCTGAGCCTTGGCCTGCTCAGCGGCCTGGGTAGCGGCCTCGTGCTGGGCCTTCACGCCCTCGAGCTCCTGCTCCACGGCGACGAGCTGGCTTGCTACAACCTCAGCAGCCTGGTTGTACTCGGACGCGACCTGCGGGTCCTCGGCCTTCTCCGCCAGTTCCAATGCCCGGCGCGTCTGATCCTGGCAGTCCTTCTGGTTCTTCACCAGGCGGTTGAGCTGCATCTCCAGCTGGGACTTACGGCCGACGATCTCCGCAGCATGCTCGGAAATCTGGCGGTGCTGCTCCTTGGCACCTTCCACCGCCTGCTGGATTTGGACCTTCGGGTCGGCATTCTCATCAATCTTCTGATCGAAAGATGCCATCACATACTTCCAGCCCTTGCTGAATGGATTAGCCATTGCGCTTACTCCTTCATGCTTGCTGCGGCCAGGTGTGCTGCCGCGGTTGTTGAATGCAGTCTTCTTAATCTTTGATGTCACGCTCAATAAAAAAAGGCGCTTTCCTGCGAGTGTAGCGATACTCACAGGAAAGCGCGCGGAGGGAGTAAAAGGAATTTACTCCGTCGGGCCAGACTGCTCGCCCTGCTGGTTTTCCACCTGGGCGCGAACCTCGTCCATGTCGAGGGCCTTGACCTGGGTGATGAGGTCCTCCAATGCTGCCGGCGGAAGTGCACCTGCCTCACGGAAGACCATGATGCCATCACGGAAGACCATCAGGGTCGGGATGGACTGAATCTGCAGCTTGGCTGCAAACTCCTGATTAGCTTCAGTATCGAGCTTGGCAAAGGTGGCGTCCGGGTGCTCTTCGGAGGCCTTCTCAAAGATCGGGCCGAAGCGCTTGCAGGGACCGCACCATTCCGCCCACGCATCAACAAGCGTGATGCCTTCGCCTTCAATGAGCTCCTTGAACTTGTCCTCAGTAATGTCGATCGTTGCCATTGGTCAATCTCCCTATCAGTTCGGGTTCATTCTTAGGTTCTTCTCCCCACAACGGTACACAACACCGTTCTATTCCTTGCGCGTATACCCTAGGGGGGTATATGCTCGGCTTAAGAACATCCGCAACAGAAGGGAAAACCATCATGGCCACCAAGAACTACACCGTTACCGGCATGACCTGTGGTCACTGCGAAATGTCAGTCAAGGAAGAGGTCGGCGAGATCGCCGGCGTCACCGAGGTCACTGCTGACCACGCTACCGGCGCTGTCAGCGTCAGTGGCGAGGGCTTCACTGACGAGCAGGTTGCTGCCGCTATCGCCGAAGCCGGCTACGAGCTGGCCTAACTATCATGACTAACGTCCTCCAGCCCGCCGCCCCCCTAGCCCACCTCGACCTCGGCGTTACCGGGATGACATGCACCTCATGCTCCTCCCGCGTCGAGCGCAAGCTCAACAAGGTTGAAGGCGTTGAGGCCACGGTCAACTTCGCCACGGAATCCGCGTCGGTGAGCTATGACCCCGCAACCACCACGCCCAGCGACCTCATCGAGGTTGTTGAAGGCGCAGGATACGGGGCCTTCACCATGGGCGGTGAGGGCGAGGCAGATTCGACGCCCACCACGACGGAATCCGCCCGTGATGCCGAAGCCGCCGACCTGCTGCAGCGCACGCTCGTCTCCGGGGTGTTGTCAGTGCCGCTCATGGTGCTGTCCATGGTCCCGGCCCTGCAATTCCAGCATTGGCAGTGGGCGTGCCTGGTGCTCGCGACCATCGTCTACATCTTCGGCGGCGCGCCCTTCCACCGGGCCACCTGGGCCAACCTCAAGCACGGTGCGGCCACGATGGACACGCTCATCACCTTGGGCACCACTGCCGCGTATGCTTGGTCACTCTATGCCCTTTTCCTGGGCAAAGCCGGCATGCCCGGCATGACCATGCACATGACGCTGCGCTCCAACAACGCCCAAATGGACCACATCTACCTCGAGTCCGTAGGCATGGTCATCACCTTCCTACTCCTCGGACGGTGGTTTGAGGTCAAGGCAAAGGGACGTTCCTCCGAGGCTTTAACCACCTTGCTCACCATGGGGGCGAAAGACGCCACGGTTCTGCGGGGAGAGTCCGAACAACGCATCCCTGCCTCTGACCTGCGCGTGGGCGACATCATCGTGGTTCGCCCTGGTGAGAAGATCGCCTCGGATGGTGTCGTCACCGCTGGGCACTCCGCAGTTGATGAATCTTTGCTCACTGGCGAATCTCTCCCCGTTGAGGTCTCCCCGGGCAGCCGCGTTACAGGCGCGACCATCAACGCCTCCGGCCGCCTCGAAGTGCGCGCCACGCGCGTCGGTTCAGATACCGTCTTGGCCCAGATGGGCAAGCTCGTCACCGATGCCCAGGCGTCAAAAGCCCCCATCCAGCGCTTGGCCGATCGCATCGCGAGTGTCTTCGTCCCCATCGTCATCGGTATCGCGCTGCTGACCCTCATTGCGCACCTCTTCGTCGGTGGCGTGGCTCCAGCGTTCGTCGCCGCCGTTGCCGTGCTTATTATTGCCTGCCCCTGCGCCATGGGCTTGGCGACGCCCACCGCGATCCTCGTCGGCACGGGCCGCGGCGCCGAGATGGGCATCCTCATCAAGGGTCCAGAAATCCTGGAATCAACCCGGCAAATCGACACCATCGTGCTAGACAAGACCGGCACGATTACCGAAGGCCGTATGTCTGTCACGGACGTGACACCCGTGAGTGGACCGCACGCCGAGCCCCGCAGCGAGGATGAACTCTTGCGCCTCGCCGCGGCCGTAGAGAAGGGCTCCAAGCACCCCATCGCCCGCGCCATCGTTGGCGCCTACGAGGGCGAGTTACCCGCCGCGGAAGCCTATGAGGAACTCCCCGGCCAGGGCATCGAAGCGACTATCGACGGCTCCCGGGTTCGCGTAGGCCGTCCCCCTGCCGGCTACGAGGGCACGGGCACCCAGGTCGGTGTCTATGTCGACGGTGACCTAGCCGGCACCATCGAACTGCATGACCGCATCAAGGATTCCTCCATTTCCGCTATTGTCCGCCTGAAAGAGCTGGGACTCGAGCCCTACCTCCTCACCGGTGACAACGCCAATGCTGCTCAGGCCGTTGCTCGCGAGGTCGGTATCGCGGAACCAGACGTTCAGGCAGAGGTCATGCCGGAAGACAAGGTCGATGCCGTCAAGCGCCTTCAGGCCGAGGGGAAGGTTGTGGCCATGGTGGGCGACGGCGTCAACGATGCCGCCGCACTTGCACAGGCCGACCTCGGCATTGCCATGGGTGCCGGCGCGGACGTGGCCATCGAAGCGTCCGATATCACCGTGATGAACAACGACTTAAGTTCCGTGGCTGATTCTGTGCGCCTTGCTCGCCGCACGCTGCGCATCATCAAGAGCAATCTTTTCTGGGCTTTTGCCTATAATATTATTCTCATCCCGGTTGCGGCCTTCGGCCTGCTCAACCCCCTTCTCGCCGGGTTGGCCATGGCTTTGAGCTCCGTATTCGTTGTCACGAATTCACTTCGCCTAAAAAGCTTTACCTCTTCGGAGTAGCATAACGGTGCATGAATCGTCTTGATCATCACACTATCTCCCGCACGGAACGCCTTGACCGGCTTCCAGTTACTCCCAAGCACAAACGTCTCCTCTTCGGCTCCGGCATTGGCTGGGCGCTCGATGCCATGGATGTGGGCCTCATCTCCTTCATCATGGCAGCCCTCGCCGTGCACTGGGGTATCACGCCCACCGAGTCCTCCTGGCTCGCCTCTGTCGGCTTCATCGGCATGGCGTTGGGCGCCACGTTCGGTGGCTTGTTGGCCGATAAGTTTGGCCGCCGCCACATCTTTGCCCTGACATTGCTGGTCTACGGACTGGCAACGGGCGCATCGGCCTTGGCGACTGGGCTGACGATTCTCATTGTCCTACGCTTCTTCATCGGACTCGGGCTTGGTGCGGAGCTTCCCGTGGCCTCGACCCTCATCTCTGAGTTCGCGCCCCTCAAGGTGCGCGGGCGCATGGTCGTCTTGCTCGAAGCCTTCTGGGCCTTGGGCTGGATTCTTGCGGCTGTTATCGGAACGTTTGTCGTGGGGGCGTCGGAAAGCGGCTGGCGCTGGGCATTAGCCCTCGGCATGGTGCCGGCCGTGTACGCTCTGTTCGTGCGGCTCAAGCTTCCCGAGTCCGTGCGCTTCCTAGAATCTCAGGGGCTCCACGAGGAGGCCGAGGAGATCGTCGCTTCCTTTGAAGCCGAGGTAGATGACGCCGACATCGACCGCACGACGCCCCCACCGACGTACTCCGAAGAAGACGTCACCGCCACCAGCATCTGGTCAAAGAGTCTGCGCGGCCGCACACTGGCGCTGTGGACCATCTGGTTCTGCGTCAACCTGTCGTACTACGGCGCCTTCATCTGGATTCCGTCTCTGCTTGTTGCTGACGGCTTCTCCCTGGTGAAATCCTTCAGCTTCACGCTCATCATCACGCTGGCACAGCTGCCTGGCTACGCCGCGGCTGCCTGGCTCATTGAGGTGTGGGGGCGCCGCAGCACACTGGCTACCTTCCTCGTGGGCTCCGCCTTGTCCGCGGGTCTCTACGGCTTCGCCGGCAGCGAGGCCATGATCATTCTGGCCGGCTGCCTGCTGTCCTTCTTCAATTTGGGCGCATGGGGCGCGCTCTACGCCATCGGTCCAGAGCTCTACCCCACCGCACTGCGTGGACGCGGCACCGGTGCCGCCGCTGGTTTCGGCCGGCTCGCCTCCATCCTCGCCCCGCTCATTGTCCCTCCTCTTATTGCTGCGGCAGGTACCGGCTGGCTCTTCGTGCTCTTCGCCGCGGCCTTCGCCATAGCGGCAATCGCAGCGCTCAGCCTCCCCGAACTTCGAGGCAAGGCCCTTGCTCAATAAAGTATCTCTCGCCGCATGGATAGCGGTGATGGTCGCTCTCACCACGCTCAAGCCCTTCTACCAGATCGGCTACCTGTGGAAGCCGGAAAACCAGCGCGTAAGGGACCTGCGGCTGGTACCGCTCGACGAATTTTCAGGCGGCACCTGGTTTGGCCCGCTCTTTGAATACGCGGGCAATACCGCCTTCTTCATTCCCTTCGGCATGCTGGTCTTTGCCCTGTGCCGGTCGTTGCCTAAGACGGCCGCGTGGGGCTTCGCTCTGAGCCTAGCGCTCGAAACTACGCAGTATGCCTTCGCGCTCGGGCGCACGGATATTGATGATCTCATCTTCAATACCCTGGGCGCACTCATCGGAGCAGTCTTTGCGCGCCTTAGTGGCGAGCGTTTCTTCCCGCTGTGGCGATGGCTGGCGCTGGCCGCAGCTGCGGTTTTCTTGGTGCTGGTGATTCTTGGCCCACGGTTGGGTGACCCCAACGCGGTGGTGGACCTCTAAACCGGAGCCGGTTTTCCCGTTCTCTCCCTAGCCGTGCGCCATGTTGACGAACTTGGAGTAATGCAGCTGGTGGGCCACCTTGACCGTGTCGATCGGACCACCACGGTGCTTGGCCAAAATAATGTCCGCTTCGCCAGCGCGGGGATCATCGCGGTCCTGTGAGTCTGGGCGGTAGAGCAGCATAACCATATCGGCGTCCTGCTCCAGCGAACCAGACTCACGCAGATCCGCCAACTGGGGCTTCTTGTCTGTACGGGATTCCGGACCACGGTTTAGCTGCGAGATAGCAATCAGCGGAACCTCAAGTTCCTTGGCCAGCAGCTTAAGCTGGCGCGAGAACTCCGAGACCTCCTGCTGACGAGACTCCACCTTCTTGCCCGAGGACATCAGCTGCATATAGTCCAAAACAATGAGGTCGAGGCCATGCTGCTGCTTCAGGCGGCGCGCCTTGGAACGAATTTCCATCATGGTGAGGTTCGGGGAATCATCAATGAACAGGGGCGCGTCTTGGATGCGGTTGAGGGTGTCATCAATCTTGGCCCAATCCTCCGTGGAGACACGCCCACCACGCATATCGGAAAGTTTGACCTCCGCCTCCGCCGAGAGCAGGCGCATAACGATCTCCGAGGCGGACATCTCAAGGGAGAACACGACGGAGGTCTTATTGTGTTGCAAGGACGCCGAGCGCATAAAGTCCATGGCTAGGGTGGACTTACCCACACCCGGACGCGCCGCCACAATGATCATCTGGCCCGCGCGCAGACCGTTAGTGAGGTTATCCAAGTCAATGAACCCGGTGGGAACGCCGGCTTCCACGCCATTTTGTTGGAGGGCAGCAAGCTCATCGATCGTGGGGTCAATAAGATCAGTCAGCGAGCGATAGTCCTCAGTAGTTTTCTTCTGTGCCACCGCGAAGACCTCTTGCTGGGCGCGGTCCAGAACCGATTCAATCTCGAGGTCCTCGGAGCCTTCAAAACCGAGCTGAACAACGCGCGTACCGGCATCAACAAGCTTGCGCAGCACGGCCTTTTCCGCCACGATTTCCGCGTAATACCGTGCGTTAGCTGCGGTAGGAACCGTGGCAAGCAGGGTGTGAAGGTACGGCGCGCCGCCGACGCGCTCCAAGTTGTTGTAGCGGTCCAGGCGGGAGGCCACGATAACCGCGTCAATATCCGTACCGCCGGCATACAGGTCAATCATCGCCTGATAGATGAGCGTGTGGGCTGGGTAGTAGAAGTCCTCGGGCTCAAGCTCCTCAATGACTTCCATCACCGTATTCGGGCTGAGCAGCATCGCGCCCAAGACGCCCTGCTCTGCCTCACGGTCTGCTGGTGGTTGGCGGAATTCTCCATAGCGCTTCGGTTCCTCGGGGCGTGAGTGGCCGCGGCGATAGGAGCGGCGCGATTCATCCTCGGAGGGCTCCGGCGGCAGTGGTACAGAGTCATCGTCGAAACTGGCGTTAGTCATTTCTCATCAACCCCCGGGGTGCTCGTATTTGCCTACACGTGTCCCGCCCGCTATCTCCCTCCCGAAACCTTGTGGCACGTTGGCTGGATCCGGAGAGAAGGCGTAGCAGCGAAGTACACAACAGTCTAGCCGAGGCCTCGGACACTCCCCCTTGGGCATAACTTCCAGATTTATCCACAGGAGGTTGTGGAATTACCAGCTCAGGCGACTTGGGTCTCCGGAAGGCCAAGGTCAGGGCTGTGGATAACTTATACCTGCCGTGACCTGCATAGATAATAACCGCAGGTCAAAGCTAGTTTTTTGCGGTGTGAAAAAGTGCACAGATTCGGTGGAAAAGTACGACTATTCGCGCTAAATCGCAGCTACCAGCAGGTTAACAACGACCCGTGTGAGTAAACTCATCGTAAACTAGCCGAAGAGTTATCCACAGAATTTCACAGTTATCCACATCTCTGCACAGTACCGGTGGCTCGGCTGCTGGACTGGGAAAACAGCGAAAGGCCGTGCCCTCTCCACCACCTCACATAGTGGGAGAAACACGGCCTTTACGCCTTGCTGTTGTCAGTGGGTCATGTCTGCGTCCTACTGCCACGCCTCACACGTGGGAAGGACGGAGTTGACCGTCGTGCGCCTTAGTTCTTAGGCAGCAACGACCGAGAAGTTCACCTTGCCGAGAACATCAGCGTGCAGCTTGAGCTCGACTTGGTAGTTGCCGGTCTTCTTGACCAGGCCCTTGGGCAGCACAACGATGCGCTTGTCCAGCTTCGGGCCGCCAGCGGCGGCAACGGCGTTAACAATGTCCTCAGCGGACACGGAGCCGAAGAGCTTGCCGGACTCGGAGGTCTTCACGGGGACCTTAACGTCCTTGAGCTCCTCCAGCTGGGTGCGGACCTCGCGTGCGTGATCCAGGTCGCGGATCTCGCGAGCTTCCTGAGCACGCTTGATGCCCTCGATCTGCTTCTCAGCACCGCGGGTGGCAACAATAGCCAGGCCGCGCGGAAGCAGGTAGTTACGTCCGTAGCCGTCCTTAACCTCAACAATTTCGCCAGGGGCGCCGAGGTTCTCAACGGCAGCGGTGAGGATCAGCTTCATGATCCCTGCCTTTCAATTGAGTTAAATGAATACTTGCGTGACAGTCTTAGAACGGGGGTTCTGCATCCGCACCGTCATAGCTTCCTGCTTGGGGTGCCGAATTCCACGGATCGTTGCTTGGAGCCGACTGCTGCTGAGACTGCTGCGGGGCAGAAGACTGGGATTGGTTTCCAGAGAAACCACCCTGGTTGCTGCCACCACCGTAGTTGTTGCCGCCGCCGAAATTGCCGCCGCCTTGCTGCTGGCCGCCGCCGTAGTTGCCACCATTGCCGCCGTTGCCGGACTTGCGGGTGACCTGTGCGGATGCGTAGCGCAGGGACGGACCTACCTCATCGACCTCAATCTCAAAGACGGTGCGGTTATCGCCCTCACGGGTCTGGTATGACCGCTGGCGCAGACGGCCAGTGACAATAACACGCATGCCCTTGGTCAGGGTCTCCGCAACGTTTTCTGCAGCTTGACGCCACACGTTGCAGGTGAGGAACATGGCCTCGCCGTCCTCCCACTGAGAGGTCTGCTGGTTATAGCGACGCGGGGTGGAGGCAACGCGGAAGTTTGCTACTGCGGCACCCGACGGGGTGAAGCGCAGTTCCGGATCAGCAACAATGTTGCCGACAACCGTAATGTTGGTATCTCCCTGAGCCATGTCTTTACTCCTTAATATCGGTTACGTGGATTCGTGTAGAAATGCTCGAAACCCAGTATCCGCTATTTGCTGTCGGTGCGCAGAACCTTGGTACGCAGAATGGAGTCGTTCAGGTTCAGGCGACGGTCGAGCTCGAGTACCGACTCGGACTCGCACTCCAGGTCTACGACGACGTAGATGCCTTCTTCCTTCTTGCTGATCGGGTAGGCAAGACGGCGCTTGCCCCACACGTCAACCTTGTCGACTTTGCCGCCATCCTTGCGGATGACTTCGAGGAACTTATCCAGGGACGGGGTTACGGTGCGCTCATCCTGATTCGGATCCAGAATGATCATGACTTCGTAGTGACGCACGGACCTCATCACCTCCTATGGTCTAGTAATTGGTATCGGCCATATCACCTTTGCGGATATGGCAGGAGGGTCTGTTGCGTCAAGCAACCCCCACACAGTACCGCACTGACCGGCGGAAAAGAAATCACTCCCCAGCTTTTACATGCCGTTGGTCGTCGCCGCAAAGAAAATAGCGGTACTCGCCGGAATGACAGTGAGAAATAGGAGGGCCAGCAACCCAAGAACGAGAGGCCACATGCGGTTCTCAGTACGCTGAAAAAGATAGTAGGCCGTGCTTACGCACAAGAATCCCAGGAAAATCGACACGATGCCGACAATCGTGATGATCATGTGCTGAACCCTCCGGCAAGGGGATCGCGCCCACCGTGCGCCGCACGAACCTTGTCCTCGGTC
This sequence comes from Corynebacterium sp. BF-R-2, assembly GCF_024586525.1. NCBI lineage: Bacteria > Bacillati > Actinomycetota > Actinomycetes > Mycobacteriales > Corynebacteriaceae > Corynebacterium > Corynebacterium sp. BF-R-2. The sequence continues at coordinate 144,309 of NZ_JAMFTP010000009.1, read as the reverse complement.
TTGCCCCACATCTGACGGATGACGAGCACACCAATAGCGATGATGAAGGCATCGCGCGTCATGACAGCAATGTCAAGCATCTCATGCGGCAGGGCCTTGTTTTCAGATCCGAGCATGTGCCACATGAGGATGGGCCAGACGAGGGCGTCGGCAAGCGCCCAGCTCAGTATGAGACGCCAACGAGGCAGGGCCAACACCGCCGGCACCACAAGCCACAGGGAGTACTGCGGCGACCACACCTTGTTGAAGATGAGGAACGCCATAATGATGAGGTAGACCAGCTCAGCCACACGGGGAGTGCGCGGCGCCTTCAGCCCCAGAACCGCAATGGCTGCACAGGAGACGAGGAATGCCACCAACGAGAACGTGTTCAGGAACTCCGGCGAGAAGTCCACCCCCGTGATCCGGTTGATGAGCGCATAAATCGTGGTCCATTCCGCACCGCGCTCCCGGTTAAGGCGGAAGAATTCGCGCCACGCCTCCGGGTACTTCAACGCCACCGGAAGGTTGACGACGACCCACGTGACAATCGTGGAGACAAACATCGTGACAAACGGTGCCCAACGCTTGTTCCGCATGGCGAGGACCAAGAAAGCCCCAAGAATGAAGAGGGGCCACAGCTTAAACGCCGTACCCAATCCAATGAGGACACCGGCAAGCAGATTCTTGCGCTTGGTCACTGCAAGGAGAGCGCCCACCATGAACGCCACGGAAGGAATGTCCCAGTTGGTAAACGCATGGATGACAACGAGCGGGCTGGCCGCCACGAGGATGGTATCCCACGCACGGTTGCCAGTGAGCTGAAAAACCATGACAACAACGCCGACCCACATGAGGGCCATGAAGAACGCGGTCAATCCGAAGTACCAGCTGACATCCGCTATGCCAATCCACTCAACAGCAGCATAGGTGTTGCGCGCTAGCCACCCCATGGCACCCTGGAACAGGCCCGCGAGCACGGGATACTCCATGTAGCGCGTCAGATCACCTTCCACCCATGAGTAGGCATAGGGAAAGCCCGGCTCATCCAAGCCACGCCCACCGTAGAGCGGCACAATGTCGTTGTAGCAAAAGGAAGTGTACTGGCGGTTGCCGTCCCAGTTGAGGCTGATGACGCCGTCGTCACCACGACGACTTCCCGCACAGGTGGCCTTGCTCATGAAACCGAAGGCCAAGAATGTCCATGCCAAGGTGATGATGACGCGCAGCGGCGTCCACCAGCCAGCGTTTCCGGACCGGGCAAAACGGCCCGTACGGCCGCCCAGAGCGTTGACCGCGCCGCGCGTCACCGACTCGGAGGAGAGGGGAACAAGCTGTTGAGTTGTCTGCTGACTCACTGGGGAATCTGTCTCCTATTGGCCGAGAAGTTGGTTAAGGCCATCATCAATCAACTGATCGATCGACGGGGAATTCGGCTGCTCCGGCTGTGCCGGCATCTCGGGTTGGTCCGGCTGCTCCGGCTGCGCCGGAACATTATCGGGGCCGCCGTCCTGCCCCTCGCCCTCATGGACTTCGCCCTCGTTGCCCTCGCCGCCTTCCGCAGTCTCCCCTCCCGGAGCGACCGGAGTCTGCTGCCAGGTCTGGGTCTGGCTCGGGTCGTAGGTATAGCCAGAACCCCAGCTGCCGACGCCGTAGTTGATGGGATAAGCCTGCGGGAAGGCCTGCTGCTCGACGTCAGCAAGCGAGGTGTCCAAGATGGACTTCCAGATCTTCGTCGGCGAGTTGGAGCCGTACATGATGCCGCCCCACTGATTAAAGATTGCGGAGGTGTTGTCGGCCGTGCCTACCCACACTGCTGTAGCCAGCTGCGGCGTGGAACCGACCATCCACGCATCCTTGTTCTGGCCCGTATCGCCCAGCTGCGTCGTACCAGTCTTGGAGGCAGACGGGCGTCCGCCAGCTAGCGCACCATTGGACCATGCGGCAATTGGCTGCATCGCGGAGATCACGTTGTTGGCCACGTTGGCGGAGACACGGCGTTCACCGCCGTCGGTCGGGTTCTCGTAGAGGACTTCGCCGGCATCGTTTTCTACCTTTTCCACGAAGTGCGGCTGATGCCATATGCCTTGGTTGGTCAAGGTGGCCATTGCCGTCGCCATATCGAGCGGACGCGACTGGTACTGGCCCAGCACGATGCCCTCGTACGGCGTTCCACCATTTTCAGTGAGGGTCTTTTCAATCCCCGGAAGACTGCGCGGCACGCCCAACGCATGCGCCATATCCGCGGTGTCCTGCGTCTTGTTTTCCAAGTCATCCTGGAGGCGCAGGAAGGACGTGTTATAAGAATTCTTCATTGCCTCAGCGATGGAGCAGCTACCGCAGCCGGCACCCACGTCGTTGGTCACGAGCTGCGATCCAGGCAGCTGGTAGGGCGCCGAGGAGTAGTAAGTATCGAGGCTAATGCCCTGCTGGAGAGCTGCGGCCAAGGTCATGATCTTGAAGGTAGAACCGGTCTGCAGTGGGGAGTTGGCATAATCCCAACCGCTGGAGTCATCACCGCCGTAGTAGCCGCGCACCGCACCCGTTGCTGGATCAATTGTGACGGCAGCCGCGCGGGCATCATCCTGCAGCTGAGCCAGTTCTGCGTGGGCAGCATCCGTCGATGCATTCTGAACGGTCATGTCGATGGTGGTCGTCACCTTGAGACCGCCGGTAGCCAGTTGATCCTCGGTGATACCGACACGGGACAGCTCATCAATCACTTGGTTCTTGATGTGGCCGTAAGCACCCGGCGCTTCGGTGTAGGCGGAGTACTCGGACGGGTCACGGGTCTCCGGGAATTTCAGCTGCTCACGCTCGGCTGCGTCCAGATCCCCCATCTCAACCAGGCCATCCATGACATAATCCCACCGTGCCTGGGAGCGGCCCTCATCCACCCAGGGATCGAGAACAGACGGCGACTGGATGACTCCAGCCAGCAGGGCGCCTTCCTCCATGGTGAGATCCTTGGCGTCCTTATTGAAGTACGCGTTGGAGGCTGCTTCAATGCCATACGCGTTACGACCAAAGTAAACGGTGTTGAGGTAGGCGTTGAGGATTTCCTCCTTGGACCATTCATTCGTCATCTTGATCGAGTAGATGAGCTCGCGAATCTTACGAACATAGGAGTACTCGTCACCCACCAGGGTGTTCTTCACGTACTGCTGAGTGATGGTGGAACCACCGCCAGCGCTGGCATCACCGGTGAGCTTGCCCAATACAGCGCGGCCGAGACCCGTGAAGGAGAAGCCGGAGTTCGTCCAGAACTCACGATCCTCCGCAGCCAGAACCGAATCCTCGACATAGTCGGGGATCTCCTCCAAGGTGACCTGACGGCGGTTACCCTCCGGCGGCACGAGCTTGGCCAGCTGTGATTCACCATCGCGGGCGACGATGGTGGAAATCTGGCTGGGCTGCAACTCTTCGGAGTCGGGGACGTCATACTGCGTATAGGCATAGCCAAAAAGTGCGGCGGGGATAGCCACGACAATAAGCAGAACAACCAGCACAATCCATGGCCAGCGGCGCTTAGTGTGCTTTTTCCTCGCCGGCTTTCGTGTCTTTTGACTGCCGTGCTTGCTCCGAGACGTTTCCTTTTCGGTCACTGATCCGTGTCCTCATCAATCCTGTACAGAAACTGTAAATACATGCAGCTTACCGGCGTGAACTGGGAAGCCAAAACTACTCTAAAGCATAGACCGTGGCTGCTCGTAGAAGATGATTCCAGCGGCACGCCGGGCACACTTCCACCGTATGGACGGTAAATTCCAACCCCTCGCCCGCGAGTTCAGCTATCTCCGACTCGCTTCGCGCGCTCCCGGCGCGGCGACCCAAGGACTCGCCATATACCCAGCGTGTAAGCCGCATCTGGCTCTCGCAGATGGGGCAGGGCTTGTGCATATCGACGCCGTGGTGCTCTGCAGCGGCGCGGAGGAGGAAATCGGCGTCGCACAACTCCTCACGGCTCATCCGTCCCGCGCGGAGGTCACGCAGATGCTGCGCGCGCTCCCATTCATAGGAGACCTCGTTGCGATACGCCACGGGTGAATTCGCTGCCACCTGTCCTGCCTCCTTTGCTGTTATCGACGCAGAATGTACCCAACCTACTTTAGTAGGGGCTGTGACAACGATCTATGCCCCTCGATCTCACTGTTCTACGGGCTCCGTCCCCACGGTGGGCAGTTCACGCTGCAAAAACTAAATTTTTCAGCAAGCTAACTACCATTGTGACGCGCAACTCGCTAAACTTATTTTCCATGAGTGAAGAAAATAGTGAGTCCCCCGTTTCTTACGAGGATGCCCTTGAGGTCGCCCGCCAAATTCAGCCCGCGCTCAACAAGCTCATGCTGATTTTCCAGCGCACCACTGAGGGCACATCCCTAACCACGTCCCAAGTGTCCATCATGAACCAGCTCCGCATGCGCGGCCCCTCCCGTGTGAGCACCATCGCGCAAGCTGAGTTGATTCGCATGCCCACCGCCTCCAATGCTCTGTACCAATTGGAGCGACACGGTTTTGTGGAGCGCCACCGCGATGAAAAGGACCGCCGTGGTGTCCTCGTTGCTCTGACGCAACTCGGTGAGGCCGAGTTGACCATAGTCTCCCGCCAGCGTGCAGCCGCTTTGGCGGAGATTCTGCGCTGGCTCGAACCCGAGGACATCCAGGACGCTGACTCCCTGGTGAATCTCATATCCAAACTGGCCGATGTGTACCGCCCTATCATGGAAGGCAAATAGACCATAGATTATGGCCATATTCAGATTTTCTTTTTATGGCCGCCGGGGTCGATAATGGATAAAACTACCCCGAAACTTGTACTGAATGGCTAAGAAATCTTCACGCCCCGCGGAGGGGCAGACAACCTCAGAGGATCCTCTCGATCCGATCCGCATCCTCGTGTCGTGGAGCCCTAGCTCTGCAGGCACCGAGGCTATCGATTTTGCCGCGTGGATCGCACGGTCCACACCGGTACAGATTCGCGTTGTCTCAACCATTTCGCAGCCGCTGACCGTCACCTCCTTGAGCAAACTCAACGGCTCCTACAAGAAGTGGTTTAAAAAGGAGCGCGCCGTCTGCGAGGAAGCTGTCCGCGACGTACTGGTTGCCGCGGGCGTCCACAAATCTCAATTGGATAAGAACGTCTCCGTTCTCGTAGCTGGGCCCTCCCGCCCGCAGCTTCTGGAGGAGATGGCGCAAGATTTTGGTGCCCATGTCATCTTGCTCGGCGCGAATCAGTCCGCACCGAAGGGCCGTTTCTTCTCTGGCTCCACTGCGGATGCCCTCCTCCATTACTCTCCGCTTCCCCTGGGGTTGAGCCCCCGCAGCGTCAAACTGTCCAAGCATGGCGTAACCCGCATCAACTTTGCCTTTACAGACCGCGGCTGCCACGAAGACTCCGCACTCCTCCACGCCGCCTGCATGGCGCAGCGCGGCGGCTTGCCTCTGCGCGTGCTGGCGTTTTCACCCGAGGGGCTTCTCGACGTCCCCCTGGACTACTCCCCTACCTTCCCCACCGACGCCCCCAATTGGCACGAGCATTCCTTGTCCTTGTTGGACCGCGCCCATGACCTCGTTGCGAAGCACTACCCCGACCTTGAGGTCACCACAGCGATTGGCAACGGCAATGGCTGGGCCGGCGCAGTGGATTCACTCAAGTGGAAGAAGGGCGATCTCCTCTGCCTAGGTTCTGCCCCGATGGGCCCCATCGCCCGCGTCTTCATCGGCAGCACCGCCACCGAACTTCTTCCCCATGTGCGCGTACCGGTTCTCGTGTGCCCCACGGATCCGGAGACTGCCGCCTGAGCCACGCGTTAGACTGCACACCATGGCAGCTGAGCATCCTGAAAACGATCTGACCTCGGACGCGGACTACGCTAACCTGCGCCGCCCCGAACCCCAGAGCTTCGACGAGCTTGCCGACGCCCCCGATCCCCTCGCCGTCGCCGAAGCCAACCGCCGCTCCACCCGCCAAGCCGTGTGGTTCATGGTGGCCATCCTCGCCGGTTCAGCACTCTACGCGTTGATCCTTGCCGGCATTTTTAAGCTCACTGGCTCCACCGATGACTGCATCCCCGCGGGCTACGCCTCGTGGCTGTGCACGAAGACGCAGCGCACCGTCTTCTCCACCACCACGTTGATCATCCCCTTCGCGGGCTTAATCGGCTGCGCGCTCATTATGGTGCGCAAGCTCAAGTCTTATGTGCGCTGGCGCGGCTGGATGGCCATCTTCTGGGTGATGGCCGGCAACTTCATGCTGTGGGGAATCAACGATATTCAGATCCTTCTGGCTCCTGAGCTCTAGCCCGCGCTACCTCGGCGCAGTCCGCACGCCCACAGTGCTGGGTTTCAATGTGCTGGATGCAGTCATCACAGATGAGTACTTGCTGGCGGCACGTGTCTTCGTTGATGCAGTTGTGAAAGGTGTTCGTCGCCTTCCCGCAGTGCACGCAGTGCCCCAGCTGGATGAAGCCAGGATCGTCGAGGCCTTGGCCGAACTCGTGGTGCATGCGCTTGTCAAAGACATACATCGAGCCTTCCCACAGGCCGTCGTTACCGTACTTTTCGCCGTAGCGGACAATGCCGCCGTCAATTTGGTAGACCTCATTAAAACCGCGGTTCTTCATCAGCGAGGACAGAATCTCGCAGCGAATACCGCCGGTGCAATAGGACACCACCGGCTTGTCCTTCATCCAGTCATACTTGCCGGATTCGAGCTCGGCGATGAAATCGTGGGTGGTCTTTACGTCTGGGACGACGGCGTTTTTAAACTTGCCGATTTCGGCCTCCATGGCATTGCGCCCATCGAAGAAGACGACCTCCTCGCCGCGTTCTTCCACAAGCTTGTTGACCTCTTCTGGCTTGAGGTGCACGCCGCCTCCGACGACGCCATTCTCATCCACCTTGAGCTCGCCCGGCGCGCCGAAGGCCACGATTTCATCGCGGACCTTGACCGACAGGCGCGGGAAGTCATCCGCCCCGCCCTCGGACCACTTGAACTGCATCTTTTTAAAGCCCGGGTACTCGCGGGTCTCGCGCACATAGCGCTTGCAGGCATCCATGTCACCGCCGACGGTGCCGTTGATGCCGTGCTCCGAGATGAGGATGCGGCCCTTGAGCCCCAGTTTCTCGCACAAGGAGCGCTGCCACAGCATGATCGCGGTGGGATCCTCGATGGGAGTGAAGCAGTAGTAGAGGAGAATCTTGCCAATAGTCACGCCCGCAAGTTTAGGCCCCGCTAAGAGCAAAGCCACAATCTTCCGGGCTTGACGCGGCGGCTGAGCGGCAGTTCTCGGAGCCACTTCCACGCCGATTCAACCCAGATCCCCAGACCTGGGACCCGCAACTCCCTGGTGGGCGGTGAGGCGTCGGCAAGCGCTTGGCGACGCCCACCTGCAAGTATGGGGCTCCAGGTCTGGGGAAATGCGCAGCATAGCCTCGCGGGGCAAGGCTATGCGGGGCAGGGCCCCCAAGGGGCTTAGCGCTTCTGGTACAGCGCGCTCTTGCGGGCGAAGACCGGGTCGGAGGTCACGAGCACTCCGAGGTTGCGGAAGATGCCCTCGTCCACAGAGCCCAGGATGGTGGTGGTGTGCACGTCACAGCCCTCCAGCTCCTTGAGCGCGTCGAGGGCTCGGCGTGCGTTCTCATCCTTCGCTGCCGATACCGACAGGGCGATGAGAACCTCGTCGGTGTGCAGGCGCGGGTTCAGCGAACCCAGGTGCTTGGTCTTGAGCGTCTGAATCGGCTCGATGGACTCCGGCGAGAGCAAGTGCAACTCATCGTCGATGCCTGCTAGGTGCTTCAGCGCGTTGAGCAGGGTCGCAGCAGAGCAACCCAACAGAGCGGAGGTGCGGCCGGTGATGATGGTGCCGTCGTGAAGCTGCAGAGCTGAGGCCGGCCCCTCAGTCTCCGCAGCCTTGGCACGCGCCGGTTCCACGACCGGACGGTCGGTGGCCTTGATGCCGGCCTTTGCCATGATCACTGCCGCGCGCTCGGACTGCGTGTTGTCCAGGCCATTGCGCGCCTCCTCCACCAATGTCTTGAAGTAGCGGCGGATGATCTCCTGGCGGGAGGCCTCGCGGCAGACCTCGTCATCGGTGATGCAGAAGCCCGCCATATTGACGCCCATGTCCGTCGGGGACTGGTACGGCACCGTGCCGGTGAGGCACTCCAACAGGGACTTGAGCAGCGGGAAAGCCTCGACGTCGCGGTTGTAGTTCACCGTGGACTCACCGTGGGCGGAGAGGTGGAAGTGGTCGATGACATTCGCATCGTTGAGGTCCACCGTGGCGGCCTCGTAGGCCAGATTGACCGGGTGGTTCAGCGGCAAATTCCAAATGGGGAAGGTCTCAAACTTGGCGTAGCCCGCCTGCACACCACGCAGGTTTTCGTGGTACACCTGCGACAATGCCGTGGCCAGCTTGCCCGAGCCCGGCCCCGGAGCGGTGACCACAACGAGATCACGGGAGGTCTCCACGTAGTCGTTCTTGCCCAGTCCGTCTTCGGAGACGATGAGGTCAATGTTGGAGGGGTAGCCAGGGATGATGCGGTGGCGAGCTACGGTGAGACCGAGGCGCTCCAGGCGCTCAATGAAGGCCTCCGCTTGGCTGTTACCGTCCTCCAGCTGGGTCATGACGATGTTGTTGACAAGGAAGCCGCGGTCCCGGAAGACATCGACAAGCCGCAGCACGTCGTCTTCATAGAGAATACCCAGGTCACCACGGATCTTTTGGCGCTCGATGTCCTTCGCATTGATGCACACGAGGATTTCCACGTCATCCTTGATGCGCTCCAGCATCGCAATCTTGTTATCCGGGGTGAAGCCGGGGAGCACGCGGGAGGCATGCATATCATCAAAAAGCTTGCCACCCATTTCGAGGTAGAGCTTCCCGCCGATGTCTTTGCGTCGAGCGTTAATGTGCTCCGACTGCAGTTGAATGTATTTTTCACGGTCAAAACCGAGTGCGCGCCCCATAATATTTAGGCCCTTCCGTTCAACGGGTAGTACCCGGAAAGTCTACAGCAGCACTGCCCCCGCGTAGACTTCGAGACATGCCTGAGGGACATGTCATTCACCGTCTTGCCCGCACACTCAATGCGGACTTCCGCGACGCACCACTCGCCGTGAGCAGCCCCCAAGGCAGGTTCGCTACGGAAGCCGCGCTTGTCGACGGCTCCTCCCTCACCCTCGCCGAAGCCTTTGGCAAGCACCTCTTTCTCCACTTCGACGCCGCGGATCCACGCCACGTCATCTACATCCACTTGGGCCTCATTGGCTCGCTGCGCTTCGAACCCTCGGCGGATGTGTGGGGCCAGATTCGGCTTCGCCTGGATAACGGGAGCACCGCTGCCAACCTGCGCGGCCCGCAGTTCTGCACGCTCATCACGGAAGAGGAGTACCAGGCCAAGGTGGCGAAAGTGGGGCAGGATCCTCTGCGTGAGGATGCCGACTCGAATGCTCTGTGGGCCCGTGTCCATGCCTCACGACGCAGCATCGGCGCTCAGCTTATGGACCAAGGACTGTTCGCCGGTGTGGGAAATATCTATCGCGCGGAGGCGCTCTTCCGTCAGGAGCTCTCTCCCTTTATCCCCGGCAACCAGCTGGACCGCGCAGAGTTCGACGCCATCTGGTCTGACCTGGTGGAACTTATGGACTACGGCGTGGAGCACGGACGCATCGACACCGTCCGGGATGCCCACACCCCGGAGGCCATGGGCCGCGAGCCGCGCAAAGATGATCACGGCGGCGAGGTCTACGTCTACCGGCGCGCCGGGCAGCCCTGCCACGTGTGCGGTACGGAAATCCAGGAGAAGGTCATGCAGGGCCGCAACCTCTTCTGGTGCCCCACCTGCCAACCCGCGCGCTAGGGTGTGAATTATGCGCCCTGCCTACACCGTTACCACTGTTCGTGCTGCTGAAGAGCGGCTTCTAGCCCAGCAATCGGAGCCGGATCAGCTCATGCGGCTCGCCGCCGCGGCCGTGGCGGAGGCAGCCGAAACCATGCTGGCCGCCCGCCCCGGCGCGGTGCTTATCCTGGCCGGCTCGGGCGGCAACGGCGGCGATGGCCTCTACGCCGGTGCGGAACTGGCTTCTCGTGGCGTCACGGTCCACGCGCTGGTTCCGCAGCGCTGCCACGAGGCCGCGCGAAGTGCGTTCCTCGCTGCGGGTGGCACGGTCCTTCCTTCCGATGCCGCTCTGCCGACAGGCACCGCACTGCTTATCGACGCCATCGCCGGCCTCGGCTCCGCCCGCGGCCTCTCCGGCGCAGCCTTGTCCTTCTACCACCAGGCCACCGCTACTGGAACCGCAGTCTTGGCCGTTGACATGCCCACCGGCATCGACGCCGAGAGCGGCGTTGCTGCCACGGATGCCGTCGAGACAGATGTCACCGTCACCTTCGGTTTTCCCCGCCTGGGCCACGCGCTGGCCACTGAGTGCGGACAGGTCGTGGTTTCCGATCTCTTCCTGCCCGGCGCGCCTTCCTTCGCAGAAACCCTCGCGGAACTCGACGAACCCGCAGGCTACATCGCCCACGAGCCCACCCTTTCCTCCCCCTGGGAGTGGCAACCGGGTGAACTCGATCTTCCTGGTGGGCGTGCAACCCGCCCCTGGCCGGTCGGCTGCACCGGTCCCATTACAGATCCCACGCCCGGCGCGCGCTCTGATAAGTATTCCGGCGGCGTCGTCGCCCTGGCCGCCGGCAGCGACACCTATCCCGGCGCGGGCGTCCTCTGCGCCACCGCGGCGGTGCGTGCCACGCCGTCGATGGTGCGCTTCATCGGTGACAACACCATTACCTCGCTTCTCCCCGAGCTGGTCTGCCACCCAGACGTCCCCTCCTCCGGGCGCGCCCAGGCGTGGGTCGTGGGTCCCGGCCGCGGCACCGATTCGGCGGCGGCCACCGAACTGCGAAAGGTACTGGCACAAGGCCTGCCCACCGTTATCGATGCCGACGCCCTCACGCTCCTGGCCACAAACACCTCACTGCGCCAGCTCGTGGCCGCGCACCCGCTCACCATCCTCACCCCGCATGAAGGCGAGTTCACCCGCCTGTACGAGGCCGCCTTCTCAGCTGCGCCGTCCGCCGCGTGGGGTGACGCCCTGCACCGGCTTGCTGAGGAATTGAACAGCATCATCCTGCTCAAAGGCCGCCTGACCCGCGTCACCGCTCCGGGCCAGCCGATCTATTCCTGCAACGCCGGCCATTCTTTTGCCGCGACCCCTGGCTCCGGCGACGTGCTCTCCGGCATCCTCGGCGCGGTCATCGCCCAGCTGTCTGCCGACGCTCCCGACGAGGTCATCACCGAGGTTCTCCATGCCGGGGCCATCCACGCGCACGCGGCGGCCATCGCGGCCGAAACCCCCGACGGCCTCGCCCCCTGTTCTGCCTCCCAGATCGCCGCAGCCATCCCGCAGGCCATCGCGCGGCTCCTCAATGCGGAACGCTAGCGCGCTGAAAAGTACGTTTCGATCAAATAGAGTCCGAAACACTTAGAGATCTAAGCCCCTATTTGATCGATCCGTAGTCCGAAGCCTTCACGGCGGTACGTTCTCGCACCCAAGGGCTAAAAATTCGCGGTTTTTGGGAGACTATTTACGAAAACGTACCGTTACTCGGCGCAGAATCCCGGACGCGGTGCCGACGGACTTGCGCAGCAGTCCCCGAGTGCCCACGGCCGTGGTGCCGCGGCGCAGCGAGGTGTTTTCCCACGGCCATGTCATTGCGGCCCAAGCAGCCATGACGGCGAAGGTTTCCACCGCGATGTATCCGGGCCAGGGCCCGAACAGGTTGATGATGGAGGGGCTTCCCGGCGCGTGGTTGAGGAAGCCGTAGTTGCCGTCGGTCTTCGCGTTGACCGCCATCGCGATGGCCATCCACACGGGCGTGACCTTGACGGCGAAGCGGTATCCCTTCCAGGTGGGGCGATAACCCAAGCCAAAGGTAAGGCCTAGCGGCACCGCCAGGGCCACGATGTGGAAGAACCAATAGGTGGCAAAGCGCAGCCAGCGCGGAGAGAAGTAATATATGACGTCCGGGGTGATGATGGCCTGCGGGTTGAGGATGATGCCCCAGAAATACGTCAGGGTCAGCGCGTGCTCATTGCCAGTAATAAGGCCCAGCGCCAAGATGGGGCGCAGCACGTCGCACAAGTGCAGAGGCAGGGATTCCCGGATGTCGAACTGCTTCGGGTCCAAGGATACGACCGTCCACGCAGTACCGAGGACCAGCAGGGCCCAGCCCACCATCTGCCGGACAAACTTTTCGCGGCTTGTCCCTTTGACGCGGCGAGCGCCAACGATAAAGACGCCGCAGGCAGCGATGGTTATCGTCAGCATGAGCGCATGCAGCGGGGTCCATTGCTGCATGCGCTCATAGTCGGTGGGGGTTACCCGGGGGCGGCGAGGTCGAAGCATATCGAAGTATTAATGTACTCCGCATTCGCCTATTTCGTGCGCCAAGGAGGAAAATTAGTTCCTTGAATTAATGCCGGAGCTAGGCCGCAACCTCCGAGTAGGCGGAAACCTTGCCGTCTTTGACCTCGACAACGCGGTCGGCGTAGTCCAGCAGGCTACGGTCGTGGGTGATGAAGAGTGTTGCGGTGTCGAAGTCCTCGGTGACTCCGCGCAGCAGCTTGGCGATGTCCCGCGAGAGCTTGGAGTCCAGGGCGGAGGTGGGCTCGTCAGCCAGCAACACGGAAGGCTGGCCCATCAGAGCGCGGGCGATGTTGACGCGCTGGCGCTGACCACCAGACAGTTGGTTCATGCGGCGGTTACCAAAGTCCTTCAAGCCCACGAAGCTGAGCAGCTCATCAGCGCGGTCCTGTCGGAGCTTGCGGCCTTCCATGTGGTCGATGATGAGCAGCTGCTCACGAGCGGTAAGGGAAGCCAGAAGGTTGGCCTGCTGGAAGATGAGGCCGCGGGAACCGGTGTGCTCCACGGTGCCGGAATCCGGCTCGATAAGGCCGGCGGCTACGGAAAGTAGCGTGGACTTGCCGGAACCGGACTCGCCGATGACGGCGCATAGCTCACCGGGTTTCACGTCGAGGCTCACGCCATCGAGGGCGGTGACGCGGGACTCGCCGTCGGGGTAGGTGACCACGACATCACGAAGGGACAGTGCGGGAGTAGCGGTGGTAGTCATTAGGCGTTGCCTCCTAGGGCGTCGAGCGGGTTGATCTTGGCCACGCGGCGGGTGGCGAGGAAGGCACCGGCGATACCGAGCAGCCAGATGCCGAGGGCCGGAACGATAACGGTCATGACGGAGACCTCGAAGGGCACGGTGCCCTGGGCGGCCAGGCCGAGTAGCCAGCCGACGAGAGCGCCCGCGCCGACACCGGCGGCCAGAATGATGGCGGCCTGTGCAATAGCGTCCTTGAGCAGGTACGTCACGCTGGCGCCGAGAGCGCGGAGAATGGACAGATCACGGGTGCGCTGGATGGTCCAGATGCTGAGGAAGGCGATGGTCACCAGGGCGGAGATTCCATAGAGGAAGGCCTGCATGGTCAACAGGGAGCCGCGCTCCGATTGGTAGGCCGGCAGACCTGCCAGAGCCTTCTTCATGGGGACGGATGTATCAGTTGGCTCAGTAGTGAGTAGGGCTACGCCCACCATGTCCTCCGGCATATGGGAGACCTTCTGCCAAGTGGCGGTGTCGACCCATACGACCGGGGAGTGGGAGTAGTACTCATCCGGCACCGCTCCGCGCACCTCTAAGTCGACTCCGCCGAGGGTGGCCTGGGACGGAGCATTCATCTCCTCATCGATGGACTCGCTGAGAACCATGCCGCGGTCCGGGATGAGGGTGTCCGTACCGGGGATCTCAGTGCCAGCCGGTAGGCCGAAGACAGCTACGCCGCCCTGTCCATCAAGCTTGGTCTGGGTAGCGCCCAGCGGGATAGCACCAGCGGTGACATCCTCGGCGTAGATTTCCGATTCAGTAAAGGACGGGTCCTCCGTGGAGAAGGTCACGTTCGGAGTGGATTCTCCCAGTGCCTCCAGGGCGGACGTATTCTGCTTAGACAGGCCTTGGGTGAGGCCGGACAACATAACGAGCAACAACGTAATAAGAGCCACGACGCCGCCGATCAGGAAGAAACGACCGCGGGCGGTGACTATCTCTCTCAATGCAAGGAACATAGTATTCATACTGCTCATGCGCTCGGAGAAAGTAATCGGGCACCTAGTTGAACCTCCAATCAACCAGTTGGTTGATTCGGCCTCAACCGCTAAGGCGATAGGCTGGATCGGCGTGATGATGCGAAACAGCTTGTGGAGCTTTGGCCTCCACGCCATGTTCGGATTCCTGCTGGTCTTCGGCGTGCTCCGCGCCTGGGCCGATGATCGCCTCGATGCCCGGGTTTTCGGCCTCGCGATTGCCCTCGCGGTGGTCTACGCCGGTTTCGTGCTCTACGCCGCCCGCAAGCCCGCCAAGCCCGTGCCCACCACGCTGTGGCTCGCCGCACTGTGCCTGCTGTGGATAGGCCTCATGGTGCATGCCCAAGACTTCATGTGGATGGAATTTCCGCTGGTCTTCGTCTTTGTCCATGCTCTCCCCTTCTGGCCCGGCATCCTCGCCAGCGCCATTTTGTGGGCTATCGCCGCTTTCATCCCCGCCTGGCTACATCCCCAAGCATGGACGGCGGCTGCCGCCATCGGCCCCTTCATCGGCACGTGTTTCGCCGTGCTCGTCTACCATGCCGCACGCAAGATTCAAGCGGAGGCGGTGCACCACGCGGCCGTCGCCAAGCAGCTGCGCGAAACCCAGGAGGAACTCGCCGCCACCGAGCACCAGGCCGGCCGCCTGGAGGAGCGCGAGCGCCTCTCCCGCGAGATTCACGACACCGTAGCTCAGGGCCTCTCCTCCATCGTGCTGCTCAGCCGCGCCGCCAAGAACACCCCGGATGCGCAGGAAAAGACAGCGCAGCTCCAGCTCATTGAGAAGGTGGCACGGGATAACCTCGCGGAAGCCCGCCGTTTTGTTAAAGAGCTCGCCTCCCCTGCCTCCTCCATTGATGAAGGCCTGCGCGCCCTCGTGGACGAGCTCCAGGCCCAAGCGAAGGGCCTGGAGCTGCGCACGCAGTTCAGCCTCAAACTCACCGGACGTGGTGAAGTTCCCACCGAGCTCCACCATGTTATTCTGCGCTGTGCGCGCGAGGGCCTGACCAACGTGATGAAACATGCCGATGCCGACCGTGCGGTGGTCACACTGGGAGCATTCGCGGATGAGGTCACCTTGGACGTCGTTGACGACGGCCACGGAATCGATGGCCCGCGTGGTTTCGGCCTGACCGGCCTCGAGCAGCGTGTGCGCAGCGTTGGCGGCACCGTCCAGGTAGAATCCTCACCTGCCGGCACCGCGCTCGCGGTGCGAATCCCAACAGGAAGCAAGCGCAATGGTTAACGTGATGCTCATCGATGATCACCCCGTGGTCCGCGCCGGGCTGCGCTCAATCCTCAACGCCTTTCACGACATCGAGGTGGTGCTGGAAGGCTCGGATGGCTCAGCGGTGGAGAAGCTGGCGCTTGACGACGTCCCCCCGGTCGACGTCGTCGTCTGCGATATCCAGATGCCGGATGTCGATGGCATCGCCGCTACCCGGCGCGTGCGTGAGCTCGATGGACCACCGGTGCTCATCCTGACGACGTATGACACCCAGGCCGATATCCTCGCCGCAGTAGAAGCCGGCGCGATGGGCTACCTACTCAAGGATGCTCCTGAGGAAGCCCTTCACAATGCCGTGCTTGATACCGCTGCGGGCAAGCGCACCTTGGCGCCCGAGGTGACCAACCTCCTGGCGGAGCGTCTTGCCCAGCCGGAGACCGCCCTGTCCGCCCGTGAACTGGAGATTCTTCAATCCCTGGCGACTGGCCGTTCCAATAAACAGATTGCGCAGCAGCTCTTCATTTCTGAGGCCACCGTCAAGACTCACCTCATTCACGTCTATCAGAAGCTCGGGGTGGACACCCGCACTGCGGCCGTCTCCGCCGCCCGCGAGCGCAAACTCATTTAAGTAAAATGCACATCTACGATTGCGTGGTCGTCGGTGGTGGCCAATCCGGCTTGGCCACCGGCTATTACCTGCGCCGCAAGAAGCTCGACTTCCTCATCCTCGATGCCAACGACTCCCCCGGCGGCGCCTGGCAGCACGCGTGGGACTCTCTCACGCTCTTCAGCGATTCCGAGTCCTCCACCTTGCCCGGCTGGCCCATGCCGCACTATGACGGTTTCCCGCCGGCTACCCATGTGGTGGATTACCTCACACGTTATGAAGAACGCTACGACCTGCCGGTTCGGCACGGGGTTGAGGTCACCGCTGTGTTTCATGACACCGCCTCCTTCCGCCTCACCACGAACCGCGGGGAGTTTCTCGCCCGCACCGTTGTCGCCGCCACGGGCACGTGGTCCGCACCGTTTATCCCCTTTTATCCCGGCGCGTTTGCTGGCCGCCAGTGGCACACCACGAACTACCCCGGCCCCGCACCGTTTCTCCCTGGCGCACAGCCCGATGCGAAGCGTGTCGCCGTCGTCGGCGCGGGTAACTCGGGGGCCCAAATCGCCGCCGAGCTTGCCTTGAAGGACGTAGACACCACGTGGTTTACCACGCATCCGCCGCGGTGGATGCCGGATGACGTCGATGGCCGCGTGCTCTTTAGCCGCAACCGCCAGCGCATGCTTGCGCTGGCCAAGGGCGAACCCGATCCCGGACCGGAATCGGAGCTGGGTGACATCGTCATGGTCCCGCCGGTGCTCAAAGCTCGGGATAGCGGCCTGCTGAGCTCCACGCCGATGTTTACCTCGCTCGATGAGCTCACCGAGCAGGGATTTAGCGATCTCGTCTGGGCCACCGGTTTCCGCCCCGCTTTGCGCCCCTTCACCGGGCTGCTGGCAGAAGGAAAGCCCACGGTGGAAGGATTCTTCCCCGTGGGCTATGGCACCTGGACTGGGCCGGGTTCGGCAACGATTACCGGTGTGTCGCCCTATGCGCGACAGGTCGCGGCCGATATCGCAGAACTCGTACGGGACTAGTCCGCCGCAGGGTTTAGAGCAGCATCGCACCAAGGAGTGCCACTACCGCTAACCCCAGGACGAAACCTAAGCGGTGCATAATCTGCTTCTGTTTCTCACGGCTCAGCCGCGCCATAAACAGCGCGCCAAGAACACTTCCCACCGTGTTGTAGAGGAGATCATCGATATCGCTAAAACCTAGGCGGAAGACGCACTGGGCGCTCTCGATTCCCACGCTCACTGCCACACCGAGGAGCAGGGCACCACCTAGGCCCCAGCGCACCCGACGAAGGGAACGCCCCATGACGTACACGGCCGCGCCGAAAGGCATGAAGAGAAGGATGTTGCCAAAGAGGTCGCTCCAGGCGCCGTACCACACCGAGGAGGTAGTGAAACCGCCGAAGAGGTGCAGGTTCACCCTGCGCACGGCATGGGCAGAACCGTCCACGACACCGGGGATATCCATGAAGGGTTTGCCGAGGGTGGCGAGGCCCACGGTGAGGAGGGCAAGGAGGGTGATGAGGAGGGCGTCGCGAAGCATGTGCCGGTTCAGATCCGGCACGGGCGCGAGCCGGTTACGGGGATGACGAAGCTCTGTCGTGCTCATGGTGCTCACTGTAAAGGCACTTGCTGCCAAGTTCCTGGATCATTTTCTGCCAAAATGCTGCTTCACAGCACAGGTAGGATAGTGCGCATGAGCACACTGATTGTCACACGCACTGATTCCGGAGTATCCCACTCCTTCCAAGACGAACCCCTACTGGCAGAGGGCGATACGCTCGTTACCGTGCAGTACTCGTCCCTCAACTACAAGGACGCCATGGCCTTGGAGGGCAATAAGGGCGTTATGCGCATTGACCCGCTGGTTCCCGGCATTGACGTCGTGGGCACCGTGGAAGAGACCACGGATGAGCGTCTGAAGCAAGGCCAACTCGTCGCCGCGTTTGGTGACGGCTTGGGGGAATTCCGCCACGGCGGCTACACCACCCAGCAGCGCGTCAACGGTGAGGCCACCATCCCCGTGCCGGAGCGTTTCAGCGCTAGCGACGCCGCCGCGATTGGTACGGCCGGGTACACCGCCGCCATCTGCGTCAACCAGCTGCGCACACACGGCACGACCGAGGGTCACATCCTCGTCACGGGCGCCACGGGTGGCGTGGGCTCCATCGCGGTGCAACTTCTCAAATCCGCAGGCTACGAGGTAACCGCGGTGACCGGCCGCGTTGATTCCCAGTCGGAGTACCTCACCACGCTGGGAGCGGACCACGTCCTCGACCGCGCAGCGCTCTCCGAGACCGGCCGTCCGCTGCAGAAGGCGCTGTACGACGGCGCCGTGGACACCGCCGGGTCCACCGTCCTGGCCAACGTTCTTGCACAGGTGCGGTGGGGCGGCGTGGTTGCCGCCACCGGCATGGCTGCAGGCCCGGACCTGCCGGCTTCGGTACTGCCCTTTATCTTGCGCGGAATCGTCCTGGCCGGTGGCAATTCCGTGGATGCGCCGCGTGCGGTACGTGAGGCCGCCTGGCAGCTTCTCGACGATCACCTAGACCTCGACCTGCTGCGCTCCATCACGGAGACGGTGCAGCTGAAGGATGTTGCTGCAGCCGCCGAAGAGCTGCGCGCCGGCTCCCGTCACGGGCGCACTGTCGTTGAGATCTAGTCCGCTTTAGTGGACGCGGTGGGACAAGGCCTCGTCATCAGTACCGGGAGCTGTGCCGAGCTCGCCCGTGGTGTCATCATCGCTGCGGGCCAGCCAGATGGAGGAGACCACCAACCCGCCCCAGATGACGACGACGAAGAGGATGAAGAGCAGGATTGCGCTTGTAGTCATTGTCGTTGTCCTTTCTTAGTAGTGGTTATTTCTCGCCCGAGACAGGCACAGCATTGTGGCTGACACGTGCAGTGGCAGTGTCTGCCGTCTGACCTGCAGCAAGCGGGTTCGGGGTGCCGGCCGGGCGGCCGCCGACCGGCACACCGTAGTCCGAGGTCTCCATGCCGTCTAGGTACTTGTTGCCGCGGAAGGCCACGAGCGGCATGAGGAAACTGCCCAGCAGGATGATGCCCAGCACGGCCCACCCAAAGAGCCCAATCTGGCTGGAGGAGTATCCCTCGTATCCTTCCCTCGCGATGGTGATGATCTCGTTGACCAGGAAGTAGACCAGCAATAGCGGGGTAGCGATGAAGGCCAGGACCTGCCAGAATCCGCCGACCTTAAGGTGAGAGACTGCATTGAGGTGCTGCTGGATCTCGTTGCGGCGGCCGGTAATCCAGCCCACGACCACCAGTGCGCAGATGGAGCCGAAGACAATGCCCAGGTTGTTGGTGAACTTATCCATGATGTCCAGCGTGACTAGGCCGGACGATGTGGAAAAGAGGAAGCAGGACACGACTGCCATGATGCTGCCGACGCTGATGGCAGACACTCGACGGGACACATCGAACTTATCGGCCACTGCGGAGACCACAACTTCCATGATGGAAATCAGTGAGGTCACGCCAGCGAGGAAGAGTGAACCGAAGAAGAGGATGCCGAAGAGGCCACCGAAGGGCATGAGGTTGATAATGGTCGGGAAGGCGATGAACGCCAGACCGATACCGGAGGAGGCCACCTCATCCACTGCGACGCCCTGCTGGGCAGCCATGTAGCCCAGGGTGGCAAAGACTCCAATACCTGCGAGAACCTCAAAGGAGGAGTTTGCGAACGCGGTCACCAGGCCAGTGTTAGTCAGGTTAGTGCGCGGTTTCAGATAGGACGCGTAGGTGATCATGATGCCGAAGCCGATGGACAGGGAGAAGAAGATCTGACCGTAGGCCGCAATCCACACTGAGGGGTTACTCAACACCGACCAATCCGGGGTGAAGAAAGCGTTGAGCCCCTCAGCCGCGCCGTCGAGGAAGAAGGCGCGGACGACCAAGACAATGAACATGACCGCCAGCACAGGTAGGAAGATGGAGGTCAGCTTGCCGATACCCTCGTTGATGCTCGTGGCGAGGGTCGCGATACAAATGATCCACACGACGATCATGACGCCGAGAATGGACGGGACCACGTTGCCCGAGTACGTCTTCTCCGGGTCCGACTGGAGGAAGTCACTCATGAAGTAGGTCGCCGTGTCCTCTCCCCACGCCTGGTTCACCGACTTGACGGTGTACAGGGCGGCCCAGGCGATGATCGCCGCGTAGTAGATGGCAATGAAGAAGTTCACGCCCACCTTGAACCACCCCACGCCTTCCCACGCTTTGCTGATTCTGCGGAAAGCCAGCGGTGCCGAGCCACGGAAGCGGTGGCCGATGGCCAGGTCGAACCAGAGAATCGGGATACCCGCAGTGAGCAGTGCCACCATGTACGGGATGAGGAAGGCGCCACCGCCGTTGTCATAGGCAACGTACGGGAAGCGCCAAATATTACCGAGGCCGACGGCGGAACCGATGGCGGCCATGAGGAAGACAAAACGCGTGTTGAATGTATCGCGCGTCGACTTGGTCTTTGTCGTGGTTGTTGAAGACATGAGAGCACCTTCTTGTTGAGCAAACTCCATGAACACGGGCCTGAAAGAGGGTCTTTCAGCATCCTCGTGCGACTGAGTGTTAGCGAGGAGTTTATACTACCTGCCGACCAATAGGTACCCTTTTTTGAGAATTGTGTCTCATTTTTCGCCACCTTTAAGTTAGGTCGCTCTCCTGTCCCGTCTCTGGGATTACGAAACGATAACCCAACCCAGATTCTGTGAGCAGGTACCGTGGGTGGGCGGGGTCATCCTCCAGCTTGCGCCTCAACTGGGAGGTGTAAATGCGAAGGTAGTGTCCCTGCCCCTCAAAGCCGGGACCCCAGATCTCAGAGAGCAGGTCCTCCTTGCGCACCAAGCCACCGTGGGCGCGAAGTAGCGTAGTGAGCACGCCCCACTCAGTGGGTGTCAGATGCAGCGGCTCGCCGCCTTTGGTGATGGAATGGCGAGGAACGTCAATCACGACGTCCCCGGCGCGGACCACAGCGGCCTCAGCGCGCCTCACGGGACTCTGCGGGCTGCCATGCCGCAGCGCCACTCGCACACGGGCCAAAAGCTCCTCCATAGAGAAGGGCTTGGTCACGTAGTCGTCCGCGCCGCGGTCGAGAGCTGCGGCGCTAAACAGCGGATCGGAGCGCGCCGTCAGGATGATGACCGGTACCGCAGACCACCCGCGGATTCCTTCCAACACGACGGTGCCATCCATATCCGGCAGCCCCATGTCCAAAATCACAACGTCTGGCTGCTGCTGCGACACCACCTGTAATCCCTCTGCGCCTGTACGCGCCTGGTGAACCTCGTAGCCACGAGCCTTGAAGTTAATACTCAACGTATTAAGTAGGCGGGGGTCATCGTCCACAATGGCGATGCTGGTTTTCTTCGTCGTCATTTTTGTTCTCCTCCCGCGACGGGAAACCGCAAAATAAAGGTTGCGCCCGGGGTGGCAGCCACCTCGATGCTACCGCCCATGGCCTCTACAAAGCCTTGGACAACAGAAAGGCCAAGGCCCACACCGTTGTCGTTGCTGGTATCACCCAAACGCTGAAACGCTTGAAACAGTTCCTTCTGCTTCTCCGGTGGGATGCCCGGGCCTTCATCGACGACGATCAGTTCTACCTGTTCAATGGTGGTCTGGGCGCTCAAGGTAACGGCGCCGGTTGGCGCATAGCGCAAGGAGTTATCGAAGAGATTGGCCAAGACGCGCTCCATGAGCGCCGTATCCGCGCAACACGTAACTCCGCGCACGCTAGGGTCAAGGTGAATGCGCCCAATTTGCTCTCGGGAATGCCCGAAGGCACAGGAAGCAATGGCGCGATTAGCCACTTCGGCTACGTCGACGATGTCTCGGCGGGCGGTTATGGCGCCAGCTGTGAGCCGGGAGTAATCCAGCAAGTTGGTTACCAATCCGGTAAGTTCCTCGATGCTCGCTGCAGTTTCTGCCAAAAGCATGTCCTGGTCTTCGGGAGTGAATTCAATGTCAGCGTTGCGCAACGAGGATACCGCCAACTTGGCCGTGGCCAGCGGTGTACGCAGGTCGTGGCTCACACTAGACAGCAGCGCTCGGCGCAACTCGTCAGCAGCGGCTATCGCATCTGCGCGCGCGGCCTCAGCAGAGAGCTTTTCGCGGCGAACAATGCCTGCGAGATAGCCCGCTACCACGGTGACCAGACCTCGGTCACGAGCAGACAATGTGGGGCCTTCGAGACGAAGCTGAACCGTGCCATCTGCGCTCGCGACAACGGTGTCCACCGCCCGTTCATCGCGCACCTTTTCGGGAATATGAAGATGTTTTGAGGTACGTACGGGGCTCGCTGCACGCCAGGTGGCAAGAACGTCACCGTTTTCATCAAGTAGCTCTGCTCTACGGCAACCAAATGCCTCCCCCACCTTGCGCATCACGGCATCTTTCGGGGAAGAATCCGCGCGACGATTCAAGGCGGCACGAGAAAACACTGTGAGCAACTCGGCATCACGCGCAGCAATAGCTGCGTTCGCACGCTCAATCTTGGCGCGGCGCACAAGGATGCCGACCGCCAGTGCGATAGCCACCATGACTACGGCGATCACGGCGTTAGCGGGATCTGCTATATCGAAGGTATGGATCGGCTCGGTGAAGAACCAGTTGACCGCTAGGCCCGAAGCCACCGCCACCACTACGGCCGGCCACAGGCCTGCCACCAAACTGACAAGCAGGATGAGCGCAAAGTAGAACGCGGAACAGGTGCCTGTTCCCAAATCCTGGCCGTCCGCCTGCACCAACAGTGCAGTGAGCCCGACGAAAGCTAACGCTGAGCTAAGCCACGCGATGGCGCGCTGCGGGAAGGGGCGGAAAGGATGCAGCATCCGTGTGAGCGGAAGTGGTTTTTCCGGGGGAAGGTTGACGATGTGACAGTCAATCGAGCCGGATTCACGCAGCACCGTTTCCGCCACCGTACCGTGCCAGTGCACGCCGAAGCGACGCCGCGGCGAGACTCCCACTACGAGCTGGGTGGCGTTGACACTCCGGGCAAAATTGAGCAGAGCTTCCGGGACGCTGTCCCCGGTAACCTGGTGCAGTCGTGCACCCACATCCTGGGCTAAGGACTGCAGCCGGGCGAGCTGTTGCGCTGATCCTCCCACCGAGGAGGAACGAGAGGTGAAGGAATCACCGAAAACAACGTGAACTACGTGCAATTCCGCCGAGGATTTTGTCGCGATGCGCCGCCCGCGGCGGATGAGGGTCTCTGCGTGCGCCACGTTTTGAATCGCCACAACCACCCGCTCACGTGCTTCCCACGTATCTGTGATTTTCTGGTCTAAGCGGTAAGTGATGAGGGCCTCATCAACCTGATCCGCTAACCACAACAAAGCTAGTTCGCGCAGCGCAGTAAGATTTCCCACACGGAAGTAGTTGTTGAGGGCAGGCTCAATACGTGCCTCGCGGTACACGTGGCCGTTGCTCAGACGGGTGCGCAGAAGCTGCGGGGAGACGTCGATAAGCTCAATCTCATCGGCAGCACGTACTACCTCGTCCGGCACCGTTTCCTGCGGCGCGATGCCCGTGATCTGCTTGATAACGTCGTTAAGACTCTCCAGATGCTGGATATTGAGAGTCGACATAACGTCTATTCCGGCCTCTAGAATCTGCTCAATGTCTTCCCACCGCTTCTCGTGAACCTCGTCTCGCGGATTAGAGTGAGCAAACTCATCGACGAGAACGATCTCCGGGCGCCGCTGGATAACCGCCGCGGTATCCATTTCACCCGCGGAAATGCCCTCGACAGTGCGCCTCGGAACAATCTCCAGCCCCTCGCACAGGGCCTTGGTGTACGCGCGCCCGTGGTCTTCCACTACCCCAACGACAACGTCGCGGCCTTGGTCGACCAGCGTGTGCGCTTCGCTGAGCATGGCGCAGGTTTTGCCCGCGCCGGGAGCGGCGCCCAACAGAATCTTTAGGGTGCCGCGCTTGACTCGCGTCGGGGGTGTTGTCGGTTCGGTCAACATTGCTTCATCTTATGAGCTGATCTTTATGGGCAGGGGGTAGGCGTGGGCAATGCAATGTTGAGTGTGGTCACATTTACCGTGTCCTCGCCCAGGAAACCCAGGCTGGCATGCTCAGTATTGTCTGCAATCAGCTTCTTCACGTCTTCGACGCTCATCCCCTGTTCCCGGGCCACACGCGGAGCCTGCAGCTCCGCGTACTCGGGGCTGATGCCGGAATCCACGCCGGAACCGGATCCGGTAACGGCGTCGGCAGGCACCTGCTCCACGGATACGCCTTCGCGCTGAGCAATTTCCTCTCGGCGTTCCCGGATGGCCCTTTCTAGCTCAGTACTTGATGTGCCGTAGTTACTCATACCTTCCGCGCGGGTGAAGAAGTAGGGCCCATCGTCCACGCCATCCTGAATCTGACTGGAACCGACCAGGCATTCACCCTGGTAGACAAGGTTGCCCTCGGCAGATTTCGGGGTGATGCGAGATATTCCCCACACTGCGGCCGGGTAGATCATGCCGAGTGCGACGACGCATAAGAGCACGGCGACGAATCCGGCGATGAGATTACGCAGATAAACACGCATTATCGTTTCCTTTTTCTTTGCAGGTTTTCTTTATAGGCCGGGAAGGAGGGAGACGACTTGGTCGATAACCCAGATGCCGATGAAGGGGGTAATGACACCGCCGAGACCCCAGATGCCGAGGTTTCGACGCAGCAGTGAGGACGCGGAGGCCGGTTTGTAGGACACGCCCTTGAGCGCCAGTGGGATGAGCGCGACGATGATGAGCGCGTTGAAGACAACTGCGGAAACAATGGCGGACTCAGGAGAATGCAGGTGCATGACGTTGAGGCGCTCCAAGTGCGGCAACTGTGTGGAGAAGAGCGCCGGCAGGATGGCAAAGTACTTCGCCAAGTCATTGGCCAAGGAGAAGGTAGTCAACGCGCCGCGGGTGATAAGCAGCTGCTTGCCAATTCGAACGACATCGATGAGCTTTGTCGGGTCGGAATCCAGGTCCACCATGTTCGCAGCTTCCTTCGCCGCGGAGGTACCAGTGTTCATGGCCACGCCTACGTCCGCCTGGGCCAGCGCTGGGGCGTCGTTAGTACCGTCACCGGTCATGGCCACCATGCGGCCTTGTGCCTGCTCCTCACGGATGCGGGCGAGCTTGTCCTCCGGCGTAGCTTCGGCGATGTAATCATCGACGCCGGCTTCCTTGGCAATAGCTGCTGCGGTCAGCGGGTTGTCACCGGTAACCATGATGGTCTTGATGCCCATCTGACGCAGTTCAGCGAAACGCTCGGCCATGCCGGGCTTGACGACGTCACTCAGTTGCACTACCGCAATTACCGTGCGGCTGCCATCGGATTCTTCCACGGCGACAGGCAGCGGGGTGCCACCGTCTTGTGCAATCTGGGTTACTGAGTCCTCGATCTCTTGCGGCCAGGTGCCGCCTGCTTCAGTAACCCACTTACGTACGGCATCGCCAGCGCCCTTGCGCAGCTTGCGGTGAGCCAGGTCTAGACCGGACATTCTCGTCGACGCACTGAATGGAACGACCTCCGCACTCCGCGCTTCTGCATCTCCTTCACTGGACAAAGAGTAGTTTTCAGTCAGCCAGGCCACGATGGAGCGGCCTTCTGGGGTTTCATCCGCCAGGGAGGAAATGCGAGCAATCGCTGCTGCCTCGCGCTCGTTAACTCCCGAAGCCACAATCAGGCCGGTTGCCTGGCGGTTTCCGTAGGTGATGGTGCCAGTCTTGTCCATGAGGAGCGTAGCGACGTCACCAGCCGCCTCCACCGCACGGCCGGAGGTGGCCAGAACGTTGTGACGAACGAGGCGGTTCATACCGGCGATACCAACTGCAGAAAGTAGGGCGGCAATGGTGGTAGGAATTAGGCAGACCAACAAAGCGATAAGGGATAGTGGCGAAAGCTCCGCGCCGGTGAACAGACCCATCGGGGCAAGCGCAGTGACGGCGACGAGGAAGAGAATGGTCAGCGTGGAGAGCAAGATGCTCAGCGCAATCTCGTTCGGAGTCTTGCGGCGTTCCGCGCCCTCCACCAAGGCGATCATGGTGTCAACGAAGGTGGAGCCCGGTTCGGAGGTGATTTTGACCTTGATGGAATCAGAGAGCACCACGGTGCCGCCGGTCACGGCGCAGCGGTCACCGCCGGCTTCGCGGACCACAGGGGCCGACTCACCCGTAATAGCCGATTCATCCACGGTGGCAGCACCTTCGATGACGTCACCGTCACCCGGGATGGTCTCCCCTGCTTCTACACGCACGATGGCACCCTTGGTCAGCTCGGACGCGGGGACCACTTCAATGCCAGAGTCAGTAATGAGATTGGCAGTTGCATCATCGCGCACAGAGCGCAGACTGTCTGCTTGGGCCTTGCCACGGCCTTCGGCATAGGCCTCGGCGAAGGCGGCAAAGGCAATGGTGAACCACAGCCATACCGTCACGACCCATCCGTAAAAGCTGGGGTTGATGATGGACCACACAGTGGTCAGTGCCGCGCCCACCCACACGACGAACATCACGGGGTTGCGTGCTTGGGCGAGCGGGGACATTTTGCTCGGAAGCGTTTTCAGCGCCGCAGCCGCGAGGCCACTGCTCTTCTCCGGAGCTTTGCTGCGAGGAGTCTTATCCGACTCAGCGGTGATGGTTTGGGTTGTCATGATAGTGCCTCCGAAATGGGACCCAGAGTGAGGACAGGGAAGAATGTGAGCGCTGCGACCAGCAGGATTACTCCGATAGTCAACAGCGAGAAGGTAATGCCGGAGGTGGGTAAGCTGCCTGCGGTGGTGGCCTGGCGCTTCTGTCCTGCCAGGCTTCCAGCTAGGTAAAGGGTGAAGACAATGGGCAGGAACCGGCCTAACAGCATGGCCAAGCCCAAAGTGATCTGCCACCAGGGCTCAGTCACCGTCAGTCCAGCAAAAGCAGAACCGTTGTTATTCGCCGCCGAGGTAAAGGCGTAGAGAACTTCCGACAGGCTGTGGGCATTATCCGCCGTTCCCGGTGCACCGAAGTTGGTCGCTGAGGCTTCCACGAGCTTGCGCTGCGCCACGGATGCACCAACGCCCACGAGAACCAGAACCGGCATGGTGAGGATGTACAGGCTGACCGCTGAAATTTCCTTGCGGCCAATCTTATTGCCCATAAACTCCGGTGTGCGGCCCACTAGGAGGCCACCGATGAACACCGCGAGGATGGCCACAACCAACAGGCCATAGAGGCCAGTACCCACACCGCCCGGCGCGATTTCACCCAGCAACATGTTGAGGATGAGCAGACCACCGCCCAGTGGCGAATAGCTATCGTGCATCGAATCCACCGCACCCGTCGAGGTACCCGTGGTAGATACAGCGAACAGTGCTGAGGCATCAATGCCTAGTCGCTGTTCGATACCTTCCATGTTGGCGCCTGCCAACTGAGACGCACCGCCGACAAGGGTGTGCTGTGCCCAAGTCACCAGAACAACCATCACGGTCCACAAACCACCAGCCACGCTGAGCAGCGTCCACGCGTGCTTCTGCGACTTGAGCATCACACCATACATGCGGATCATGCAGAAAGAGATGACAAGCAGGGAGAAGATCTCCACGAGGTTAGTAAAACCGGTCGGGTTCTCAAACGGGTGCGCCGAGTTGGCACCGAAGATGCCACCGCCGTTGGTACCCAAGAGCTTAATGGCTTCCTGGCTGGCCACGGGAGCACGGGAAATATCTACACCGGACTCCGTAACCAGGTTCGAGCCAAAGGTCTGCATGGTGCCGCCGAGAATGAGCACGGTGGAGATGATGAGTGACAGGGGAAGCAGAATTCGGACGAGACCACGGGTGAGGTCTACCCAAAAGTTGCCGATGAGGTGCTGACCATTCTCGGTTGCCAACTTATCGCGGCTGTAACCCAAGTGACCGATGCCGCGGATCAAGGCAACAGCAACACACATGCCCACTGCGGCTGAGGCGAAGTTTTGCACGGTCAGACCCAGCATCTGCGAAGCATTGGTCAGAGTATCTTCACCAGAATACGACTGCCAGTTGGTGTTGGAGGTAAAGGAAGCCGCAGTGTTGAAGGCCATCCACGGCTCCACGGCTTCCTCGCGGGCGTTTCCAAAACTTGGCAACACCGCCTGGAGCCGCTGCACTGCATAAAGGACGAGGACTGAGGCCAGACTGAAGCCCAACAGAGCGCGAGTGTAGTTCTTAGCGTTATGCCCCCGGTCAGGGTCAATGCGCAAAATTCTGTACACAAGGCGCTCCACGGCCCAGTCTTTGTCAGAGGTATATGTACGGGCCATCCAATTGCCCAGCGGCACGTAAGCCGCCGCTAGAAGTGCAAGTAGGGCAAGGTACTGCGGCGCCACCGCCGCAATGCTAGCGATCATGCGAAACGCTCCGGGTCAATAAGGGAAATGATGAGATAGGCCACGAGCGCGACAACAATGATGAGCCCGATGACTGCTGTGATGGTGTTCATGTTCTACGCGTCTCCATCCATTAACTCGTTGATGGAGGACGGACCGCCGAACGCTAGGACCACGATCACGATGACCAGAATGTCCAACATGTGGGAGAGACCCCCTTGTGCGCGTGCAAAGTTCTGCACTAGTCCGTGCTCAGTGAGGGTGTCACCGAGCATCAGTGCCTCCTAATCGGCATCTGACATCTAGTGACGTTAGGAGCACACCCCGCTGTACTTACCTTTTCTTTGCGGCATCTTTACACCTTTAGCCTCGAATCTTTACGTCCTCTTTACGCCCCCATTTACCCCCAACGAACAGATCCCGGAACTTCATTGTTTCTGCACATCTTCCTGAATACTCCCCCTAACTGTTCTTTCATCACGTAAAGTTTCTTTCCATGAACGAAACCTCAGTCATCATCGTAGGCACGGGCCTCGCCGGCATGGTCGCCGGCTATGAGGCCATCAAAGGTGGCAAGCACGTCATCTTCCTTGAACAAGAAAACCGTAACAACCTCGGTGGCCAGGCCTTCTGGTCACTCGGCGGACTGTTTTACGTCAACTCTCCCGAGCAATCCTTGATGCGGGTCAAGGACTCCGAGGAGCTGGCCTGGCGGGATTGGGCCAACTCCGCCGATTATGACCCGGTGACCGAGGAGGACCGCCACGATTATTGGGGTGAGAAATGGGGACGCGAGTACGTGCGCTTCGCGGCCACCGAGAAACGCGATTATCTCAAGAGCTTAGGCCTTAATGTTCTGCCCACTATTGGATGGGCAGAACGCGGCTCTGGTGACGCGTCCGGACACGGCAATTCCGTGCCGCGCTTCCACCTCACCTGGGGAACAGGTCCCGAGGTCGTCCGCGTTTTCCGTGAGCCACTCCTCCGCGCTGAGGAGCAAGGCCAGGTGGAATTCCATTTCCGCCATCGCGTGGATGAGCTCGTCATCGAGAACGACGAGGCGGGCAGTCCGCGTGTCGTGGGCGTGCGCGGCAGCGTCCTCTCCCCCACCAATCAGGCGCGTGGAGAGGCGAGCACGAGGGACGTCGTCAAGCACTTCGAGCTGCGTGGCTCTGCTGTGGTGATTGCCACCGGTGGCATCGGCGGCAACCTGGAGAAAGTACGCCAGATGTGGCCCACTGAGCGCTGGGGTGAGTGCCCGAAAGAGCTGGTCACGGGCGTGCCCGCGCATGTCGACGGCCGTGGTATCGACATCGCCCAGCAGGCTGGCGCCTCCGTGGTCAATACCGACCGTATGTGGGCTTACACCGAAGGCATGACCAACTGGGATCCCATCTGGCCTGGCCACGGCATTCGCATCATCCCGGGCCCTTCGGCGCTCTGGCTCGATGCGGAAGGCAATCGCCTGCCCACCAACCTCTTCCCCGGCACCGATAACCTGGCGGCACTCGCCCACATCGGCCAGACCGGCCACGGCTATTCCTGGTTCGTGCTCAACAAGGCCATCGTGGGCAAGGAATTCATTTTCTCCGGCTCCGAGCAAAATCCGGACCTCACAGATAAGGAGCTCAAGAAACTCGCCAGCAAGGTGGGCCCGGGCACGCACGTGGCGGTGAAGGCCTTCATGGAGAACGGAATCGACTGGGTCGTTGAAGACAACTTCAGCGATCTTGTCGCCGGAATGAACCGCCTAGCACCGGAGGGTTCCCCCACCATTGAGGAGGCCCACCTAAGAAAAGTCCTGGAAGACCGCGATTCCCAGCTGGACAACCCCTTCAGTAAGGATGCCCAAGTCAACTACATTCGCGTTGCGCGCGGCTTCTTAGGTGACAAGCTCATTCGCGTCGCTCCCCCACACCGCATCCTCGATGAATCCAAGGGTCCGCTCATTGCTGTGCGTCTCAGCTTCCTCACCCGCAAGACACTCGGCGGGTTGGAGACCAACCTCGACGGCCAGTGCCTCAACGCGGACGGCACAGTGTTCCCCGGACTGTATGCGTGCGGCGAGGCTTCCGGTTTCGGTGGTGGCGGCATGCACGGCAAGAATGCGCTGGAAGGAACCTTCTTGGGCGGCTGCATTCACTCGGGCAAACGCGTGGGCGAGGCGCTCGCGCGAACTTAGTCTTGCTGATGCCCAGCACGATCCCCTCTCCTGCCCTACCGTGTAAAACATGAACCTCGCTAGAAATGTCCGCATCGTGGTGGAGAATCCGTACTTCACGGTGACGCGCTTCGTCGCAACACCCGCTGAACTTACTGTGGGTGAGATGATCATCATCGTTCATGCAGCCCTTGGCCTCGAACCGTCTAAGCCCGGCCAGCTCATGGTGCGTGACGATGACGAGCCCATCGATATCTTCCCCATCATTGACTCGGACTTCTACGATTCCTTCGGGGAGGACATCCACTACCACCCGTCCGAGGGCGATTGGTGCATCACCATTAGCATCGCGGACACCTCGCGAGTCGTCATGGGCCTGCCTGCCCTGATCTCCGGGGAAGGCCCTGACTTGGTCACGGAGTTGGGGTCCGCGCAAGCAATGTTCAGCGTGATGCTCGATGTGCAGGCGTCCATGGCCTACATGGGCGTTGCACCGAACGACATGGAGCGCATTTTCCGGCTCTTCCCCAATTACACCCTTGAGCAGATCAATCAGCGTCTGACCACGTGCTATCACCCGGCTATCGCGGAGCGCTTGGCAGCGATGGGCACAGAAGCCGCAAACCTCGACGGAGGAACCCAATCCTCACTGGCCTCCGACCTTCCCTTCGATCCCTTCAACGCCCAGCCCTGGGATGACTTCACAGACGATGCTGACTCCCTGGGGTTTCCCACTGAGCTTCTCGAACAATGGCGCGAGGAGATCCATGAGGCCTACCCAGAACTCAGTCCAGGCTTCGCACTACCGGAGCTTTCCCAGGACACTGTCCAGATGATCGGCCAGCGCGTGCGCGGCTACCTCGACATCATTGCGGACTACCCGCGGCTTACTGGCGCTGGGTTCCTCAAGCAGGCTGCGGTGCAGCGCTTGAAGGACTGGCTGCCCAGGCCTAATTCCTATGAACACGTTAAACGCGAGGATTACCACGAAACGCTGTTGAACTTGCGTGAGTTCTTCATTGACCTAGATTGGCTCAAATGCACCACTTCAACCATCCGCGTCACTGAGCTTGGTGAAAAAGCGGCCCACGATCCGCAGTTCGCCACAGAACTGATTCTTAGGGCGATTCCTTTTGCCTACTGCCTTTCGGACACCGCGCCGCAGCTGGGTTTCGATCTTGTCCATCTTCTGCGTGGTGACACGGCCACCCAGCTGGACTGGGACCCTATTCTCGCCATCACCCGTGACCTGTTCTTTGCGCTGGGAATTCTCACCAGCGACAACCAACTAGCAACCATTACTCCTGGTCATGAAGGTTTTGTGGCCGCCGTGCTCTCCCCTCTGCGCGACGACCTCAACCAAGAACTGGACTAGCTCCGTGGCTGTTGCGGTCCAGCCGCATTCTGCTGCTGCTCCTGCTGTGCAGGCTGTTTCATGGGCTCCACCGTTGGCGTGGAGCGCACGCGGTACACCGCAATGACCAGCAGCACAATACCGCTAAACAGGAAGGCGAGGGCGCGGAAAATACCCGGCAGCGCAGCCAAATCGAAGAAGGTGAGCTTCAGCGTCGCCACGACGGCAAGCAGAATACCCAGCCCAGTGAAGCCTTCCTGTCGCTTAATAAGGAGGAATGCGGCGAGCATCATCCACGCCACTGACACCACCGCATGACCGGTGTACCACGCGGGCTGCACGAGATCGTAGCCTCCAATGACTAGACCGAGCCCGCTGACTACACCGACCACGGCAATCATGCTGAGGACAAGCGCGAACAGCGCGACAACAGCCGCGTAGAATTTGTTTCCTGCCACACCGTAAATCGTCTTCCGGCGTACCCATGCGGCCCCTAGAGCAGCACCCAGCAGTGCCGCTTCAATAGGCAGACGTGGCACCTCATAGAATCCACCGGCAGAGAACAGTGTGGCTGCCCAGGGAACGTAAGCGACAATCATAATGCTCACTGCCCATGTGAGGTGGAGGACGAGGTGGCGGAGGTAGGGCAGGAGGGCGATGAGTGCAGCATAGAAAAGCGCCGTCAGGAGAAGATTTCCCCAAACCCGGACCGGATCATCGGAGGGGTTCATCATGCTGTCACTGTAGAAATCAAACCGCGTCGCCATCAATGAACATGCGTAGAAGAGCGGAACCGCCCCGAGAGCAATCCAGCCCTGTGTGTGTCCCCACGCCACAACAACGACTCCTGCTAAACAGGCCACAATAATCCACGTAGCTGGCTCATAGTTGAACTGCGACATACCCAATATCAACATCAATACCGGCACGACGAAACCAGCGACTATGTTGCCAAAAGTTTTTACGCCTGTGCGGAAATGGACAGAAAGCCCCACGAGCGCAACTAGGGACAGCCCAGCAGCCGTGGCCTTGATGGCTGCAGGAGTAGGTTCATCACACAGGTGCAGACCGGCGACAACTAAGAACAGGGCAACGGCGCCGACACCGCGGAGCACATCGTTCTTGCGCAGAGCTGAAGCCACCAAAGCCACGAGAGGCATGAGCACTGCCGGCCAGGCGCTGCCACCGTAGGTGAACGTCAACACCGCTGCTGTAAATCCCATACCGATGGCTAACCACATCTGCGTCAACGAATGGAAGCCCTCGGGTTTGATGTGCACAAAAGCCACATACGCAGCGTAAATCATGGTCATGATGATGGCGCCGAACCATGCCGGCCACCAGCCCAACCACGTCACCACGAGCAACGTTGTCACCAGCGCAGAATAGAGCGAGGTAGCTAGTAGGGCAGTGGTTCCTGCCTCCGGTGCTTTGCCACGGAACTTCAACGAGGCACCTGCGAGTGCAATGGACACCATGTAGGCCAGAACCACGCGGCCAAGCGGTCCCAGCAACCCAGCCTGAATTGCCATACCTACCAGGAAAGCGATACCCACCAACGTGATGAGAGTACCGGCGATAGCAACGACGCCGATGAGCGTCTTTTCTTTCTCTTCCGGCGACTTTGGTGGCGTTGGTGGTCGCTGTTGCCACTGCGGCAGGGGTTGCCCGTGCTGTGTCTGGAGGTGCTGCATGTGCTGCTGGCGCTGCATCTGCTGTTGATACGGCATTTGTTGCTGCTGCGGCTGCTGCAGTTGCTGGGGGCGAGCCTGCGGTTGCGGCTGCTGGCGGAAAGCCTGCTGGTGGCGGTGTGCCTCCTGCTGACCCTGAGGAGGAGATTGAGGAGAAGATTGGGGTTGGCGCTGAAGCTGTGGCGCACCCTGGGGGAGAGGCTGCTGCGTCTGGGCCACGTGCGGTGGCCGAGGCTGCTGACCTAGGTGAGGCGTCTGAGACGCGCGTGGGGGCCCCGACGGCCTCGACGCGTCCCCACGGGCGCGGGATTGCTCATGCTCAGCAAGCCACCGGCGGGCATCACGAAGCTCCCGTTCCGCAGCTTCTAAGTGGCGCCGGTATTCCTCAAGGGAAGGGTCGTTGTGCATGATTTATGTTTACCGTGCTTACTACCCGGCGGCCATACGTTCAGCCGCATCGTTACCCAGTTGGAACCTGGCCCGTCACCCCTAGGTACACCACAGGATGAAGAAGAGGGGCCTACTTCACCACCAGGTTGACCATGCGGCCAGGAACGTAAATCTCCTTCACCACAGTCTTACCCTCCGTGAGCTGCGCAATGCGCTCGTCGCTCTGTGCAATGCCCACAACAGTGGCCTGGTCAGCGTCGGCAGGCACCATGACGCGAGCCTTCACCTTGCCGTTGATCTGGACCGGTACCTCTACCTCATCATCAACGAGGTACTTCTCGTCGAACTCAGGGAAAGACTCGTAGGTAATAGTGTCCTCGTGGCCAAAGCGCTTCCACATTTCCTCCGCGATGTGCGGGGCAATGGGGGAGACCAACTGTGCCAGAGGCTCAACGGCCGCGCGCGGAGCACCCTTCGGGTACGTCTTGGTCAGATAGTTGACGTACTCGATGAGCTTGGCCACCACGGTGTTCAGGCGCAGATTCTCGTAATCATCGCGCACGCCCGCAATGGTGCGGTGAAGGTGCTTGAGGTCATCGTCGGAAAGCTCTGCGTCCGTGGTGGACAGCTCGCCCGAATTCTCATCGACGGCCAAACGCCACAGGCGCTGGAGGAAGCGCTGAGAACCAACGACGTCCTTGGTTGCCCACGGGCGGGAGGTATCCAGCGGACCCATGGACATCTCATAAACGCGCAGCGTATCCGCACCGTAGTCGCGGCAAATGTCATCCGGGGCTACGGCGTTCTTTAGGGACTTACCCATCTTGCCGTACTCCTGGTTGACCTTTTCATCCCCGTAGTAGAACGCGCCATCGCGTTCTACTACCTCGGCGGCCGGGA
Organism: Corynebacterium sp. BF-R-2; assembly: GCF_024586525.1. Taxonomy (NCBI): domain Bacteria; kingdom Bacillati; phylum Actinomycetota; class Actinomycetes; order Mycobacteriales; family Corynebacteriaceae; genus Corynebacterium; species Corynebacterium sp. BF-R-2. The sequence goes on along the minus strand of NZ_JAMFTP010000009.1, from coordinate 109,476 downwards.
CGTAAACGCCGCGGGAATCGGTGTAGGCATAGGCCTGGATGTAGCCCTGGTTGTAGAGGCGGCGGTAGGGCTCCTTCGAGGTCACGTGGCCGAGATCGTAGAGAACCTTGTGCCAGAAACGGGCGTAAAGAAGGTGCAGAACAGCGTGCTCCACACCGCCGACGTAGAGGTCCACGCCGCCGGGATCATTGGCCCCATGTTCCTCCGGACGCGGGCCGGTCCAGTAGCGCTCGTTTTCCAGATCGCAGAACTTCTCGTCATTCGTCGGGTCGATGTAGCGCAGCTGGTACCAGGAGGATCCTGCCCATTGCGGCATGACGTTCGTGTCGCGGTAGTAGGTCTGCGGGCCGTCACCCAGGCCCAAATCCAACTCCACCTCGACCCACTCGCGGGCCTTGGCGAGCGGCGGCTGCGGGGATGAGTCGGCATCGTCCGGGTCGAAGGACACCGGCTTGTAGTCCTCTACCTCCGGCAGCTCGATGGGCAGCATCGACTCCGGAAGCGGGTGGGCCTGGCCGGCCTCGTCGTAGACGATGGGGAAGGGCTCACCCCAGTAACGCTGGCGGGCAAACAGCCAGTCACGCAGCTTGTACTGGATTTTCTCGCGGCCAGTACCCTGGTCTTCCAACCACGGGATAATGGCGGCGATGGCCTCATCCTTGGACATGCCGTTGAGGTCAATGGAATCGTTGGCGGAGTTCACGGCCTTACCGGACTCGGTATAAGCGCCGGACTGCGCTGCGCTTTCGTCCGACGAATCAAGCGGAGCGACGACCTCAGTGATCGGCAGACCAAAGACCGTGGCGAACTCATAGTCACGGGTATCGTGCGCCGGGACCGCCATGATGGCGCCGGTGCCGTAGCCGGTCAGGACGTAGTCCGCGATGAAGATAGGGACCTGCTTGCCGTTAACCGGGTTGGTGGCGTAAGTACCCAGGAAGACACCGGTCTTGTCCTTATTCTCTTGGCGCTCCAGATCGGACTTGGCGGCGATGGAGGCACGGTAGGCCTCCACGGCTTCCTTCGGATCATCGTGTCCGAAGGTCCAGCGCTCATCCACGTCATCGTCATAAGGAATGGGGGAGAGGAGGGCATCGACAAGCTCATGCTCGGGGGCCAGCACCACGTACTCCGCACCAAAGAGGGTATCCGGGCGCGTGGTGAAAACATCAATGTTGTAGCCCTCCGCATGGAAGGTGACCTCCGCACCACGGGAGCGGCCAATCCAGTTGCGCTGCATGGACTTGACCTTCTCGGGCCAATCCAACAGGTCCAAATCATCAAGTAAGCGGTCGGAGTAAGCGGTAATGCGCATCATCCACTGCTTCAGGTTCCTGCGGAAGACCGGGAAGTTACCGCGCTCGGATTTACCCTCCGCAGTGACCTCCTCATTCGCCAACACGGTGCCCAAGCCCGGGCACCAGTTCACGGTGGAATTGGACAGGTAGACCAGACGGAACTCATCAAGCGCGTGGCGTTGCTCTTCCTGAGTAAGGTCCGCGTAGTAGCGGCCATCCTTGGTGGTGCGCTTGCCCACCTCGAGCTCCTTGATGAGCTCAGACATCGGGCGCGCCTTCTGCTGATCCTCATCGAACCAGGAGTTGTAAATCTGCAGGAAGATCCACTGCGTCCACTTGAAGTAGGCCGGATCCGTCGACTCGACGGAACGGCGCGAATCGTGGCCCAGGCCAAGCAAACCCAGCTGGCGACGCATATTCTGAATATTCGCCTCCGTGGTGGTGCGCGGGTGCGTACCGGTCTGGATAGCGTACTGCTCCGCTGGCAGGCCGAAGGCGTCATAACCCAGGGTGTGCAGGACGTTCTTGCCCAGCATGCGGTTAAAGCGGGCATAAGTATCCGTCGCGATATAACCCAGCGGGTGACCCACGTGCAGACCCGCACCAGACGGGTAGGGGAACATGTCCTGGACGTTGAGTTTCTCAGCGGGGAGGTCTCCTCCCTCCGCGAGCGGGCCGACAGGGTTCGGTGCGTGGAAAGTTCCGTTATCCTTCCAGTACTGCTGCCAGGCCTTTTCGATCTGCGCGGCGAGCTCCGGCGTGTAACGGTGGGCGGTGGTATCGCTCGGGTTAGTCATGGTTAGACAGTGTAGTCACCGAACGGACATCTCCCCAGTTAACCCTAGCTAGAGCACTTTATGATTCCAGAGGGATGACCCAGACGAGGCGCCGAGGACACTCCTCTGCGGCTACCAGTTCGGCATGCGTCTAGGTAGCCCGGGCCGTTGCCTCAATCTGCTCTAGACGGTTGCGCAGATCCACGATGACATCGGTGTTGTTGCGGAAGATGTCAATGACAGACCCCTCTTCATCAAAGGGCGGCTGGAAGATTTCTTCATAGGCCACGCCGCCATTGTGGACCAGCACGTCCACCAGCATCGTGATGAAACGAATCTGGGCGGCGCTGAAAGACGTATTACCTAGGAGATCCGCGAATTGTTCTCGGACCGCGTCCTCGTCGAGGCCTACCAAACGCCGGATGAAGGCCGGAATGCTATCTCCACCCATGCGTTCCCGGAGAATCTCAATGCTGTCTTCAGAGCCCGCGCTTCCCCCGCCTGCTTGGGCCACCATCGCCTCCAATGCCGCAACATCCTCTGCGTTGAGTGTGCGTGCACTGCGCAGCTTGATCATCGCGAGGTCGTTGGCGTGTTCTTGGAGCAACTCGCGGAGGCGTTGTTCCAGCTGGGAGGGGTAGGACCCAGTACCGGGCAACTGCGCCGGCATCTCATTATCAATCGTGAGCTCACCCATCTCATCCTGGATATCGAGGGTCACGGCGTTGCGCTTTCTCTTAGGCACGAACTGGATAAGCGAACGCATGCCAAGGCGGATGGTCTCTAAGTCCTCAACCGTAACGTTGTTCCACCACTCCGGATCCAGCACGCGTTCAAGGAAGGAACGGCGCTCGGCCACCATGGGGATGGTGGCACTCACTGCCATGAGGTCACCTGCCATCCTCTCCACGCGTTGGCGCAGCGCCTCAAAATCTGGGCTGTGGTCAAGCAGTCCCACCTGAAGGTGCAGCACCACCAGGTCGAAGCGCTTAGCGGTCTCAGAGTCCTTCATCGTGTCTAGCGGCAAGTGCGCAATATGGCGGCGCAGCTGCTCAGCCTTCTCCTCACTTAGCTCATCCCACGCAGAGCGTTCGCGGTAGCGCAGCAAGGTTTCCTTGTCGCTGGGGCGGACCATGATGTGGCCCAGTGGCACGGATGCCGCCGAGGAGTGGAGGGAGTCCGCAAGCCCGCCGCGCAGGTCCGGGGCCACATCGTGCTTGTCCAGCTGCGCGAGCAAGCCCACGCGGGCATCGAAGAGCTTTTCCGACAGCGACCGCGGGCGCCCAGTTGCCGATTCGCGGGCCTCGCCCTTGTAGAACTCGTCCACATTGCCGCAGAAATCGAAGATGAGGAAGTGCGTCTTGTCCATCCCCGGGCCAAAGAGGTCCGGGCGCAAACGCGTTCCTCGGCCCACCATCTGCCAGAACTTGGTGGGGGAGTAGATGGGCTTGAAGAACACAAGGTTGACTACCTCGGGCACATCCACGCCGGTGTCCAGCATGTCCACCGAAATCGCGATGTTGACGTCCCCGTCTGGGTCTGCGAACTCATCCAAGGCTGACTGCGCATACGTCGTGTGTGTGGTGATGACAGAGGCGCCAGTGCGGGAATACTCGGGGAAAGAAGCATCGAATACTTCCTTGATGAGGTCCGCGTGCCGCTGGGTTCGAGCGAAGATGATGGTCTTGCCCAGTTGGTCACCGCCCACGCGGATCCCGTTCTCCACCACGGTTTTCAACACCTTGCGGATGGTGTCCTTGTTGAACAGGTAACGGTTAATCTCCGCCGAGGAAACCTGACCCGGCGGATCTAAGCGCCCGCCGTCCTCATCGGTCCCCCAATCAGACATGTCCCACGCCACCCGCTCCTCGGGTGACAGTTCGTCATAGGCCATGCCGCGCCGCAGGAAGAGCGAGTCCTGCCGCGCCGTCTTAAAGGGCACGAGGTTGCCGTCTGCTACGGCCTCATCAAGTCCGTACTCAAAAGATGGAGTCTTATCCTCCATCTCAAAAAGTGCATACGTGTCATGGTCAATCTCGCTCTTCGGCGTCGCCGTCAGCCCCACCACGTAAGCGTCGAAGTACTGCAAAATGCGCTTGAAGCGGTTGTATACGGAACGGTGTGCCTCATCCACGATGATGAGGTCGAAGTCAAAGGGCCCGAACCTCGCCGGCTTGTCACCGTCATCCCCGATGAGATTCATCATGGTGTTGTAGGTGGTGACATACACATCACCCACCTGCTCAGGATTCTTGATGAGGTTCACGGGCGTGGACTCCGCGTACATGCTCACAAAGGCTTTGTGCGCCTGATTGACCAGGGCAGTGCGGTCCGCCAGGAACAGCACCTTGCCCACCCAGCCGGCCTGTCGCAGCAGCTTGGCGGTGGCCACGGCCACACGAGTCTTACCAGTTCCTGTCGCCATGACCAGCAATGCTTGGCGACGCCTCCTCGCCTCCAACGTCTCCGTCACCGCACGGATGGCCTCGAGCTGGTACGTACGGGCGCCGCCGCCAGCAATCTCGGTGTCTACCGGCGTCTTGCTCAAAAGAGCACGCATGGTGCGCCGCCCAATCATGCGGCGCAACTGTTGCGCAGTGGGGAATCCCTCCACCTCGCGGGCGGGGTAGCCCGCACCAGAACCAGGAAGATTCGCAGCATCATCGATGAGGTCGATGTGATAGCCGTTGGTGCACACCATGACGGGTCGTGTTCCATACTCGCGCTCAATGCAGTCCGCGTACAGCTTCACCTGCTGGGCGCCCACGGTCATGGACTCCATGGACTTCTTGGCCTCGATGACGGCTAGTGGTGTGCGATCATCATCCCACAAGACATAGTCCGCATAGCCGACACCGGACGTGTTGGGCATGCCCTGAAGCTTGAGCTCCCGCGTGACGGAGTCACCACTAAACCCTGCCGCTTCAAGCATCGGGTCAATGAGCTGCCGGCGGGTCTCGGCCTCACCAATCGCCAACGGTGCTTCAGGCTGTGCTCCCACCCCGGCGCGCTCGGCTACGGCCGCTTCCTGCTCGGCTAACTTCGCCTCAAGGGCCGCAATTTTGGCAGCAAGTTTCTCTTCTACCTGCTGTGCAGCCGCACGCTCCGCTTCGGCTTGTTCCTGCGCATCAGCAAGTTCCGCCTTCGCGCGAACCTCCGCGCTCCGCCGCTTGAGCTCGAACTGGGCTGCCTCACGAAGCCGCTTCTCCTCCGCCTCGCGGGCTGCTTCCTGCGCCTCATCGAGCAGCAGCCGGTTTTTCTTTAGCTCCTCATCCTGCTGCGCCAGCTTCTTAAGGTAGGCGGCAGTCTGCGCTTGGGAACGCCCGGCAACGTGGATACCAGAAGCATCAGCGGCGGCTTGCCCCAGCAGGCGAGTATCAAAAGCCGCCTGCGGGCCCGGCGCGTTCTCCGGCTTAGCCGAGTGGTACCGCACCGCCCACACCATAAGGTCATACAAATGCGCTACCACTGCCCGCGCCTTCTGCGGGGTGGCCGGCGCTTGCTTGCCTTCCATGTCGTCAGCGTGTGCGGCATCATTGCCGCTCTTGCGCAAGATGGTCATCTTGCGCAGCATGGTCTCGTTCTTCACGCACTGAAGGAAGCCACGGTCCCTGGTCATATCCGCCAAGCTGAGGTAACCGGTATCGCCCAGACCCCGGAACGCCCAGATGTGGTTCACTACCCGCTCCAACACCTTGCGCGCGTAGAAGCAGGAAATCACCGGGTCTGCATCCACAAACCGCTCTACCTTTAGGCACTCCTCATACGCCGTGGGCCACACATAGCGCACAAAGCCGAAGTTAGTGTTGCGGATTGGCTCGCCCGGCACAGCGTTGCGCCCGGCAGTCGGGGGAGTCGGGGTCACCATAAAGTTCTCCAGGGACAAGATTTCACATCGGATACGTCTTGATCCCAGTAATTCTAAGTCACCACTCGTGGCCTAGCTACCACCATCACTCCGTTCCCTGGACAAACGCTCCGATTCCCCCTTGTTCTTTCCTCACACGCCACTAAAATCACCACTATCCCGTTGTTCAACTGCGAGCTGTTCCAAAGCTCACCAATCACCGGAAAGACTGTGACCATCACCGACCGCAATCGACCCATTGCTCGGGTTGTTCCCATTTCATCCCCAGATGGCCGAGTGCAGCAACTAGTAGCTGCCGGAATCTTGAGCCACACCCCCGCGCCTTACTCCGCGCTGACCACTGCGGCTCCAGAGCCCGACACCACAAGCTATCTACCGTCTAAGTCCGACGTTGTTTCGCTACTGGATAGGGAAGACCGCTTGTGATGCTGCACTCCGAAACTTCGGTGCTAGCGAAGTTGACCTTGCCCGAGGGGAGAAAAGCTCCTAAGCCGCCGATCACGGTTTTAGGGAACGCGCAAATCGTGGCACAACATCGATCTTCCTCTCGGTCACGCAGCTATTCCTTTTCCAATTGAGAATGCCGGCGGGGCGTCACGTTTATTGCACCCGCCATAGTAATTTCCGCGCTACGCTCGTAAATCCTTGAATTTTCAACTTCTCCAATCCGTCAAGAAGTTCCCTCAACTGGACCGGAGGACTTTTCAGTGCCCCAGCTTGTCGTGCAAGGCAAGCTAAGACTTCATCCGGATCAAGGTCCAATTGGTTGAGCAAGAATTCATCCGGGGTCTGAACATCAATGCCAAATCGCTGGAGCTCATCGCGTGGAAAGTCTTTGACGTTAAACGTCACAATGACATCCGCCCGCCCCTGGATAGCAGCCGCCAGGACATGCGCATCATCAGGATCTGGCAAGGCGACAACGCTCTCAAGCACTTCCCAGCTGGTGACATTGGCGTCATCAAAGAAATCTTGCATCACGGCTATTCGCCTCTCAACGGCCTCCGGAGGAAGTTCCGGATGAATTCTTCCCACCGCAAGGCTCACTTCCTCCAGAATGCGGTCGCTCCATAGTGGGCGATAAAGCCCAGCTTCCGCCAACGATAGGAAGGTATCTGCGAGCGATACCGGCACCAGCGTGCACGCATCCAAAAGCGCCGAGAATTTAGCCACGCCGCTCCTTCTCTGCCACTTCCTTGCGGACGTCCTTAAGGATCTGCGCAATATCAGCCGCGTCTGCAGCATCTACGTCATAGGCACCAGCCGCTTGGGCCTCAGACGCCAGCTCTCGCAGCGCTTTACGGCGTTCAGTCCGCTGCCCATCCCGGTACTGCAGTAAGTCGACGAGTCGAACTCTCCTATGCCTGCCTCCTGAAGGACGTTCGAACGCGATTGACCCGTCCTCGAGCTTTTTCACCAGAGTCGGCCTACTGATGCCCAGGAAATCTGCTGCTTCCTGCGTTGTGAGCAGTTGGTCTACAGGCGCAACCGTAATGCCCTTTCCTTGCCGCATCGCGTGGACAACCTTTGCCAACACGCTAAACGCTTCTTCAGGCAGAGCTACTGCTTGTCCGTCGGGCCCTACCAACGCAGCAGGTCCCTCCAGCTGTTCCAAGAACCTACTCACATCGAGCATGGCCTCTAGGTCTTGCGGTGGGAGAGTTGTGTGGGGGCGATTCCGTACTTCAGTCATGAGATCATCGTAGCGCAATTCGAAAAATACGAAAGAGCAAACACGAATCCTTCTTACTCGAAATAATCCTCATCCACCTCAACCAGCGCCACAGTCCGCTTGACCTGCACGCCCACGCCGTAGCGGATCATCAGTTCCGCCAGCCTGTCCCCATCAATTAAGACGACGCGTGACGCCACCGCATCCGCATACTCTTGCGCACTCGCAGAGAACTTCGCCGTAGTCAAAAACACCCCGCGGTCCGCCTGCGCGCCCTGCAGCGCACCCACGAATGCCTGAATATCCGGGCGACCAATACTCTTGTCCAGCCCATACCGTTTCGCTTGCACGTAAATACGGGACAGCCCCAGCGCATCTTGGTCAATGATTCCGTCAATGCCACCATCATTGGATAGCTGCGTGCGCGTGGCCTTGCCTTGTGTTCCGCCGTAACCCATGGCCATGAGCAGGTCCAGTACCGCCTGTTCAAAGAACGCCGGCTCATTCTCATGCAACCGAGTAAGCAGCTCGCCAGCGACAAACTCATTGTTGCGAGACACACCGGTTTCCACCTGCTCTACCGGATCCAGCTCACTCTCGGATCCTGGAAGGACGCTTTGCTTATCAACGCCAACCTCGCCCCCAGCCTTACGTCCCCGATTCCGACCCCGCCACGTTAGTGCCGCTTCCGTGCCCGCAATCTCTCCCAACAGCTGCTTCTCCGTCATCCCTTCCGGATAACGTGCCAACAGGTCACGGCCAAAGTCGGTAATTTGAAAGCGCGCCCGCGCAGGCGAGGTAATGGCATTCGCCTTCTTGAGGAATGTCAACGCCCACCCAATACGGTTTTCAAAACGCGACTGCCCCGACGCAATGGTCTCAAGCCGTTCTTCGTCAGTAATCCCCGCATAAGACGCAGTTGTCTCGATGAGCTCCCTACGTCGGAGCTCAGCTCCATTTTCATCAAGAGCTTCCAACACGGATACCAGGTAGGCTTCCCATCTTTCGACAGCCATTAGAGTTCTCCTTGGAATGCGCGGGTGGATAGGGATTTTTGTAGTTCTTCTAGAAGCTTCCTCTGGCGCTTCATCTGAGATTCAACGTCTTCGATTCGCGATGTTGATGATGCGTACTCTTGTTGCTCGTCCAATGATGCTTTAGGAATTGGCAACCTTTTCAACTCGTTGGCGTTGATATTTGCCATTCCTACAATTGCTTTTGCGGTGTTTCGCAATATCTTCTTGCCGAGAACCGAATTAAGGAACCCGGAGATATATTCAGGAACGGCTTTATCGTTTACTCGACATCTGATTAGGTAGCCTGCATACGTATACTCGCCTACCAACGCTGGGACGACAGCGGTTTTCCCCACCAAATCCTTGCTATTCGTTCTATTGAAAAGTAAATCACCGGTCTTCAGCGAATACTTCTCTCGGTTCTTGGTGTCGAGCTCAACGTATTTTAAATCTGAAAGATCAATTTCACCGTTGTAAGAGACATTCCCCATTCGAAGTATTGGAATGCCGATATTCTCGTTCGCCTTGTCGCTAGTTCCATACTGAGCGGATTCGAGATACTCACCAATTATTGTCGATTCCCGCTCACTTCTTAGGAACAAATCCGTAAACAATTCTTGCTTAAGCTGAAACAAGTCCCCCAAGGACTGATTAACCCTAACCAGTGCCTCATCTACCTCATCCAAAATCGCCGCAATGCGGCGCTGCTCGTTGAGGGGAGGGAGAAGAAACTCTTCTTCAACTACATCCGTCTTCGAGATCCCTGGAACAGCCGCATGCTTTTGAAGCCGTCCAAGTCGCAAATCCTTTAGTAGCCAGTACAGCCATCGAGAATCAACCTGCTCGTCAGACTTCGGAAATACACCGAATGCCGTATCAATAATCCAGCAGTTTCCGGAAGACCACTCTACGAATCCAGCGCTGCCCTTCCTGCCAACCACAGAGACAGGCCCTACAAAATTGGCTTCTACATGGGTCCCAACCGAACCGGCAGAGCCAAACACAGGAAACTCCCCTGCGACACGTTCCTCTTTCTTAAGAGCTTTGCCATATTTCAGCTCACACACATCCCCCAACCGCACCATGGGCCAGTCATGCTTTGCCGTACTCGCCATGCTAATTCCCTTCGCTGAGCATGGACTTGAGGTTTGCAAGGCCTTGGGCGATGTCGCGGTCGAGTTCTTCGATTTCGGCGATGATGTCCATGGGGTCGCGGGTTTCTTCTACTTCGAGGACGATCTCCTTGTAGCGGTTCATGGAAAGGTCGTAGTCGGCTTGGGCGATCTCCTCCTTGGGCACCGTAAAGGAGTAGTCGGTACGGGCGCGCTCACGCTCATCGGTGGTGCGGGCGTGCCAGCGGGCCACAACGTCTGGGAGGTTGTTGAGCTTGAGTTGTTCGTCGGTGAGGGTGACGGAGGTGGGGGCGTCGGCAAGCGCGGGATCGCTTAGGTCCTGGATGTGTGAGGCAGGGGAGGGGCCGAGCAGAGGGGCGTCAAGAAGCGGAGTGCGCTTGTCATCCAAGGAATAGCCATCCGCGGTGACGTCATAGAACCACACTTCGTCAGTACCGCCGGAATCCGTGCGGGTAAAGCACAGGACGGCGGTGGACACACCCGAGTAGGGCTTGAATACGCCGGAGGGCAGTTTGATGACGGCGTCCAGGCGCTGATCCTCAACCAAGGTTTTGCGAAGGGCTTTGTGCGCCTTGGTAGAGCCGAAGAGGACACCTTCAGGGACAATCACCGCGGCGCGACCACCCGGCTTGAGTAGCTGCAGGAAGCGGTGGACAAAGAGGAGCTCGGTCTTCTTGGCCGTCGTCACAGACTTGAGCTTGGGATCGATGGAGTCTTTGTCCAAGCTGCCTGCGAAAGGCGGGTTGGCCAAGACTAGGTCGAAGGCCTCATCGAACGTTGTGGGCAGCTGTTGCAGCGAATCGCGGTAAGAAATGTTGGGCTCTTCAAAGCCGTGCATGAACATGTTCATCGCGGCAATGCGCACCATGGTCTTATCAAAGTCGAAGCCCGTCAAACCCTCATTGGTAAACGTTGTGCGCGTGTCTTTGTTGAACAGGTCCTCGCGGTGATGGTGGGCAATCCAATCATTGGCACCCACCAGGAAGCCTGCGGTGCCACACGCTGGGTCGATGATGCGCTGTTGTGGCGTGGGCTCCATAAGCGCGACAAGAAGCTCGATGATGTGGCTGGGGGTGCGGAACTGGCCATTGGTGCCGGAGGTAGACAGCTTATCCAGCATGTACTCATACAAGTCACCCTTCATGTCCTTGTTAGAAAAGCGCAGCAGGTCAATGAGCTCCATGACACGTGAGAGCGTGGCTTCAGATTCGATATCGAAGGAGGCGTTAGCCATGTGTTCCTGGAAACCTGTGCCGCCCATCTCCTTGATGAAGGGGAATACCTTGGTGATGATGGTGACCTTGCGGCGGGCGATGTCGCGGTCCTCAATAAGGTTGCGCCACCGCAAGTCCTGCTGGCTGGCATCAAAGATGTCCTCCGTCGCAGTCGGATCACCCAAAGCGCGGCGCTTATCAATCTGGACCTGGCGCTCGTCGAGATCCTTGATAAAGAGCAGGTAGGTGAACTGCTCGATAACGGAGACTGGGTTGGAAATGCCGCCGGACCAGAAGGTGTCCCAGATGCGGTCGACGTTATTTTTGAGGGCGCCGGTAATCATGTAGTTCAGCGTAACTGCCGCAGGGAACAATGCACGCCATTAGCCCACGGTCGGGGTTTAACTCTACCTCGTCGTCAGCGCTAAACCTTCTTCACTACTAAATCTTTTTCACCACGGCTGGCTTGAGCTTCATCGCGCCGAAGCCGTCAATCTTGCAGTCGATGTTGTGGTCTTCCTGGCCGGTGCCAGCATCAACGTTGAGGCGGATGCCGCGGACCTTGGTGCCGGCCTTGAGCGGCTTCGGGGCACCTTTGACCTTGAGGGTAGTGGTGATGGTGACCGTGTCGCCGTCGGCAAGCGCATTGCCCACCGAGTCCACGATGACGGGGTCAGCCCCCTCCGCCGCTGAGTCACTGGCAGCGTCGGCGGAGAACTCATGCGCGCACTCGGGGCACACGATGAGAGGCGGCATTTCGTAGGTGTATTCAGAGGAACATTCGGGGCAGGGCGGCAGCGTTGGGGATGAAGTATCAGACATAAGGCACAGTCTAGCCTGGTGAGAGCAGAATGATGATATTGATCTCATCCTTTTGATTGATACGGGGGAGGGGTATAGGCTTAAACCACACCCAATCAGATTCATTCGAAAGAACTATGAAACGCTTTATCTCTCTCGCTGCCGCCTGTGCCGCAGCCGTCACCCTGTCCGCCTGCTCCACCGAGAGCCCTGTCCCCACCGAGGCCTCCAAGAGCGAGGCTGCCACCACTGAAGTCCAGCAGGTCTCCGCTGAGGAGATCCAGGCCGAGTTCGACCTTGAGGGACTGGATGGCCAGGAAATCGTGGACAAGCTGGATCGCCAGTCCAAGGACGAGCGCAATAGCGATCTCATCGCATCCGTGCGCCCGAACGAGCTCATCCTCGCTACTGAACAGGGCGAGGCCTCCCTACCGCTGCCGGAGGACAAGTTCTACCTCTCTGTTGCGCCGTACCTCACCGCTACGCACGACTGCTTCAACCACTCCCTGACCACCTGCACCGGTGAGCTCAGCAAGGAAGACATCCACATCACCATCACGGATGACGAGGGAAATGAGCTGGTCAACGAAGACACGACGACGTTCGATAACGGCTTCATTGGCTACTGGCTGCCGGCTGACAAGAAGGGCACCATCACCATCGAGAAGGACGGCAAGACCGGCGAGGTCCCCTTGGACACCTCCGACGAGGGCGGTACCTGCGTGACCACGCTGCAGATGGCATAAGCTGCCGTCACCCCACACAACGGTGGGCCCCAGCAGGGGGCTCGCCGTTTTTGCGTACCCACAGCGCGCCATGCGCTTGCCGACGCCGCCCCAAAGTGTGATATCCAGCACCCTAGTCTTAAATTTCCCTTACGCTAACCTGCCAGCCGTCTGTCAGTCACCCGGGGTCAGAACGGTGCTCAATGGATTCGGGCCGAACGGACAGGAAACTGCCATACTCCACCTTGCTTGAGGGAGAGAGGCGTTGGCCACAGTCCATCTCTATTACTCTGCACGCTCTTTTCACATAGAAAGCTCACTACATGCGTATTTCTTCCCGCGCACTGCGTACCTGCGCCGCTGTCACTATCGCCTCCGTCGCCACCGCTGGTGTCGTCGCCCCCGCTCAGGCAGCAACCGCTGGCCCGAAGAACGTCATCTACATGATCGGTGACGGCATGGGCTACAACCACATCGCCTCCACCAACCTCTACGAGTCCGGCCAGTCCAAGTACCTGGTTGAGGGCAAGTTCGACGGCGAGGTCAAGGAGATCGACGGTGAGTCCGTTCAGGCTTTCGAGGACTTCAACCGCGTGTCCATGACCACTTTCCCGGAGGGCGGCTCCTATGACCCGGCCAAGGCTTGGACCGACCACGATTACGTGAAGCAGGACAAGGTCACCGACTCTGCTGCTGCTGGTACCGCTATGGCCACCGGTCAGAAGGTGGACAACGGTGTCCTGGGCAAGTCCTCCTACGGCCACTCCCTGAAGAACATTTCCGAGCAGGCCATCTCCCACGGCAAGTCCGCTGGTGTTGTCAGCTCCGTTCCGTTCAGCCACGCCACCCCGGCTGCTTTCGCTGCGCACAACAAGAACCGCAACAACTACAAAGAGATTGCTGCTGAGATGGTCGGCTCCGACCTCTCCGTCATCATGGGCGCTGGCCACCCGGAGTTCGATGACAACGCTCAGAAGGTTGACGCTCCGAACTACAAGTACCTCTCCGAGGAGTCCTTCAACTCTCTGCGTGATGGCTCTGCCGGCTGGGAGTTCGCCGAGAACACCGCTGATTTCGAGAAGTGGGCTGAAGGCAACGTTGAGGCCGACAAGAAGTACTTCGGTCTCGCACCGGTAGCCTCTACCCTGCAGCAGGGCCGTGATGGTAACCCGGAGGCTGCTGAGCCGGGCACTGACCCGAAGAATGACGTTGTTGACCTGCCGACCATGACCAAGGGTGCTCTCAACGTTCTGGGCCAGAACGACAAGGGCTTCTCCGTCATGATTGAGGGCGGCGCCATTGACTGGTCCGGTCACGCCAACCAGACTGGCCGCGACATCGAAGAGACCCAGGACTTCAACAAGGCTGTTGACGCTGCTATCGCTTGGGTTGAGGAGAACTCCAACTGGGACGAGACCCTGCTCATCGTCACCGCTGACCACGAGACCGGCTACCTCTCCGGCAAGGACGAGACCGAGTCCTGGAACCCGCAGACCGGTGAAGAGGGCAAGGCTCCGCAGCACCAGTGGTACTCCGGCGAGCACACCAACCAGGTTGTTCCGTTCTTCTTCAAGGGCGCTGGCTCTGAGGACATCCTGGCCAAGGCTACCGGTGAGGATCCGGTCCGCGGCAAGTACATCGACAACACCGACGTTGCCAACCTGATCATCCAGGACTGGTGGTTCGCTAACGACTCCAAGCCGGAGGACCAGAACAAGCCGGAGGATCAAGACAACGCTGGTAAGACCCCTGAGGACGATGCCAACAAGGATGACTCCAAGGACGAGGGCAAGGACAACTCCAAGGGAGATTCCAACAAGGGCAACGCTGGCAAGAAGGACACCAGCTCCGCCACTGGCGCAGGCTTCCTGGGCGCAGGCGTTGCTGCCGCTATCCTCGGCGCAATCGCTGCCTTCCTGCAGTCCATCGGCGCTGTGAAGGTTGACTTCTCCGCTCTGCAGCGTCTGCTTCCCTAAGTTGCGCCCAGCAATCACAATCTAAAAAGCATCTCTACCAAGGCCCGCCGGCGCTCAGACAGATGAACGCCAGCGGGCCTTGTACTTTGCCGCGAACCTATCCCGACATGCTGTCCCTCGCAGTCAGCTCCACCAGAGCCCCACAGGAAAACTACTGTATCGAGGACTCCATCAAGCAGTCATACAGGAAGTCCATCAAGCTCGTTGCGTCATCGGTTCGAAACAGCTCATCGAGGGCAAGGTTGAATTCCAACCTTCTCGCATTCGGAATATTAAGTGCCGCGTAGCCATTGCTCATCAATAGCCCGGAGGCGACCAGCCGCGCGGTTCGTTTGTTGCCGTCGAAATAGAACTGACTACGAGTCGCTGAGCAGAAGTACGCGAGCGCCCTCTCAATCGGATTACCCAAACCTGCAAGGGAATCCACCAGGTCACCGTGCGCTTCACGGAGTTCGTCATCCGGATCAAACGGGACAAAGCCACCATCCATAAGCCTCACCCCCCGCCATCACCACGTACGCTTCCTTCACCACGGAAGAGGCCTGCATCCAGTGCTTCATTCCTGGCAACAGCATTATGTATTTTGTCACTCGTTGTTTTACTCACCGCGAATGAACCTTCTTTGACGAGTTCATGCAGCAGGTTAAATGCCTGAGACAAATCCAAAATCTGTTGCTGTTCCGCAAGCGCCTTGCCACCCACAGTGACGCCATCCAGCAAGGTACGGACTTCAGGGAGAGTGAATGTGTTGCCCTCCAGAGCAGCTGCATTCCACACGAGGTCGGGCAGCTGCCGGGTAAGCCGACAGAGTACACGCTCTGTACCTAGCTCAGGTACCTGCGGACGCTCACGCTTCTCCCAGCTCACACGGCTCGCCGCGATTCTCATTTCGTTTCACTTCCCGCATAGCGTTCTGCGTGCACGTCTATGTCAACTTGGAGTTCGGAAGCGTACTGAACCCCGCCGCTCACGCTCATATTGTCAAGCTCCCTTCCCGCGGCCGGACACAGCGTTACACCTCCGGCAATGGGGTCAGCGCTCAAGCGGACTCTCTGTGGAAGTGATGGCAGTATCGCAGCAGGATCTTCGCACCAAATTAGCGTCGAGCCGAGACGTCCTCCGCAACCGGGATACGGCCGCGGGCCATGTGCACGCGCGTACGTCCCCGACAGGGCCCAGCGTTGGCCCAGGGCTTGAGCAGCAGACGCTAGCGTGATGGGGTTCGTAGGCAAGAAGTGGCACGCGCCTGCGCGGCCATAAGGATTGGACGCCCACGCTGCTCGCTCTATCAACTGCAGAGGGGAAGCGTCATCGACTGGGACGTCCCCCCACTTTCTGAAGCGATTTATCCATTCAATTACTGCCGGAGAGTCGTCCTCGAGCTCCCCTAGAAGCACGCGAGCCGCCGTCGCAGCACTTGCGTTACTCATGCGCCTCACCGATAGAAAAACTTCATACCCGAGAACACATAAGACTTTATCCAGGGTTTCCAGGCTTGGCTGAGTAGTTCCCTGCAGCCACAAGTTGAGCGTATTTCGAGACACCCCGGTGCGCCGCGAAATATCGCTCAAACTAAGAGCGCTGTGTTTGAGGATTTCCACTGGGTCCATAGCACGAGAATAGCAAGGTGTCCTACCTTCAGGACAGGTGTCCTATCTCTAGGACATCACAGGCATCTACCAGCAACATGGCAACCACACCCCGCAGTGGCCTATGATGAGGTAAATGAGCGCGGAAATTTATTCACTTCCAACTACGCCACTGGTAGACACCGATCTTGTTGAGCAGGGTCCCCGCCTGTCGCTACGCCGAGGCAGCAATATCCTCATGCTGGAGCTGCCCGCCACCAATCCTGAGGCAGAGGTCACCGAGCCCCGCTGGGTTGTTCAATCCCATTTCATCGATCGCCCGCGTACGGTGCGTGAATTCGCCACGGAGGAACCGCTGGAGGTCGGCATTCCAGGCCCCTTTACCCGCATTACGGTAACCCTGCGGGACGGCGAGGAGGAGCTCATTGAGCCCACCACCTTCACCGGCATCACGGAGAAGGCGCACTTCATTGTCTATGACCGCACCACCCTCATCGCACCGCAAGGAACGTTGGAGGAGGCCGAACCGCTGGGCATCTGGGCTGGATGGGAGGTCGGCGCGCTGCCGGACCAGGTGACTGTGCCGCAGAGGGAACCGGTGGACGTCGCTAAGCACAGCGATTTCGAGTGGGACTTTAACGTCAGCATCCTTCCCAACGCCCGCGGTCTGGACAACGAGCCCGTTTTTACGCAATCTCCGCGCGTGCGCTTCATCGCAGAGGGGGAGTGGCGCATCGATCTCACCTACGCCCCGCTTGGCGGCGAGCAGGAAGAGATTTCGGAACAGACCTTCGAGGCCGGTATTGCCGAGCCTTTCCCCAGTGACCTCTATGAAGACCCCTGGGTAGGGCGCTACAAGGTGTCGCTGTGGCGCGACGCTGAGCTTGTCGACGTCCGCTTTATCTCCCTCGCCGAGGGCCTCCACATGCGCGCCACCAACGAGGGCCCGCGCGGCATGGATTTCCGCATCATCGATGCCCTTGGCGCTCACTCAGCCTTTAGCTACACGCTGGCCTCCCCACCGAAGAAGCCCATCGCGCTGGAGAAGGGCATGCGCACCTTCGAGGACACGGAAGTCTCGCGCCGCGAGGTGGTGGCCAGTGATGCCGGCTATGAGCTCGAGTTCGATGTGTGGCCGGAGGCCCTGTTTAGCCGCGTCAAGCGTATCGGCTTGGAGCCCACCGAGCACTCGGATAAACCGGTCATTCTGGCTGGTCAGCTCGATCAGGATGACATGTTCACCGTCCACTCGCCGCGCCCACTGCCGCTGGCCAAGTTCGTCACCATTGACGGCCGCCAGAAGATTAAGGAGCTGGCCCGTACCTCCAAGACCACGCAGGCTGTCACGAGCCTGGCAGTGCCGAATGCAGCGCTGGCGAACGCGGTGCGCAAGCAGCCTTCCGCCGAGCTCTTCCTCATGTGGTCGACCTTGTCCTACGAGGATTACCTGGATTCGCTGCCAGAGGGGGAGCGCGCCGCGCACGAAGCCCGCAGCCTGGAGCGGCGCATCGTGGAGTATGAGGCATCCGCTTCCACGAGCCTCATTTATGCCGCCCTGGCCACCGTCCGCAAGTCTCCGCTCGTGAGCCGTGGCCTGTTGGGGGAACAGGAAGTGATCATTGAGCAGAACGTCGAACCGCAGGTAGATTTGGTGGGCTGGGCCTGGCCATTGGCTACACCCACGGTAGAACCCACCCACCTCGAGCCGACAGAGCACGGTTTTAAACTCCCTGCCGAGTTGCTCGAGCACGGCTCAGCGCTTGTCGATGTCCGCGAGCTCACCCCTTCCTCCAACCTCACCGCCCCCGCTCGTCCATCCAGCGCCTCCATCGTTGTGACCCCGGAGGGCGCGGAGCCGGCGCGCGCGTCCAAGGACTGGACCCCGGAGGAGCTGTGGGGAGCTTTCCGCGCGCTGCACGTGCTGTCCCAGCGCAGCCCGAACCCGAAGCTGCAGGCCATGTTCGACAGCATCATCGACCGCCTCCGCGCTAACCCCGAGTCCGCCCTGCATGCGCTGGCCCAGACCGGCGTGAGCGTGAACCAGCAGGCTCGTTCCATCGCGCGTACCCGCCTGTTCCACTCGCCGCTCGAATCTGATTTGGAGACCAGCGCCGATAACTACCTGGATCTCCTCCTTGATCCTTCCGCCAGCGACAATGCCGAGCTCGCTGCCGTGCGTGAGACCGGCGCTGATGGGCTTACCCGCCCGATGCTCCTGGGCGCTGCCACCGTGCACAGCCCGACCCCCACGGTTGATGACCTCATGGGGGAGGCCGCCCGTGTCGCTGCGCTGCGTGAGTGTTTTGCCAACAACGGCGCCCTCGATGCCCTCGGCACTATTGAGCAGCTGCGCAAGGATGCCACTGCCCTCGCCTCCGTTGTGCAAAACGCCGGCGTGGACATGTCCATTAGCCACACCCTCGTGGCACTCGGCGCGTTTGCCAGCGGAAACACCGCCGATGAGCTCAACGCCGCCGCGTGGATGCCGTATATCTCCTATGCTTTTGCCTTGGCTGCGCGTGGTGCCGCCAATGACATCGTGATGGAAAGCCCCTTGCTCAAGGAGGATATGCCGATGCTTGCCGACGTCCTCCCCCTCGCCCCCCGCCTCTTTTTCTACGACCTCGTCACCGCGGAAGCTCTCTTCCACAATCGCGAGATGTAGTCACGTGAGGTGTGCCACAATGGGTGAGCATGAAGGTGATCTCCACGAACGTCGCTGTCCGCCGCCCGGAGCCGCATGGGCGGCACGAGTACACGGGCATCGATAAGCACCCGCGCCCACACCTCGACCTCGACATTCCCGGCCCCAACTACGGCGATGGCTCCGGGGTAGTAGGGGATTCCATCGGGGATCACGCGCACCACGGCGGCGCCGACAAGGCCGTGTATGCCGTAGCGCGCGAGGAGCTTGACTATTGGGAGGGCGAACTTAACCGCGTGCTGCGCAACGGCTATTTCGGCGAGAACCTCACGACTGAGGGCATTTCCTGGCCTAATGTCCTCATCAACCAGCAGCTTCAGATAGGGGAGTGCGTCCTCGAAGTCTCTATCCCGCGCCAGCCCTGCGCCACGTTCTCCGGCTGGATGGATGAGCCCGGCTGGCTCAAAACCTTCACAGACCGCGGTGATTGCGGCGCTTACCTGCGCATTATCACTCCTGGACGCATCACCCCGGACGACGATATTTCCCTCATTGGCCGCCCCGACCATGACATCACCATGGGCATGGCCTTCGCCGCCAAGATGGGGGATAGGGACCTAGCCCAACGCGTTGTCGACGCCGGCTGCCTCGCCCCCGTCCACCACGACCAGCTGGTCAAGCGCCTCAAATCCCGCGGCTAGCTAGCCATTCATAGGTTGTTGCTTGCGAGCCGCGCGTACCATCCATGCGCACCAATTGTGCTTTCACCAGTGACTTCAATGCATAACGTACTTGCGCTCTAGTGAGGCTTGTGGCTGTTTCGATTCCGCCAATGGTCAGCGGTTGTGCCGCCGTGCGCAGCGCCTCCGCTACGCGCGGCGCGTTAACTCCCAGGCCATCCAAGTCCACGGGTGCATCCACTCGTCGTTCCGGGTCGGTGAGTGGTTCCTCCTTGTGTAGTGGCTCCCAGGTGCGGGCCTCTCCACGCGTGTCCGGCCGCCACATCTTCACCGTAAATTGCACTCCAGAATCTATCAGGTCAGGCTCCGGTAATCCTTGCTCGCGCGCGGCATCCAGCATGAGCTGCACACCGCCGCCTTCGCCTTCAATGACAAAAGTGCCATCGTCTGCTTTGAGATATCGGCACAGTCTGTAGAGGCGCTGGTTAATCTCTTGGCGCGCAAGGTCTCTCGACTTGAGCTGCTCAACCGTCAGATCCCTAAGGCCCCCTGGGCTGGAGATGACCATCTTGTCTGGAAGTAGGCGGACATCAATCGATTTACCCGCACCCAACGTATTGGGCCCAAGATCTCGATGCACCAATGCATTCGCCACGGCCTCACGAATGGCTGAAAGGGGAAGCTCAGGAACTTCCACCATTGATCCATCGTCTCGATATCGCCGTACGGCGGCTAGTCGTTGCCTTACCCAACCCATGACCGAGTTCAACAGCACCGGAATGGGTCCCTCGAAGGTCTCCAACCCCAACACTCGCCCGTGCTTCGAACCATTTGGTAGCCTTTGCGCCACCGTTACTGCTAAAGAAGGAAAATGTCCTTGGGGATAGAAACCCAGCGCATACAGGCCAGCAAGCGTCACCTCTCCAGTCGCGGTCGTCACCGCTAGCGCCCGTAAGACGTCCTCGTCTTGAGCAAGTCCCGATAGTCGCCGATTCTTCCTCCGCGCCTGAACCAAGAAATCTTGCACTACGTCGCTATCTAGATCTGCAAGGCTCGTGCCCTCCACAATCGTCGTGTCATAAGACACTGCCTCTTCAGCATGCAGCTTCGCAACGTCCATCATGCGTAGCTCGGAGGCACTCATACGGTAGTCCCCATCAGCCATTCGTAGATATGCTTCTCCCCTATAGAGAGCTGGTTTATCCGTGACCGGCAATCCCGTCACCTCCGCAATCACAACATGCGTACCGTCTATTGCCACACTGGCGGTATGCACCGTGACTGGGGGAGTGATTGCATGACGAGCTTGCGAGGCCACTGCAGCCTCCATATCCGAAGGATTCTCAATGCCAGTAACAATGAACCCTTCCTTCTCATTGACACCGAGAATGATAAGACCACCACTTGGCATGTTTGCAAACGCACACAGGGTGTGCGGTAGAGAGTCTGGAATACCCCCCTTAGCGGTTTTGACCTCGACTGTTGTTGAATCACCCCCACGCAACTCGAGCTCAGCCAATAGCTCCCGCAGCTGATTCTCGGACCAATTGTTCACCTTGAATACCCGTCCTCAATGATAACAATGACAGTTCAATGCTAACTTTTCCTGCCCTCAATGACAATAGTTCTCACTGATCTTCTTATTGAGATTGTCATTGATGTTCTCATTGAGGCCGTTTTTCTTCTTTGAAAACTCGAATTTTTAAAGGTTATCTAGCGCCCAAACCCCAATGAGTGGTTGGATAAGAGTTATCCAACCACTCATTTACTGTTTGCCGAATGGATAACCTCTACATGCCCGACTACGTTACCGAGAACTGGATCCCCGAATCAGGCTCCGGCCTGCCCCGACGCGATAAGGCTGGAGGCCCTTTTCTGGTCTATGTTCCTGACCATCTTGCACGTAAGGCGTGGACTTTTTCCCCAGAGCTCACCAGCCGAGCAGCACGTATCGAGCGTGAGATTTTGAGGCTCAACCGCCATACGGCTTCAGGCCAGTTGGAATCTGTGGCCCGATTACTCATGCGTTCTGAAGCGATTTCTTCCTCACGCATCGAAGGTATTGCGCCCAACGTAGACAAGGTTGTCCTCGCGGAACTCGCCCAAGAGGAGGAAGTCCGTGGCTTTAAGGAAAGTGCGGAAGAGGTTGCCCGCAACCTCACCGTTCTGCGTTCCATTGAGAAGAGCTTTGCAACCGAACCGACAATCTCCGTCGAGCTTCTAGAAAGGCTTCAAAGAGAATTGATGGGGGAGAATGGCTCCATTCCCACTGGACTTCGCACTATTCAAAACTGGATCGGAGGAAGCAACCACACACCCATTGGTGCCGAGTTCATCCCAGCTCCCCCACGTCTAGTCCATGACCTCGTGGACGACTTATGTCTTTACCTCGATGGCGCTTCGCATGGGGCTCTCATCCAGGCCGCAATTGCTCACGCTCAGTTCGAAACGATTCACCCATTTGCAGACGGCAACGGGCGCGTTGGCCGTGCTCTCATTCATGGGATTCTTCTGCGTCGTGGGCTTACTGAGTACACCATTCTGCCGGTAAGTCTCGTCCTCGGTACGTGGTCCACAAGGTACGTTCAAGGATTAACGGCCTACCGCAAGGACAACGTCGACGAATGGCTCTCCATTTTTCTGGATGCTGCCGAAGAAGCCGTGAAACAGGCTCGCCTCATCGCTGACGATCTCGCGAGAATCCAGTTGGAGTGGTTTGCTGCCGTCGAAGACACCCGCCGGAAGGATGGGATGCAGCGCGCTCTTCGCGCAGACTCTTTAGAAGCCACACTGCTGAGAAGCCTTCCTGCGTATCCCATCGTCACGGTCAGGTCCATCCAGCGTCTCTATGGAATCACCCCTGGAAATGCACGAAAGGCCTTAGACCGGCTAAGCGGTGCCGGAATTCTACGCACCAAGGTGATTGCCAAGAACGGCGGCCTTGGATACTACGCGGACGACATCCTCAGCCTGCTCGACCTCGCAGACCGCCAGCTCGCCAGCAGTCGGTTCGATACGAGGCTCTCACCGCCTACCGGGCGCGCAGTTCCACAGGCACAGTCTTAAAGCCCGCGGATACGCTCAGCGTCAGCCACGAGGTTCTTCGTAAGCTTCTCCGCTTCAAGGCCAGTCAAGTCACAGCTGTCGAAGCGGGCCAGCCAGTCAGCACGAGTGGCGGGGGAGTCGAACCAGTTTGCGCGCTCAGCCTCAATATCCTCGATGCCGCTTAAGGTGCGGCCGTCGCGGGTGCGGATCTCGAGGTCGTCGACAAGCGGCGCAATCGCTTGAAGCCCTGGGACGATGGCCTTAAAGCCCGACGTGTGGGAAACCTCATTTGTCCAACGCGGGTAGCGGCTCACGCGCTGCGCCTCCAGGTAGCGCTGGACGACACCAAGCCTGGAGACCTCCTGCGCCACCGCCAAGCCCACGACCCTCACGCGGAAACCCGCGGAGCGAAACTTGGCTATCTCACCCGCGATGAATTCCGGGTTGGACAGCGTGTTCTCAATGATGAGGGAGTGCCCATGCTGCCGGCCATACTCAATCAGCGAGGACATCCAATAGGGGACTGGGCCATTAGTGAGCACGTCCATGCGCAGGGGATCGCGACCCATGATTTCGTCAAGGGCTGGATGCAATTTGCGTATCTCATCGGAGTCAAGGACCGTGTGGCCATTTTTCACGGATTCAATGGCTGTTGATTTGCCTGACGCTGGCTGCCCCGCCACATAAATGACTTCTGGAACAGACGGACTGTGAGCATTCGATCGGCCAAAGTAGCTGGCTTGCAGAGTATTAAGCCGTTGCTCCATAACTTGTGGATCAACGGGGAAATCAGCGGCGGACAGCATAGGTTATGCCGCTTTGTGCTCGGTGGAGAGAGCTTCGAGCCGTTGTGCAAAGAGAGCCGCAGCGGCACGGATGGCTTCGATGTCGGTTGAATCAACCCCACTGACCATGTCTTCTACGAGCCAGTTCTGACGAATCCACCACTGGGATTCAACATCGTTGCCTGCTTCAGCAGCCCTAGTGAGGTATGCAGCTTTCAGCGAGGACGCAACCTCCTTCATGGCGTCGAAGGCTGCGTACTCGATCTCCGGGACTTTGGCGGTGCTCATGGCGCTAAGAATAGCAGCGCCGGGCCGGTTTTAGCCGTTGATGATCTGCGGGTAAGCCAGGCCCTTGAGGCCCTCGGTACCGAACTCCACGCCGTAGCCGGAGGACTTGATACCGCCGAACGGCACGCGCGGGTCGACGGCACCGTGACCGTTAATCCAGGTGGTTCCTGCCTCTAGGCGCGCGGCGACGTCCAGAGCACGCTCGCGGTTGGAGGACCACACGGAGGAGCCCAGTCCCACATCGAGCTTGTTTGCCTGCTCGATGGCCCAATCCAGGTCCGTGTACTTCACAATAGGAAGTGCCGGACCGAACTGCTCCTCGACAACCAACGGGTTGTCTGGGTCGATGTCGGCCACCAGGGTGGTGGGGTAGAAGTAGCCCGGCGCGTCATAGTCCGGGTCGCCGCCCAGCAGAACGCGTGCGCCGGACTCCTTGGCAGCGTTGACGAGCTTGTCGACGATGTCGAACTGCTGCTTGTTCTGCAGCGGGCCGAGGACATTCTCTTCTTCCAAGCCCACGCCCATCGGGGAGGCCTTGGCCACCTCGACGAGGGCTTCGCAGACGGCGTCGTACAGCGATTCCGGCACGTAGACGCGCTTCATCGCAGCACAGGTCTGGCCGGTGTTGATGAACGCGCCCCAGAAGAGATCGCCGGCGATGTCCGTTGGGGAGGCGTCGTCAAGCACGATGCCGGCATCGTTGCCACCGAGCTCCAACGTGAGGCGGGTGAGGTTCTCGGCGCTGGCCTCCACAATCCTTTTGCCGGTGGCAGTGGAACCGGTGAACATAATCTTGTCGATATCCGCGTGTGCCGTCACCGCAGCGCCGACCTCACCATCACCGGTCACGACCTGCAACACTCCTTCCGGCAGCACAGTGTTGATGACCTCAATGAGCCCCAGCACAGAAAGTGGGGTGTACTCAGAAGGCTTAACGACGACCGCGTTACCCATACGCAGCGCCGGTGCAATCTGCCAGATGGTGATCATCATCGGCCAGTTCCACGGACCAATCGCACCAACAACGCCGAGCGGACGGTAATTCACTGTGGCAGTGATGTCATCATCAACGGCCGTGTAGTTCGGGTGCTCGAAGGACGTGGTCGCATTGAGCCACCCCGAGCATGCGCCCACCTCGAAACGAGCGTTCGGGCCGTTCAGAGGCTTGCCCTGTTCACGGGAGAGCAGTTCAACGAGTGCCTCTGCATTGGCATCCACAGCCGCGGCTGCCTTGGTGAGCAGCTCGCACCGCTCTTCGTCGGAAAGCTTGGCAAACTCCTTTTGTGCCTTAACCGCAGTCTCCACCGCCGTATTGAGGTCCTCCACGGTACCTTCCGGGGCATGGCCAACAACCTCCCCGGTTGCCGGGTTGAGAATCTCGCGGCCGTTCTCATCCGTGATGGCAGCCAGCAGGTCGGAATAGTTAGCGAACTGGGTCATGAGGTTCTCCTAGACAATCTAGTGCAGTCGTTTTAAACATGTTACCCATGACACAGCCACTGTGGTTCTAGTCAGTGCGGTTCCAACGACAAAGCCGGCGGTCACCACCTCATCGGGATGGCGTCCGCCGGCTTAGCAGGAGGACTTAGGCATTCGCGTACGGGTCACGCATAGCGATGTACTGCAGCGAGGTGTATTCAGCAATACCCTCGGCGCCGCCCTCGCGGCCCATGCCGGACTGCTTGACGCCGCCGAACGGGGCAGCTGCGTTAGAGATAACTCCGGCGTTGAAGCCCATCAGGCCAAACTCCAGACCGTCGCCGACGCGCCACATGCGGTCGGAGTCCTCGGTGAAGACGTAGGAGGCCAGTCCATACTCCGTGTCGTTTGCGATGGCGATGGCTTCCTTTTCGTCGGAGAAGGTCAGGATCGGAGCGATCGGGCCGAAGATTTCCTCCTGAGCCACGCGCGCATCGCGGGAGACGTTTGTCAGAACAGTAGGGGAGTAGAAGTAGCCCTTGCCCTCACCCGGCTTGCCGCCGACGAGAACCTTAGCGCCTTTCTCCACGGCGTCATCGACCAGAGCCGTGACGTTGTCGAGCGCCTTCTGCTCGACCAGCGGACCACAGGTCACGCCCTCATCGAGGCCGTTACCCACCTTGAGCTCACCAATACGCTTGGCAAACTTCTCCGCGAACTCTTCGGCCACAGACTCGTGGACAATGAAACGGTTGGCAGCAGTGCAGGCTTCACCGATGTTGCGCATTTTGGCGCCCATGGCACCTTCGACAGCCTGGTCCAGGTCGGCGTCGTCAAAGACGATGAAGGGAGCGTTGCCGCCCAGCTCCATGGACGTGCGCAGCACATTGTCGGCAGCGGCCTTGAGCAAGGTCTTGCCCACCGGGGTAGAGCCAGTGAAGGAGATCTTGCGGAGGCGAGAATCGGCCATAATCGGCTCGGAGATAGCGGACGCGGACTTACCGGACACTACATTGACCACGCCTGCCGGGACTCCGGCATCGATCATCGTCTGTGCAAAATACTGCGTGGTCAGCGGCGTCAGCTTGGCAGGCTTTACTACCATGGTGCAACCAGCGGCGATGGCCGGCGCAATCTTGCGGGTCGCCATGGCCAGCGGGAAGTTCCAGGGGGTGATGAGAAGGCACGGGCCCACCGGCTTGCGGCGAGTAATCATGCGCAGGGTGCCCTCCGGCGCCGGCAGGGTGCGGCCGTAGTCGCGGACGGCTTCCTCACTGAACCAGCGAAGGTACTCAGAGCCATAGGTAACTTCACCATAAGACTCAGCCAATGGCTTACCCATCTCCAAGGTCATGAGAGTGGCAAACTCGTCCTTACGTTCCTGGACCAGTTCAAAAGCGCGGCGCAGCAGCTCAGACCGCTCGCGAGTAGAGGTGCGTGCCCACTCTTCCTGGACTGCACACGCAGCATCCATAGCCTTCTTCGCGTCCTCAGACGTTGCAGAAGCGAGTGTCGCGATGATCTCTCCGGTAGCTGGATTCTCCACATCAAAGGTGGACCCATCCGAGGCATCCACCCACTCGCCATTGATAAGCAGGCCGGTCGGAACCTTGGCCAGCAACTCGTCAACATTGACCTTCTTGTTTTCGCTCATGAGTCTTTTCTACTCTCCTCGAGTGAATTTGTCTGCCAGTTGAGTGACTACTCCCCAGGCAGTACAAATCGACCATTTAACCTGCACGGACAGTGGAATTTTCTACATTCGCACTACACCCCAAAGGGCTACCCCCGCGGGGATAATTCGGAAAATTCGCTAGTTCACCGTGTGCGTTTCTACACTACGTTTCACGTGAAACTTTATCGGCCTACCAGCACGGTTCGCTTTAGACTAACCACATGACCAGCCCACGTACCGCCTTCATCCTGGAATCCTGTGCCATCGTCACCGGCGACGCCGCCGGTACCGTCCTTGAGAACCACTCCATAGGCGTCGACAAGCACGGCACCATTGGTTATGTCGGGCCAGCCGACGCGGCCCCTCATCTCCCGGGTGCGCGCCGCATCAACCTCCACGGCAAGTTCGTCCTGCCCGGACTCATCAACGCACACGCCCACCTGTTCTCCGACGGCAAGCCGCTTCACCCGGCGCTGACCTCCGAGCGCGGCGGGGCCATTGCCGCCACAGTCTTCAACACTCTTCCCGGTCGCGCGCTCATGCGCAAGCGCACCAAGGCGAACATTCTCACCCAGCTCAACTCCGGTGTCACCGGGCTACGCAGTCTGGGGGATCCCGGTTACGAGGTCGTGGAAGCCCGCGAAGCCATTGAGGCAGGGGAGTACGTTGGTCCCCGAATCCTGGCTTCCGGCCCACTCCTCGCAGCCACCGGCGGGCACGGTGTACCGCAGATTGCGCTGGTCAATGATTCCCCATGGGAAGGACGCCGCAATGTTCGCCACAACCTTCGCAATGGGGCCACGTGCATCAAGATTGCGGCAACGGGCGGCGTAACAGACGCGCGCTCCCTCGGGGAGGCGGGACGTCCGCAGCTCACTGAAGAGGAAATGGCAGCCATATGCGATGAAGCCCACGAGGCTGGGGTCATCGTCGCCGCGCATGCGCAAGGCGAAGTAGGAGTGACGGCAGCGTTAAAGGCCGGGGTCGACACCATCGAGCATGGCTGCCCGCTTACCCCAGAGATGGTGGAGCTCTTCAAGAACAACCCGCGCTCCCTACGCGGATACTCCGCACTCGTGCCCACCCTTATCCCCGCACTTCCACTGGCGAGGCTAGACACGGAAGTGACCAAGGTCAATGACGTGGTGAAGCAGAACGGCATCGCCATCTTTGAAGGCATGCTCGATGGTCTCCGCACGGCCTTGGCTGAGGGCGTGGTCATCGGTACGGGAACTGACTCTGCCTGCACGTACGTGACGCACTACAGCTTGTGGCGCGAGTTGGACTATCTCGTGCGCTTTGGAGGCATGACCCCCGCTCAGGCGCTCCAGGCAGCAACACAGACCAACGCCGAAATCCTCGGCTGGGGAGAAATCACGGGAAGGGTAGAGGAAGGTTTCGCAGCCGACCTCGTCGTCGTGGACGCCAACCCTCTCGAGTCCTTCCGCAACCTCAGCGCTCCCCATATGGTCATCGCGCGCGGCCACCTCATCGAAGAACCGGCCTTCGAGACGCTCGACGAACTCGATGCCGTCCTTGACGGGATTTGATCCGTCTGTGTTTCACGTGAAACACAGACTCACTGAAGGAGCGTCCTATCGGAGGATGCGCCCTTAATCTTGGCGAACTCCGCCATGAGATCCTCCACCGTCAGCTGAGCTTTCTGCTCTGCATCTGCGGAGAAGATGATCTGGCCTTCATGCATCATGATGAGGCGATTGCCCACCTGAAGCGCTTGGGCCATGTTGTGCGTGACCATGAGTGTGGTCAGCTTGCCCTGCTCCACAATCCGCTTCGTCAGGTTCGTCACAAGCTCGGCGCGCTGCGGGTCAAGCGCTGCGGTGTGCTCATCAAGCAGCATGACATCCGGGTGAGTGAACCCCGCCATAAGGAGCGACAGCGCTTGGCGCTGACCGCCGGAGAGCAGGCCTACTTTGGTGCCGAGGCGCTTTTCCAAGCCGAGCTCTAGGGACTCCAGCTCGTCGATAAAGACCTTTCGGCGCGCCGAATTAAGCCCCAACCCCAGCCCGCGACTTTTTCCGCGAAGGTACGCCAGCGATAAGTTCTCCTCAATGGTGAGGTTCGGTGCAGTACCAGCCATCGGGTCCTGGAACACGCGCCCCACTTTGCGAGCACGTTTGTGCTCCGACTGTGTAGTGACGTCTTTCCCGTGAATCCGAATCCTTCCTGAATCTGGGATGAGCCGGCCCGAGATGGAATTCAGCAAGGTGGATTTTCCCGCACCGTTAGAACCGATGACGGTGATGAAGTCACCGGGGGAGAGGTGAAGGGAGACGTCGCGAAGCGCCCGGCGCTCATTGGCAGTGCCCGGGAAGAAGGTCTTCGAAATCGAATCAATGCTGAGCATGGCCTAGGCCCTCCTTCGAGTGCGAACCCGCGTCAAGCGCGGTGCCACAAGCGCGACGATGACGAGCAGCGCGGTGATGAGCTTCATGTCGTTCGGGTTAAGCCCCACCTGGAGCGCCACGAAAATGATGAGACGGTAGACCACGGAGCCGAGCGCCACCGCAACAACCGCCAGCCAGAGGCGGGACTGGGGGAGCACCGCCTGCCCCAGGATCACCGAGGCGAGCCCGACCAAGATGAGACCGATGCCCATGGAGATGTCCGCGAAACCTTGGTACTGAGCGATGAGCGCGCCGCACAGGCCGACGAGGCCATTCGATAGCGCGAGGGTGAGTATCTTCGTGAAATCCGTGGAGACGCCGAAGGAGGTGATCATCTGCTTATTATCGCCCGTCGCACGCAGCGAGAGGCCCAGGTCTGTGGACAGGAACCACACGATAATCAGACACAGTGCGAGCGCTCCCGCAGCGAGCAGACCGACTCCAGCCCACGTGCCCATCATCGAATCCAGGGGAGTGAACACCGAGTCCTGCGACAGTAGCGGGACGTTGGCACTTCCCATGATCCGTAGGTTGATTGACCACAGGCCAATCATGGTGAGGATTCCCGCAAGCAGTCCGTCGATACGGCCCTTTGTGTGAAGTAAACCAGTGACGCAACCGGCGATGAAGCCGGTGCAGAAGCCAGCAAGCGAGGCCACAAAGGGATTCACACCAGTAGTAATAAGAATGCTGGCAGTCGCGGCGCCTGTGGTGAAGGAGCC
The DNA here is from genome assembly GCF_024586525.1 of Corynebacterium sp. BF-R-2. Taxonomy (NCBI): domain Bacteria; kingdom Bacillati; phylum Actinomycetota; class Actinomycetes; order Mycobacteriales; family Corynebacteriaceae; genus Corynebacterium; species Corynebacterium sp. BF-R-2. Next base: position 79,742 of record NZ_JAMFTP010000009.1, on the reverse strand, counting down.
ATCAACGGTCAGGTCGGGAAAGTCAAGGACGCGGAACGTCAAGTAAACGCCCACGGCCATGACGGCGTAGAGAAGCCCGAGCTCAAGCGCACCAATCACAGCGTCTCAGCCTTGTCCAGAATCTCCTGTGGCACCTCGATACCCTGCGCCTTTACAGCATCCTCATTGATGACGTAGGTGTAATCGGACGCGGTCTCCACGGCGGTCTCGGCCGGGTCGGCACCGTCTTGAAGGATGCGCAGCGCCATCTCGCCGGTTTGGCGGCCCAACTCCTTATAGTCGATACCGATTGTGGCGGCAGCACCGCCTTCGACCGCACCGGAGTCCGCAGCGATGACTGGGATGGTCTTGTCATTCGCCACCTTGATCAGCGAGGAGATACCGGAGACCACCATGTTGTCCGTCGGAACATAAATTGCATCAACGTCGCCCAGCGCCTCCACCGCCTGCGGAATCTCGGTCACAGAGGTGACGGTCTGAGACTGTACGCCCATCCCCTGTGATTTAGCGGCTTCCGTAAGCTGGTCTACCTGGACCTTGGAGTTCACTTCGGCAGAGGAGTAGACCACACCTACGGTTTTCGCGTCGGGGACCAGCTGGCTCATGAGCTTGACTTGTTCTTCGATGGGAGCCGCATCGGACGTACCGGTGACGTTTGCACCTGGCTTGTCCACGGATTCGACAAGCTCCGCTTCAACAGGGTCCGTGACTGCGGTGAAGAGGAGGGGTTTGTCCTTGATGGACTTGCTCATGGCCTGGCCTGCCGGAGTGGCGATTGCCAGGTAGAGGTCATGGTTGGCGTTTGCCATCTGCTGGGAGATGGACACCGCAGTACCCTGCTCACCGTTGGCATTCTGGATATCCCAGTCCACGTCCACGCCGGCGTCCTCGAACGCGGCCTGGAAACCCTCGGCCGCAGCATCCAGGGACGGGTGCTGGACCAGCTGGTTGATGCCGATGGAGTAGGAGTTCCCACCTCCCGAATCGCCGCCGGCGCTTTCCGACGATGACGAGCAGCCCACCAGGGCAGCCGCCCCCAGGGCCAAGGAGGAGAGAACAGTGGCGGTCTTCTTAAACATGGCAATCCTTAAGCTAGATAATCAACGGCTGTGGTGACCGTTATTAAAGTCGCTCCACAGGGCCTTAAGCAGCAGTTTTGTAAATTTTCTTGGCCTGCGGGGGTAACGCACGAAACCCCAAAGCTGTCATTCGACAGAAACAGAGTCGTGCATCACAACCCTCAACTGCATGTTTGCTACATCACTCTGATGTTGAGTCGTTTTCGCGGAGGACGATTCTCGGGGGTACCCATGTTTCATTTACCTGTACGGCAGAAGGTATCGGTGTTAGAGTCGATGCTGTGAAGAACACTTTTAACCTTTGGTGGTGGCGCGCGTAACCCGCGGGCCCTTTTCTTCTCCCCAATTTTTAAGGCCCGCAGCTGCGGGCTTTTCGGCGTTTTGCTCTTTTGCGAAGCTCGCGGCAGCACTCACTATCGTTAAAGAAAGACACAGGATGCCGTATACAGCCCAACGTGAGGTCAGGTACATACCCGACGCCAGCGCGCTCTTTTATGCTCTCGCCACTCCGCAGGATTCCCTGCTTTTAGAGTCCGCCGACATTGAGACCAAGAAGAACCTCACCTGCATCGCCATTACGAAGGCAGCACTCAAGGTCGTGTGCCGCGGCCAGGAGGTCACCGCAACGGCCTTAACACCAGCCGGTCACTTGCTCTTAGATGAACTTCGTCAGGATTTTTGCTCCAAGATGAGGCAGAACGGTGACGTCAGCGCCACCTTTAGCTTCGAACTCTCCACCGAGCACGATGAGCGCGCCCGCCTCCGCGCCACCTCGACCGCAGATATCTTGCGCACGCTGCAGTTTAGCCAGCTCTATTCCGGCGAGTCACTTCCATTCCTCGGTGGAGGATTCGCCTTCGACTACGTCGACACCTTCGAGACACTCCCACCGGTGCCAGACGGACCGAATGAATACCCTGATTATGAATTTCTCGTAGCCGAGCACGTCCTCACGGTGGACCACCTGACTCAGAGGGCAAGGATTGAGGGGTGGGGCGTCGACAAGCACGCGCTCGAAGAGGAGCTCGACCTGGCCGCCGTCACCGTACCTGGTACTCCAGAGGCCCCCGCACCGCGAGAGAGCATAAGCGCACGCGCCTCCATCGACGACGCCACCTTCCGCAGCCACGTTGAGCGGCTCCAGGGCAACGTCCACGCGGGCGATATCTACCAGGTTCAACCCTCACGCGCCTTTAGTATTGACTGCCCTGATGCTTTCGCTGCCTACCGCACGCTACGTGAGACCAATCCTTCTCCGTACATGTTCTACGTGCGTGGCGCCGATCACGAGCTCTTCGGCGCCTCTCCGGAATCGAACCTCAAATACACCGCCTCGGACCGGCAGGTTCAGCTCTATCCCGTTGCCGGTACGCGGCCGCGCGGCGCCACGCACGAGCTCGATATCCGCAATGAGCTGGAAATGCGGACCGATGCCAAGGAGGTTGCCGAGCACATCATGCTCGTGGACCTCGCCCGCAATGACCTCGCCCGCGTCGCCGTTCCCGGCACTCGCCACGTCGCTGACCTACTCCAAGTCGACCGTTACTCGCGTGTTATGCACCTGGTCTCCCGCGTCGTGGCCACGCTGCACGAGGATTTCGACGCCCTCGACGCCTACCGTGCGTGCATGAACATGGGCACGCTGACCGGTGCGCCGAAGCTGCGCGCCATGGAGCTCATCCGGGAGACCGAACAGACTCGCCGCGGTTCCTTCGGCGGCGCCATTGGCTACCTGCGCGGCGACGGCTCGATGGATAACTGCATCGTCATCCGTTCCGCCTACGTCAAGGATGGCACCGCCATCGTCCAAGCAGGTGCCGGCGTCGTCCGCGATTCAATTCCCCAATCCGAAGCCGATGAAACGGTGCACAAGGCCTACGCGGTGCTCAGCGCCATCGCCCAGGCACAGAGTGCATCCCTGGAGGTCATCCGATGAACCCGCACGTTGTCCTCATTGATAACCACGATTCCTTTGTCTACAACCTCGTCGATGCCCTCGCCGGCTACAACACCACCGTCTTCCGTAACTCGGTCCCGGTGGAGAAGGTGCTCGCTGCGAAGCCCGACATCATCATTCTCTCGCCCGGCCCAGGTCACCCCAGGGACGCGGGATCGATGATGCCGCTTATCGACGCCTCCCTCGGCCGCATCCCCATCCTCGGGATCTGCCTTGGTTTCCAGGCACTCCTCGATCATTTCGGTGGGACCGTCGAGCCGTGCGGCCCGGTTCACGGATCGTCCGTTCCCATGACCCTGACCGAGGCCGGGGCACGGCACCCGATCTTTCAAGGCCTCACCACCGATTCGGAGCCGGACAACCCAGACTATGTCGGCCGTTTCGTTCCGGTTGCCCGCTACCACTCCTTGGGGTGCGCGAACATTCCGGACGAGATGCGCAGCCTGGCTTCAACCGAGACAGACATCGGCCCCGTCACCATGGCGGCCGAGACTCTCGACGGTAAAGCCATCGGCCTCCAGTTCCACCCGGAGTCACTCCTGACACCAACGGGCCCCATCATGATCGAACGCTGCATTGAACAACTATCCGCTATCCCCACTATGGAGGCAGATAACTAATGACCACCAAGGCTCCACTCACAACACTCCAGAACTTCCTCGATATTGAAGAGCCGACTCTCGAGCAAGCGATCGAGGTCTTCACTCCCTTGACGGTGGGGGAGTACGACGACATCCACATCGCCGCGCTCCTGACCCACATCCGCACTCGCGGCGAAACCTTCGCCGATGTAGCCGGCGCCGCCCGCGCCTTCCTGCGCGCAGGGCGCCCCTTCCCGGTCACCGGCGCGGGCCTCATGGATACCGCCGGAACCGGCGGCGACGGCGCCAACACCATCAACGTCACCACCGGCGCCTCCCTCGTCGCCTCTGCGGGCGGAGTGAAGATGGTCAAGCACGGCAACCGTTCCGTGTCTTCGAAGTCAGGCTCCGCCGACGTTCTCGAAGCCCTCGGCATTCCGCTCGATCTCGATCCAGAACGTGCTGTCCGCCAGCTCGAGGCTTCCAACTTCACGTTCCTTTTCGCCCCGGCCTACAACCCGGCGGTTGCTCACGTGCAACCGGTGCGCAAAGGCCTGGGCATCTCCACCATCTTCAATACCCTCGGCCCGTTATTGAGCCCCGGCCGGCCCGAGTTCCAGATTATGGGAATCGCCAACCCGGCTCAGGGCCAGCTCATCGCGGAGGTATTCAAGGATCTCGGCCGAACCCGCGCGCTCGTCGTCCACGGCGCCGGTACCGATGAAATCGCTGTGCACGGCACCACCCAGGTATGGGAGCTGCGCGATGGCTCCATTGAACACTACGAACTGACCCCGGAGGAGCTCGGCATTTCCCGCCACGAACTCGCCGATCTCGCCGGTGGTGACGGCCAGGAGAACGCTCAGGCGCTTCGCGCGGTCTTTGCCGGCACCGGCAAACCCGCCCACCACGACGCCATCGCCGCCACCGCGGGTGCAATGTTCTACCTCAACGGAACCACCAACACCATCGCCGATGGCGTGGCCCATGCAGCCCAGCTCATCACGGACGGCTCCGTCGCCGCCTGGCTCACGAAGCACGAGGAGGCTGATTATGGCTCTGCCGACCGTGCTTGAGGGGATCGTCGCCAAGCGCCGCACCCATCTCCCCGCCATCCGGGAACGTGTGGCCCACGTGGATCTGGAGGCACTCCCTCGGTCCGAGCGTTCCTTCTTCGATGCCCTTAACGGCACCAACCGCTTCATCATGGAGTGTAAGTCAGCATCGCCTTCGCTCGGCCTCATCCGCGACCACTATGAACCCGGCGCCATTGCGCGCGTCTATTCCCGCTATGCTTCGGCGATTTCGGTTCTTTGCGAGCCGGAACGTTTCGGCGGCGACTACGACCACCTACAAACCGTGGCACTCTCCACGCACCTCCCGGTGCTGTGCAAGGACTTCATCATCGATCCGATTCAGGTTTATGCCGCACGCTATTTCGGCGCCGATGCAATCCTGCTCATGATGTCCATCGTTGATGATGAGACCTACTCCGAACTCAAGCAGCTTGCCGATTCCCTCGGCCTCGACGTCCTCACCGAGGCCATCACCGAAGAGGAGGTCGCCCGCGCAACAGCCTTTGGCGTCGACGTCATCGGAATCAACAACCGCAATCTGCACGACCTAACAATCGATCTGGACCGCACCGCCCAACTCGCCCCCCACATTCCTGCGGGAAAGGTCATCGTCTCCGAGTCCGGCATCCGCGATAACCACACCGTTCGTCAGCTCGGCGCTCACGCCAATGCGTTCCTCGTTGGTTCGCAGCTGACCGGAACCCCGGACATTGACCGTGCTTGCCGTGAACTAGTTTTCGGCACCAACAAAGTCTGCGGTCTCACCACGTGGTCCGCTGCCCAGGCCGCCCGCGCTGCAGGCGCCGTCTACGGGGGCCTCATCTTCGAGGAGGCTTCTCCACGCACTGTTTCACGTGAAACCGCACAGGACATCATCGCTCACGAGCCGGACCTGAGTTACGTCGCGGTCTCTCGGCGGACAACCGGCTGGGACGAGCTCGCCTTCGAAGGCGTCGACGCTCTCCAGATTCACGCGCCTTACCAAGGTAGTACGGAAGATGAGTTTGATCTCATCGCGTCTGTCCGAGCAGCAGCGGGGGAGCGTCAGGTCTGGCGCGCTATCGATATGACCGCGCCACACGGTCCTTCACTCGCCACCGCGCTTGCCGACGCCGCCGACATGCTCATCCTTGACTCCGGCCCCGGCGGAACGGGAACCTCCTTCGACTGGTCAACCGTACCCGCCGCCGTTAAGGACAAGACACTACTCGCCGGCGGACTCAACCTGTCCAACCTCACCGACGCACTCCGCGTGGGCACCCTCGGCCTAGACCTCAACTCCGGCGTCGAAAACAACGGCCGCAAGGACACTGGACTCATTGCCCGCACCTTCGACACCATTCGTCACTTTACGTATTAAGCCCCAACCCAAAGGACCACCATGACCACTCCATCCGAAACCCGGGAAACGCTCCTTCCGGCCTACTTTGGCGAGTTCGGCGGACAATTCGTCCCCGAATCGCTCATCCCGGCCCTCGACCAACTTGAGCAAGCTTTCGTCGATGCTCAGAATGATCCCTCATTCCGCGCGGAACTGGCCGGCTACCTCCGTGATTACCTTGGCCGCCCAACTCCGCTCACTGAGGCCACCAAGCTCGGCGGCAAGGCACGCATCTTCCTCAAGCGCGAGGACCTCGTCCACGGCGGCGCTCACAAAACCAACCAGGTAATCGGGCAGGCCCTCCTGGCTAAGCGCATGGGCAAGACCCGCATCATCGCCGAGACCGGAGCTGGCCAGCACGGAACCGCAACCGCCCTCGCGTGTGCCCTCCTCGACCTTGAATGCGTTATCTACATGGGCGCCAAGGACGTCGCTAGGCAGCAGCCCAACGTCTACCGCATGGAGCTTATGGGCGCAAAGGTCATACCCGTTGATTCCGGATCAGGCACACTCAAGGACGCCGTCAACGAAGCCCTCCGCGATTGGACCGCCACCTTCCATGAGTCGCACTACCTCCTCGGCACTGCTGCCGGTCCGCACCCGTTCCCCACAATTGTGCGTGAGTTCCACAAGGTGATTTCTGAAGAAGCCAAGGCACAAATCATTGAGCGCACGGGCGGGCTTCCCGACGTCGTCGTCGCCTGCGTCGGCGGTGGCTCCAACGCTATCGGAATGTTCGCCGACTTCATCGATGACGAGTCCGTCGAACTCATCGGTGCCGAGCCAGGGGGAGAGGGCCTCAACTCCGGGCACCACGGCGCCACAATCAACAACGGAACCATCGGCATCCTCCACGGCGCGCGCTCCTATCTCATGCGCAATGCCGATGGACAGGTCGAGGAATCCTATTCCATTTCCGCCGGCTTGGACTACCCGGGCGTCGGACCACAGCACGCATACCTCTCCCAGACAGGCCGTGCCACATATGTCGGCATTACCGACGCCGAAGCACTCGAGGCCTTCCAGCTACTCAGCCGCCGCGAGGGCATCATCCCCGCCCTCGAGTCTTCCCACGCCTTGGCCTACGCGCTCAAGCGCAAGGAAGAAGACATCACTATCCTCGTCTCCCTTTCTGGTCGCGGCGACAAGGACATCGACCACGTCCGCCGCACCCTCGAGGAACACCCCGAATTCAAGCTCCCGGAGGAGAACTAATGAGCCGTTACGAGACACTCTTTTCAACACTCGCCGCCCGTAACGAAGGTGCCTTTGTCCCCTTCATCATGCTCAGCGATCCCGACCCGGACACGGCACTGGCTATTGTCCGCGCCGCGGTCGCCGGCGGTGCTGATGCCCTCGAACTGGGTGTGCCGTTTTCCGATCCCGTTGCCGACGGCCCGACGATCCAGGCCTCTCACATCCGAGCGCTCGCCGGGGGCGCCACCGTCGACTCCGCCATTGCGCAGATCCGCCAGATTCGTTCCGAGTTCCCAGATCTTCCCATCGGCATGCTCATCTACGGCAACGTTCCCTTCACTCGGGGGCTTGAGACCTTCTACTCAGAGTTCCATGACGCAGGCGCCGATAGCATCTTGCTTCCCGACGTCCCCGTGCGCGAAGGTGCCCCATTCGTCGCCGCCGCTGAGAAGGCCGGTATCGATCCCATCTTCATCGCTCCGGCCCAAGCCTCGGAGCAGACCCTCGCCGGGGTGGCCAAGTACTCCAAGGGCTACATTTACGCCATCTCACGTGATGGCGTCACCGGCACCGAGAAGGAATCAGAAACGCGTGGGCTCGACGACGTTGTGAGCAACGTCAAGCGTTTCGGCGGTGCACCGATCCTCCTCGGTTTCGGTATTTCGACCCCTCAGCACGTAGCGGATGCCATCGCCGCCGGTGCCGCCGGCGCCATCACCGGCTCGGCACTCACCAAAATTGTCGACGCCCACCTCGACGAGAACAACAAGCCCACCCCGGAGCTTGCTGATGCCGTCACCTCCTTCGTTGCTGACATGAAGGCCGCGACGAAGCACCCCAGCTAAACCACCCCAGCTGAACCACCACGGCCACCGTCCGCCCCACAACGTCGATGCCGGAGCAAGCGAACCAGACGCCTGAGCTATCGCCCAACCCTCATCAGCACAAACTGCTCCCCACTAGTTGGACTGAGTAATCAGTTGCTTACTAGTGGGGAGCAGTTCAGAAGGGAAGGGCGGAAGAAAGTTTCACGTGAAACTAGGAGTTGGTGAGCTCCTCGTTCACAGCCGCTTTATCGGCTTCGGCCTCAATGCCTTGAATTTTATCGCGGGCAAAGCGGTCAACAATCATCGCGATTGCACCATCGCCGGTGACGTTCGCAGCGGTACCCACAGAGTCGATAGCGATGTAAGCCGCAATCATCAGAGCGACCATCGAATCATCAAAGCCCATATTGGATTGCAGGAGACCAACGGCCACCATAACCGCTCCACCCGGTACGCCAGGGGCAGCAATCATCATGATGCCCAAGAGCAGGATGAAACTCAGTGCCTTGCCAAGGTTGCCCTCCATACCCGGAGTCATGAACACAATCGCGAAGGCGTAGAGCGTCAGCTTCATCATCGAACCGGAGAGGTGGATAGTCGCACACAACGGGATGACAAAACCGGCAACGGGCTTGGAAATACCGTTCTTAAGCGCGGAGTCAAGAGACACAGGAATAGTAGCCGCGGACGAAGAGGTACCCAGCGCCGTGAAATACGCCGGAGCCATGTTTTTTAACGCAGTGAAGGGGTTCTTACCAGCTATCGCACCGGCCACCACGTACTGGAAAACCAGGTAGACGAGCGTCATGACGACGGAAAGCAGAAGCACCTTCGCGAAGGCGACCATTACCGCGCCAATGTTGCCATTCATACCCAGAGTGAGGAAGATGCCGAAAATGTAGATAGGCAGCAGCGGGATGACAAAACCCCAGATGACCTTGATGACGATGGCCTCGAACTCTTTGGACAGGGTGTAGAGGTTGTCAGACTTTACAGTCGTCATAGCAACGCCAACACAGAAGGAGAGGAGTAGCGCCGTCATGACCTCAAATGGTGCCGGCATGAGAACCTCGAAGTAGGGTTCAAGGGCACCTTCATCGATGTCGGATACATCGGTATTGAGAGTTTGCCCCTTGAGCATGACCGGGTAGAGAAGCTGGGTCAGAGCATACGCAATAAGGCCAGAAATGATGGTGGAACCGTAAGCAATGCCCGCAGTGATGCCGAGCCACTTTCCAGCACCACGGCCCAGTCCAGCGATAGCTGGGGCGACGAGGGCAAAGATAAGAACTGGGATGAAGAAGCCGAGGAAGTTAGAGAACAGCCCGTTGAAAGTTGCAAAGGTTCTACCGAACCATTCGGGCGCAAACCGGCTTACGATAATGCCCAAGATAATCGCCACGATAATCTTGAACAACAGAGAGTTGATAACGCTCTTGAGTTTCATGATTGAGTCTTTTCTATGGTTGGAACCATGTGGTTGTCCATCGCCAGGGAATAAAAGCTTTAATATCTGCCAAGCGACACGAAATGTATATTACAGCACCGAACTAATAATTTGAACCGGCTTTCTCGTCTTCGGATGGGAGGGATAGACTAGTGAGCATGCTCGTAGTCGGAATCCTGTTTTTCATCATCGCTGCCATTCTCCTGATCGTGGGTGGACTGGCCACAATGCGCAAGCTGCCTGGTAATGGTGTCGTCGGACTGCGCCTCGCGGAAATCCGGAAAACCAAGGAAGCATGGGACAATGCGCATGCCGTCGCTGGGCCATTTTGGACATTGGGTGGGGTGGCACTGGTTTTTGGCGGTATCGTCGCGCTTCGCGCCGAAGGCTGGATGTGGCTCATTCCGGTAGCCACTTTTGTCATCGCCGTTCTCGCGCTGTCCATCGGTTCCAACATGGGCGCTCGCGCTGCCTACTTGTGGGACCAGGCACACAAGGACGACGAGGGATGCGGGGATTCCTGCAATTGCGGCGATGGAGGGTGCGGGGAAGAAGAGGCACCGACTGTCGACGTCTCCGCGGTCCGCGCTGCCGCCGAGCGCGCCGATCAGTCCCATTGATAAATACGACACTGTGACGCTATAAGCGGATAGTTCGCTTCTTACTCTTATCGTCACAACGAATTCTTAGTCCAGGCGATCCAATGGTTGGTTAGACCCTCCATTGAGATCGCCACTTTTTATTTCTTATCGTTTGCTGCCAAGTCAACAGGAAGAGGCTTAGAAGACGGGCTGGCGCGTGACAATGATGGGTCACCCGGAGGACTATAGTCTCTATGACTAACATCAAGCGAAACACAGCACTCCAACTCGTCGCCGCCGCAGCACTGAGCCTTACCGTTCTGGGAGCCGGCGCCACGTATGCCCGGTCCATCGACTCGCGGGGGAACAGTACGATAGCAGAGGCGGGAACAATCTATAGCGACGTGGGTACCTCATATGGGTCTTATGACTTTAGCGGTAGCCCAATGGAAGAGCTCCCCATATGGGAAGGCGAAATCGGATAAAGTAGGGCCCATGACTACGTGTTCTCGTCGTATGTTCCTACTCGGCTCCGCCACCACCTTCGCTGGCGCTTACCTCGCCGCGTGTGGCAAGGAGCCCTCCGCTGAAATTGCCGCCACTGAGATCCCAGTGGGATCAGCTGTCATCGTGGATAAGGTCATCTTTGCACAGCCAACCGAGGGCGAGTTCAAGGCCTACTCGCAAACCTGCCCACACCAGCATTCGCTCATCACCAAGATTGAAGGCATGACCGCCACGTGCACAACCCATTACTCTAGCTTCGACCTTGCCAAGGGCGAGGTCACCGGCGGCCCCAGCCCCAAACCGCTCACCGAGTACGGCGTTGAGAACGATGGCGGAACCGTCAAGAACGTCCCCGCCTAATCTCGCCGGAAAGCGTTTCACGTGAAACATCTGAGGGGCGTCTACACTCTGTTGTATGCTTGAGCGTCTCAAAAACCTTGACCCCCTCATCATCCTGATCCTCTGCGCGGTCGCGATCGCCGTCGTGTTTCCCGCGCGGGGAGGCTTTGCAGACACCTTCGACGCCCTCACCAATATTGGTATCGCGCTTCTCTTCTTCCTGTACGGTGCGCGCCTATCGCCGCGCGAAGCCATCAACGGCATCAAGCACTGGAAGCTTCACCTGACGATCCTGGCGTTCACCTTTGTGGTCTATCCCGTCGTCGGCCTTGCACTCAGACCGCTCACGGCATTCATCCCCATGGATCTCTACCTAGGCATCCTCTACCTGACGCTCGTGCCGTCGACGGTGCAGTCCTCAGTGGCCTTCACGTCCGTCGCGAGGGGAAACGTCGCCGGCGCCATCGTCTCGGCATCAGCGTCCAACTTGGCGGGTGTCATCCTCACCCCACTCCTCGTTATGGCACTCATGGGCGCGGGCGACGGAATACACATCGATAGTTCGGTCTTCGTTGAGATTTCAGTCCTCTTGCTCCTGCCATTCGTGCTCGGCCAGCTCACACGGCGATGGACCGGCAAGATCGCCGCAAGCAAGGCCACCAAAGTAGTGGACCGTGGATCCATCGCAATGGTCGTGTATGCGGCCTTTTCGAAAGGCATGGTGGACGGAATATGGGCGTCGATAAGCATCTGGCAGATCCTGTTCCAGATACTCTTCTCTACAGCACTAGTCTTCTTCATGCTGTGGCTCACCAAAATCGTCAGCGCGAAGCTCGGGTTTAGCCGCGAAGACTCCATCGCCATCCAGTTCTGCGGCTCGAAGAAGTCCCTAGCAACGGGCCTACCGATGGCATCGGTCATCTTCGCATCCGGTAGCACGTCGCTCGGACTGCTTATCCTGCCACTCATGATTTACCACCAAGTTCAGCTCATGATTTGCGCGTCTGTGGCTTCGCGCTACGCACGGGTAGAGTGAGGCATCATGAAAACTCTCTACGTCCGCACCACCATGTCCATCCCGGAAGTAGGCACCGCCGTCCATATCGCGGAGATGCAGGAAATTAGTGAGACCGCCTGCTCCATGCAGCGCATGATTGCGCTCGCACCGAATGACTCGATCGTGGGGGCTGCGACGCCTCAATCTTCGGTGGGCAATGCGGATATCCCTCAGCACGTTGTGCCCCATCCCAATACTTACGACGACTTCCCAGACATCGACGCCGAATTTATCGGCGCTATGGAGTTCCACTCCCTGTGGACCGAGGCCACCGCGCTCTACGGTGACCTCTAGAAGACCCAGTTCACTAAGAGCATGTAGAACACGGTGCCACCAAAGATCGAAAGACCGGAGTTGCGACGCCACAGATGCAGGGCAGCGGTAAACGCTGCGGCGGCAAGGGGGGCGATGAGGTTTCCCGTGTCACGAGTGGCTCCGAACAAGGTATAAACCACCAACACCGTCATCACGCCCACCGGCATGGTGAAACCAAGCATGGAAATGAACTGACTGCCTTTCAGCGCCTTAACAAAGGCGAAGGGAAGCCAGCGCAGCAGCACCGTCACGAGGCCCACGGGAATGAGGACCGCGACGACGGCAGACAGGGTTACTCCGGCTGGCATGGCACATCCTTCCGCAGAACCAGTGCGCTATCGATACGCGGTGAGAGGTAGCGCACGACGAGCAGGAGGAAATAAGCAGTGAGTGCCACCATAAGCAGCTGGCCGGGGAAGAGAAAGCCGGCAAGGATACCCAGGGCCGCCGCGGTGAGCGGCAGAGAATAATCCTTGTTGTTCTGGAAAGAGTCAATGGCCAGGACAACGAACAGAGCCACGAGTGCGAAATCGAGTCCCTTGACCGATGGCGGAATGGCCTGGCCCGCGAGCGCGCCAATGATGCCGGCGCCCACCCAGAGAAGCTGGCAGAAAAGCTGCACCGTGAACACGAACGTGCCACTGGGGCGAGTAGTACGGGGGAGAGCGGAGATGACGGCATAGGATTCGTCGGTCAGCGCGTAGGTGGAATAGGCGCGGCCGAGGGGATTGCGAATCTCATCGCGTGGAAAGGTGAGGCCGTAGAAGATATGGCGGAAATTCACCATGAAGCCAGTCAATGCCGCAACCGCCGGGGTGACACCGCTGGTCACCATAGAAATCGCAAGAAATTCCATAGAGCCGGCGTAGATGATGACGGAGAACACCGGAGTCCACCACCAGTCGAAGCCGGTCTGCACCATCAGCACACCGAAAGCAAGGCCAAGCGGGACGACACCTACGGCAATAGCCATGCAGGTTTTCACCGCCGTGACAATCTCCGAACGCATGGGGCAAATGTTAGTTCACGGCGCGCGCAAGGATACTAATTATCTTCGTCGATGTAGCGCGGGAAGGTAGAGAAAAGCGGCAGGGGCATAGCCTGGCGATTCATCACATCCGACCACGTATCCGTGGAGCCGGAAGAAACCACGTCTTGGGGGAGAGCGGGCGCGACGTACCAGTCGCCGCGGTCGATTTCCGCCTCAAGCTCGCCCGGTTCCCACTCGAAGAGGCCGACGAAGAGACGCATGCCATCGACAAGTTCGGTGACCTCCTCAGGGCCCACGCGCAGATCCACCATGGCCAAGCGCGGGGCGAGGCGGCTCAGCGCCGGATACTTCTCAATATCCACGCCTTGGCGCGTCATGGCAACGCCGAGGGCTGCCTGCTGATTGTGCGGACCACCAATGTAGAGGGCCTGCGGTTTAGCCACCGCAGGTAGCCACTCGGGCATGACGTTAAACACGGCCATCTCAGAACGCATGGTCAGGTCGACACCATACGTACGCCCGCCCAGCTGCTCAGTGATCAGGATAACGGAGCGATTGTAGTGCGGGACGAGGATGTCGGGAGCAGCAACAAGCAGCTGGCCAGGAGCCGGTTCATTGCGTTCGAGAGCGTTGAAAAGTCTATCTGCGTACATCCCTATCTAGAATTCCACCACTCGCGCAGCTTCGCAATAGCAACGTCGCGCTCCAACGGGCCCTCCTCAAGGCGCAGCTCCTTGAGATAAGACCATGCCTGGCCCACCTCGGGGCCGGGTTTGAGATCAAGGATCTCCATGATCTCGTTGCCGTCGAGGTCCGGGCGCACGCGCGCGAGGTCTTCCTTCGCGGCAATGTCCGCGATGCGCTCTTCTAGCTGGTCGTACGTGCGCTGAAGGCGGCGGGCCTTACGCTCATTGCGGGTAGTGCAGTCCGCACGCACAAGCTTGTGCAGGCGGGGGAGAAGATCGCCGGCGTCGGTGACGTAGCGGCGTACGGCCGAGTCGGTCCACTGGCCATCACCGAAGCCGTGGAAGCGCATGTGCAGGTAGACCAGCTGACCGATGTCCTCAGTGGTGGCCTTGGGGAATTTGAGCTTGCGCAAGCGCTTGCGGGTGAGCTTGGCGCCGACCACCTCGTGGTGGTGGAAGCTCACCTTGCCGTCGGTGGTATCGCGCGTATCGGGCTTGCCAATGTCATGCAACAGCGCAGCCCAGCGAAGAATGAGGTCAGGGCCGTCGTCCTCCTGCTCCATGGCTTGGCGCAGCACGGTGAGGGAATGGGCGTAGACATCCTTGTGCTGCGCGTGCTCGTCGGGCGCCATGCGCAGGGCGGGAATCTCCGGGAAAATGTAGTCCGCAATGCCGGTCTCAACGAGCAGGTCGATGCCCTTCCACGGCGCAGTGCCGCAGATCAGTTTGTTGAGCTCGACTTGGACACGTTCGACGGTGATGCGCTGGATTTCACCGGCCATGTCGGTCATGGCGGTGCGCACGCGCTTGGCGACGTCAAACTCCACCTGCGCCGCAAACCGTGCCGCGCGGAGCATCCTGAGGGGATCGTCGTGGAAGGAGATCTCGGGCGCATCGGGAGTGTCGAGGATGCGGTCCGCCAGGTGCTGCAGGCCACCCATCGGGTCGTGGAACTCTCGCGTACCATCGGGGCGCAGCTCAATCGCCATGGCGTTGACAGTGAAATCGCGGCGCACGAGATCGCCTTCGAGGGTGTCTCCGTAGATGACCTCCGGGTTGCGGGAATCACCGTCGTAACTGTCGGAGCGGAACGTGGTGATCTCGATCTGCTGGCCCTTATACGCAGCGGACACCGTGCCGTAGTCAATACCGGTGTCCCACACGGTCTCGGCCCAGTCCTCGAGGATGGCGTAGACCACGTCGGGGCGGGCTGGCGTGGTGAAGTCGAGGTCATTGCCCAGACGGCCCAGCAGGGCGTCGCGGACGGAGCCGCCGACGAGGTAGAGGGGGGCGTCGTGAAGCGCAAAGTGGTCCACCAGCCCCTGGAGGAGGCCACTGAGCTGGCTGAGGGAAGCGTCTGCGCGGGCGAGAACGCCGATTAGCTGAGTGTCCTGAAAATTCACGGATCGAAGTCTACTACGATTAGCAGGGATGACTAAGAACACGCCAGGCTCCAAGCGCCGCCGCCGACGGGGCGCGGGCAGCCGGAACCGCCGCACGGGACGCCCGCAGCGCGCGTCCACCAACCGCATGACCACGCGGGATGAGACGTCCGCGGGCGGTCTCGTCGTGTCCGGATTGGCGGAAGCCGTCGACACTGACGGAAACGTAGACCTCTCCCAGATCTACGTGGCGCTCATCGGCAGGCTGGATCGCCGCGGCCGTCTGCTGTGGTCCATGCCGAAGGGCCACGTGGAGAACGGCGAGCCGAAGGAGCTCACCGCTGAGCGCGAGGTGTGGGAGGAGACCGGTATCTATGGCAAGGTCTTCGCGGACCTCGGCATGATTGATTATTGGTTCGTCTCCGATGGCGTGCGCATCCACAAGACCGTGCACCACCACCTGCTGCGCTTTGAGGACGGCATCATGAATGATGAGGATCCGGAGGTCACCGAGGTCTCCTGGATCCCCGTCTCCGAGCTCATTGAGCACTTGGCCTATGCGGATGAGCGCAAGCTCGCGCGCATTGCCCATGATCTGTTGCCGGATCTCGCGCGAAAGGAAGCCGCCGCGGGAAAGGCGACTCCCCGGTGAGCCGGCACGGGTGGCGCGTGGCGCTGGCTGCGGCGCTAGCGCTCGGGTGCGTTACCCCGGCGGCCCAGGCAGAGTCCCCCGAAGACAGCCTGGCGAATGCGCAGTATTGGTTGGGGTCACGGGGGCCGGACGAGTTGGAGCTCAGCCTGCTCAGTGCCAGCGAAGCACGGGTAGGGGACACCGTCGAGATGACCTTAAAGATCCATAACCCCACCGACAGCGCGGTGGACAACCTGCAGATAACTACCCGCCGCAGCGACGCAGTGCGATCCACCACGCAGGCCCGCCAAGAGCTGGCTGTGGGTTCTTTTCCTTATTATGGGCCCTCTGAGTCCAGCGGGGCTTTGAAGCCGGGGGAGAGCCGAGAAGTGACCGTCGCGGTTCCCACAGCACTGGGAGAGGAATCCACGCTGGCCATTACGGAACCCGGTGCCTACCCGGTGCTCTTTACCCTGACCGGTACCCGCGATGGCGAGGCCGGAAGCTTTGCGGAAGAGCGCACGATCCTGGATATTCAGGGCGAACAGGATGCTCCGGAGAATCCGCGCGCGTTCTCCATTATCTATCCGCTCACCGCGGAGGTCGATGTGGTGCCGGGTGATACCGGCGGTCAGGATCTCATCCTGCAGAGCGAGCAACTGCCGGAGCAGATGGCGCCGGGTGGGCGTTTGGATCAGTTAGTCGATATCTACGTGGACCATGACCTGCACGGGTCCGGGTGTGTGGCTCTGGATCCGGCGCTTGTCGACGCCGCCTCCCGCATCGCCTCCGGCTACACGGTCAACGACTCACGGCCTCCCATTGCGCAGCGCCCGAAACGCTTGCGTGATTCCTGGTTCTCCAGCTCGGATAATGATCGTGGTGAACCGGGTCAGCACTCCCAGGATGCTGCTGCCTGGCTGGACAAGCTCAAGGGCCTCGACTGCCGCATGCTCATGCCGTGGGCGAACACCGATACAGATGCCGTGGCCCACGTAGGCAATGAGCGGCTCACGCACGAGGCAGTGGAACAAGGAGCGGAGACAGTTGAGCGGGTACTCGGGAATCCTCTGAATACCTCGCTGACCGCGCCGGCCACGGGCATCAGCGAACATGAATTCTCGGTGCCCATGCTTGTCGCAGATAATTCCGCGTGGGCCGGCAAAGCGGTGACGTTCGATGCCTCGCTCGGCGCACTCCTAGCCCAAACCGGGTCTCTTCCGCAGACCACGGGCTATTCCAACCCAGAGATGCGCTATGACTTCGCGGAGGACTCGGAACAGGCGCGGGCGTTGACAGCGGGGGCGTCGCTAAGCATTGCTTCACAGGAGTTGCTGCACGGCGGGGACGAGGAGCCGGAAGGCCTCGTGGCCAAGCTGCCGAACTACCACGATCCCGCCGCCGCCCGCGCGGTCATGGACACCGCCCAGCGCCTACTGAACTCGCAGCATCTTTCTCCGCGGCCGGTGACGACGCTGCCCATCGAATCAAGCGAGGGCGAGCCCGGAAGCCCCTATGTTAACCCCGCCGCTTTCCACGACGCGGAGATTACCCAGGTAGCCCAACAGGCGCGGTATACCGATGAGCTCATGTCCATCATGGTCAATGACCCAGCCATTGCCATGACGCGCTATGAATTCACGCTGCCGCTGCGCCGCGATCTACTCGCCGTGCTCAGCGATACGCGCCGCACAAGCCTGCGCGGCTTCCGCCCAGCGGTGGAAGATAGCCGCAAGCGTTTGGAGAAGAACGCGGATGTACTGCGTGATCTGCGAGCCTCGGTCTCACTCATCCCACCGGGCAATGTGTACACGCGCGTTTCGGAATCCTCGCCGCTGCTCATCGTGGCGGAGAATGGGCTGCCGCTGCCTGTCGACGCCCACCTGGCCTATGACGCCCCCGACGGCGCCACCCTCAACACGCAGGACTCGGTTCACATCCCGGCTAAGGGATCTATTACCGTGTCCATGACCGCTGACCTGCCGAGCGACGCCGACCGCACCTCGTTGCGGCTGTGGCTGGCTACCCCGTCTGAGCACCTGATCTCAGACCCAATTGATATCACCGTTCAGACGCGGGCCGGTATCGTTAGCGTGTATGGAGCCGGTATCGTTGCCGCGCTCGTCCTCGTCCTAGCCGCACTGTTCCGGCTGGGTAAGCGGAAGAAAAAGAACACTCACGGATAGTTTTCTCTATGACACATGAACCTTTGTCTGGTGCCCGTCGACGCATTGTCACGCCCTCCCCACCGGCACCGGTCCCGGAAAAGCGCGCGCCGAGCGGCGTCGTTGCCGTCGACGACGAACACGAAGACCGTTCGGGTCTGAAGGGAGAATCCCAGGCAACCTCGGGCGAATCCTCCGGAGATACAAACTCCGACGGTGCCGTTGTGCGCGCCACCGGCTCGATGGCTGTTGCAACGTTGATTTCCCGCATCACGGGCTTCATCCGCAACGTGCTCATCGGCTCCTCCTTGGGCCCAGCGATTTCTTCTGCCTTCACCACGGCGAATCAGCTCCCCAACCTCATCACGGAGATCGTGCTGGGCGCGGTGCTGACCTCGCTCGTTGTGCCCGTCCTTGTCCGCGCGGAAAAGGAAGACTCCGACCGCGGCGAAGCCTTTGTCCGGCGCCTCTTCACGCTGGCCTTCTCGTTGCTGGCCACAATTACGGTTCTGTCGTGCATTTTCGCCCCGCAGCTAACCCGCATGATGTTGCCCGAGGATGGCAAGGTCAACGCCATCCAGGCCACATCGTTTGCTTATCTGCTGCTGCCACAGATCTTCTTCTACGGGCTATTCGCGCTCTTCCAAGCGGTGCTTAACACGAAGAATATCTTTGGTCCGGGCGCGTGGGCGCCGGTGGTCAACAACATCATTTCCATCTCGGTGCTCGTGGCTTATCAGCTCGTTCCGGGCAGCTTGCATCCCGATGCGCCCTCGCCGATCACGGATGGGCATGTGCTGCTCTTGGCACTGGGTACGACGGCCGGTGTGGTCGTGCAGTGCCTCATCTTGTTCCCATATCTTGCCAAGGCGGGCATCAACCTGAAGCCACTGTGGGGATTGGATGACAGGCTCAAACAGTTCGGTGGCATGGCCATGGCCATCGTGGCCTACGTGGCCATTTCGCAGCTGGGTTATGTGATTACCTCCCGCGTGGCAGCTCACGCCGACGATGGCGCGCCCTTCACCTACCAGCAGGCCTGGCTGCTTTTGCAGGTGCCATACGGCGTCATTGGCGTCACGCTGCTCACCGCGATTATGCCGCGCCTCTCGCGCAATGCTGCGGACGGCGATGTCAAGGCCGTGGTGCGTGACCTCACGTTGGGCACAAAGCTGACCTTCATCGCGCTGATCCCCATCGTCATCTTCATGACGGGTTTCGGCATCCCCATTGCCCGCGGCCTGTTCCAGTACGGCGCCTTCGACGCCGAGGCCGCCGAGCTGCTCGGTCTGACGGTGAGCTTCTCCGCCTTCACGCTGATCCCGTATGCGCTCGTGCTGCTGCACCTGCGCGTGTTCTACGCGCGCGAAGAAGCGTGGACGCCAACGTTCATCATCGCCGGCATCACCCTGACCAAGGTTGTGCTCTCCTTGCTCGCTCCGCACGTGGCGGACTCCCCAGAGCGCGTCGTTATTCTGCTGGGTACTGCAAACGGCTTCGGTTTCGTCGCCGGTGCTGTCATCGGTGGCTTCCTGCTCAAGCGCAAGCTCGGCAGCCTCGGCGGCCGTGCGGTGGTAGCCACGACCATCTGGTCGGTGCTGTCCTCACTCGTTGGCCTCCTCGTGGTCTACGCCCTGAACTGGGCCCTCAACTTCGTGCTGCCAGCCTCCTTGCCACCGCTGGTCAACTTGGTGAAACTTGCCGTCATCGGTGTGGTCTTCGTGGTCGTCACCGGCATCGTGCTTTCGCGCTCTGGGCTGCCGGAAGTCATCAACCTGGGCCGCCAGTTGCAGCGTATCCCGGGCATGTCTCGCCTCATCAAGATCGAGAATGCCGAGGCCATCGAGGTCGAGGCCCCCGATCAGCTGGAGTTCCAACCAATCTTCAGCGTGGATGCCTTCAATTCCTCGCCGGTACCGCCACCGATGTCTGCCGGTATCGTCCGCGGCCCGCGCCTGGTCCCAGGCGCTCCGGTGTCCGATGGCCGCTTCCGCCTCCTCAAGGACTACGGCTCAGCCCCGGGCACACGCTTCTGGAAGGCCCGCGAACAGGCCACCGGCCGCGAGGTCTCGCTGACTTTTGTCGACACGACGGGCGAAGCCCCCATGGCCCCGGCCACCCCCGCCGTAGCGGCTCGCCGCTCGGCAGAGGTGTCTCGCGCCACGCGCCGCCTAGCGGAGATGGAACTGGATGCCGTGGCGGAGAACATCGACATCCTGTCCTACCGCCAGGGCTGCCTTGTCGTGGCGGATTGGGTAGAGGGAACCTCGCTCAAGACGGTCTCGGAGGATAAGGACCTCGATCCCCGCGCCGTCGCTCACGCCTTGGTACCGCTAGTACGCACTACGGCCGCCGCTCATGCGGCGGGCCTCGTGCTCGGTATGGAGAACCGCAACCGCATCCGCATCTCCACCGAGGGTATCGCCACGCTGGCCTTCCCGGCGGTTCTGCAGAGCAACGACGAGGAGACCGACCGCTCCGCGCTCTCCTCTGCCATCTCCCTGCTGGTGGAATCCACGAGCCCGACCCCGGAGGTCCTCCAGGAGATCGCCGCTGATGCGGAGGTAGGGGAGGACTCCGACTTGGAAGACATCGCCCACCGCCTAGCGGCCTACGGCGGCGATGGCGAAGACGGCGAGGAGACCCTCCAGGTCCCTGTGGAGGAGACCCCGCGCAAGGAGGATCCGAGCCCCGCACCAGGCTTCGGCGGCCGCGGCTATTCCGGCTCCGGCATCATCGTGCTCGGCGTACTGGCCACCGTCTTCGTCGTAGCCATGGCGGCGCTCAGCGTGTGGATTCTCTCTCAGGTTGGCGATGAAGAGACCTCACCCGTCGTGACCAAGACGGAATCCTCCGCGGAAACGACCTTCCCCAACGTGCCCGCGGTGCTGCTGAAGGACGTGCAGTCAACCTCCGTCCCGGAGGGCAAGGAGGTCACCGGCGAATGGACCACCAAAGACGCGGACGCCGGCCTACTGCTCAGCATTGACAAGCCCACGCAGCTGCATGTTCTGCCACTGAATCAGAAGGATTCCATCGGCGCGAAGTATGTGGTCTACGGCGTGACTAGGGAGGAGTTCGACCCCACGGATCCGGAGTCCTCCACGCTCACCGAGCTCGCGCACGGCACCCTCACGAGCGCCCGCCAGGACATCGAACTCAAGAAGAAGCCGGTGGCTTTCGACGGCGCCCTCATCCTCTTCACGGACATGCCCAAGTCCGGGTCTGTCACCTTGAAAGACGCCACTCTGGTGGGAATCCCGACAAACTAACACTGCTCCCCACATGTCCCCAGACCTGGAGCCCGCAACTCCCTGTTCGTTGGTTCATACGCACCACGCGCTTGACGACGTCCACCTGCAGGTTGCGGGTTGCAGGTCTGGGGATTTGACTTTTGACGCACAATAACCCTTGACAGCTGTGCGAAGGGACGTATAATTATTGTTGTCGCGTCAACATTAGAATGAAATGAGGAACCCATGACTATCACTGCAGGAACGTACGCACTGGACCCAGCACACACCACCATCGGCTTCGTTGCTCGCCACGCCATGGTTACCAAGGTGCGCGGCAACTT
Organism: Corynebacterium sp. BF-R-2; assembly: GCF_024586525.1. NCBI lineage: Bacteria > Bacillati > Actinomycetota > Actinomycetes > Mycobacteriales > Corynebacteriaceae > Corynebacterium > Corynebacterium sp. BF-R-2. The sequence goes on along the minus strand of NZ_JAMFTP010000009.1, from coordinate 57,966 downwards.
CAATGATTTTGAAGGCACCCTTACCGTAGCGGAGAATATTAACGAGTCCGCCGCTAACGCCACCGTGAAGACGGCGTCCATCGACACCAACAACGCTGACCGCGATGCCCACGTGAAGGGCGAGGACTTCTTCGACGTTGAGAAGTTCCCGGAGATGACCTTCACCGCGACCAAGTTCGACGTGAACGAGGCAGGCGAGGGCACGGTCACCGGTGACCTCACCATCAAGGGCACCACCAAGTCCGTTGACTTCAAGGTAGAAGAAGCTGGCGTAGCCGAGGATCCCTTTGGCAACACTCGCCTGGGCTTTGAGGCCACGACCTCCATTAACCGCACCGACTTCGGCATCGACTTCAACGCCCCGCTGAAGACCGGCGGCGTACTGGTCTCCGAGGAGATCAAGATTGAGCTCGAGATCTCTGCCATCAAGCAGTAAGCCATCAAGCACGAAACCTGCCCGTAGGCAGTAATTTTTAGTTGTTGCCCGTAGCGCCCATGTCGGCACTACGGGCAACAACTTTTCAACAATGAGAAGCACAATAATCGAGTAATAAACAACTCTGAAACAACTTCCAAACAACGTGTACAACTCTGTTACCTGCATGTTTCAGAGTGATTCTGCGGCAGAGAGCGCCATATTAGCCAATAGTTGTTTATTAGTTGTTGCGGAGTTGTTTGAAACAACTCCGCTATACTACAGGGCTATGAGAGAGGACGAACTCGACTTCATCATCCAGGCGCTGCGCTCGATTGAAGCCGGTGCAACCGCCGATAGCCTGGAAACCGAGATTCTCGATTTTAAAGAGGACCCCGCCGTCCACCCGCGAAATCGAAACCCAGACGCATCCCTTGTTGAATTCCTCATCGATGAAGCAGTGTGCTTCTCTAATGCCGATAACGGTAACGCCTTCATCGTGCTCGGAGTCGCAGATAAGACACCTGGGCCAGCGGCTTTTACAGGTACCCAGCGGGAATTGGACTGGCTCATAAGAAAAATCTTCGAAGGAACACAGCCCAACATCCACGTCGAGGCGGAGGAGTTGGAGTGGTGCGGAGCCCGGCTCATCGTTTTACGCATTCCCCGTGGCATCACGCTGTATCAGCGCCCGAAGGGACAGGCAAGCAAGCGAGTTGGCACTCGCTGCGTGCCGCTCTCCGAACATCAACGCCGCGCACTCTTTTTTGACCGCGCCAATCCGGATTACACCGCTCACCCCTCCCGGCGAGGACTCGAAGAACTCGATATGACGGCCGTCGATCAGGCTCGACACCTTTTAGCTCAAGCGAGGGCAATGTCCGGTTCCCAGGAACCTGTTCCCGCAACAGCCCGCGAACTCTTGGGAGAATTGGGGCTGCTCGATGGCTCACAAAACCCCACATACGCGGCCGAAATCCTTTTCATGCCTCCGGTATCCCAGCAGGTTACAGTTCGACACCTCCTCCGTCTTGTACCTGGCGGTGAGCCGAGAACAACGGAAATCTCTGCACCCCTCATCACCACATACTTGCGGTTGAAAGAGCTAATTCAAGTCAATGCCCAGCAAGAAGTGGAGCGCATCGCCCTTGCCACGGGTCAAGAAGTATCGATCAAGGCTTTCCCAGACACCGCTGTCGACGAGCTTGTCTCTAATGCCTTAGCCCATCGCGACTGGGACGCGTCGGCTGCCGTAGTCATCGATCAATCTCCCATAGCCTTCTCTGTATGGTCTCCCGGTGGTCTCCCCACAGGTGTACAACGCGATCGGGTTCTCACAACAAAATCAATTCCTCGAAATCCCCGCCTTATGACGGCGTTAAGGATGCTGGGGTTAGCAGAGGAATCCTCCCGTGGATTCGACCGCATGTGGGCATCCATGCTGTCGAGTGGTCGCCATATTCCGGAACTTCGCGCCGAGGATTCCTTCGTCGAAGTTCTTTTGTCCTCTGGGCGCGTTGACACCGCGTTCGTTAAGGCCTTGACCGAACTCAAAGGTGCTTTCGGCGCTGAGCCTTTCGACAGCGTCAATGGCCTCATCATTGCCCGTCACCTCATGGACAACCAGATCCTGCTGTGCCACACTGCTGCCCAACTCATGCAAGTCAGCGAAGATCAGGCTGCGGATACCCTTCGGTGGTATGAGAGCCTCGGTTTCGTAGAACAACTACGGGAAGCGCGAGAGTGGATACTTACCACAAGGGCCCGATCGCTGATGGGGCTTCACATAGAAGGACATATTGCAGCGACCTCCGTTCAGGATTGGATCCTGGCTCAACTCAAAGAAGGAGCAGCACTGACCACGCGCGAAGTCGCCGAAGAACTGGGAGTAGACCGGGCAATTGTCACAGGAATACTGCGCCACCTACGAACTATAGGCCAAGCGCGCATCGATCCCGATGGCCCACAGCGCGGTCCCAACACGCGGTGGATTCTTTCCTGACCACTCTGTGATGCGCACCGCAGCGGCGTTTAAGATGTAGCGCATGACTACCGCCAACCTCACTCACGCAGAAGCCACCGCCCGCAGCGCCGCGCTGCGCTTGAGCACCTATGACCTGCACCTTGACGTCACGAACGCGCCCACCGACGTTGATTCTTACGAGGTCACCGCGCGTATTACGTTCACGACCACCGAGCCCGAGACCTTCGTGGACTACCTGGGCAAAGCCGTGCATTCGGTGCGCGTTAACGGTGAGGAGGTGGAGAACACCTTCGACGGCGGCCGCGTGTACCTCCGGGATCTCCCAGTGGGGGAGGAGCTCACCGTGGAGATTACCGGCTCTTCTTACTACACCCGCACCGGCCAGGGCCTGCACCGCATGCACGACCAGGCCGATGGCACGACGTACCTCTACTCGCACCTCGAGCCCTCTGACGCGCGCCGCATCTTCCCCTGCTTTGACCAGCCGGATCTCAAGGCTTGTTACACCGTGCACCTCACCGGGCCGGAGGGCTGGCAGCTCCTCAGCAATCAGCCCGAGGTCGCCCGCGAGGAGGCGGCAGACGGCAACGTCACGGTTCACTTCGCCGAAACCCCGCTGTTGTCGACGTATCTGACGGCGTTCGCGGCTGGGCCGTACGTCGCCAAGCACAGCACCTGGACCGCGCCCGATGACTCCCTCACGGTGGAGTTGCGTGCCTTTGCCCGCGCCTCCATGGCGGAGTACCTGGATGATGAGATCCTGCAGGTCACCGCGCAGGGCATGGACTTCTTCCACGCGAACTTTGGCTACCCGTACCCGTGGGGCAAGTATGATTCCATCTTCGTACCGGAGTACAACCTGGGCGCGATGGAGAACCCCGGCCTGGTGACCTTTACGGAGCACTACCTCTACCGTTCCGCCGCTACCCGCGCGCAGCATGCCGCGCGCACGAACACCATCCTGCACGAGATGTCCCACATGTGGTTCGGTGACCTGGTCACTCCGCAGTGGTGGGATGACCTGTGGCTCAAGGAATCCTTCGCGGAGTTCATGGGCGCGGATTCCTCCGTGCACGCCACCGAGTACACCGAGGCGTGGGTCAACTTTGCCGGGCAGCGCAAAAACTGGGCCTACCTGCAGGATCAGCTGCCCACCACGCACCCCATCAAGGCGGACATCCCGGACGTGGATGCCGCGCGCCAGAACTTCGACGGCATTACTTATGCCAAAGGTGCTGCGGTGCTCAAGCAGCTGGTCCACTACGTGGGACGCGAGAACTTCTACGCCGGCGCGCGCGACTACTTCCAGGAGCACGCCTTCGGTGCCGCCACCTTTGATGACCTCCTCAAGGCGTTGAAGAAGCACACCGATCGTGACCTCGACGCCTGGTCCACGGCGTGGCTGCGCACGTGGGGTCCGGACACGCTGACCCCGGAGCTGCACACGGATGGTGACACGATCCACGAGCTCGCCATCACCGTGGATGCTGAGGACACCACGCGCCCACACCGCCTGAACCTGACGCTTTTCGACGCCTCCCTCACCAAGTACGCCACCCTCGACGTCGATCTGGAGGGTGAGCGCACCATCCTCGACGAGGTGTCGGGGCTGGCCGCGCCGGGGTTGCTGCTGCTGAACGACGGCGACCACACCTACGCCAAGGTCCGCTTCGACGAGACCTCTCTGGAGACCATCCGCACCCGGCTTTCCGAGGTGCCCGATGAGCTCTCCCGCGCGGTCATCTGGACCTCCCTGTGGAACCTCACCCGTGATGGCGAGTGGCCAGTGCGTTCCTACCTCGATACCGTGCTCAATCACGCCCCGGCGGAGGCCAACCCGACTCTTCTCACCACCGCCTTTGCCAATGCGCGCTACGCCATCGACCACTTCGTGGACGAGGAGTCGCGCGAGGACATCCGCGCCGACTACGCAGAGCGCCTGTGGCAGGTGCTGCAGCAGGCACCGGCCGCATCCGACGCGCAGCTCACCTTGGCTCGCGCCGCGATCCAGGCGTTGGCTGCGACCCCCGAGGAGTCCGGTACGCAGCGCCTGCGCGCGCTTTACGACGGCTCCCTCGACGGCCTCGCCCTCGACCCAGACATTCGCTGGTCCATCCTCCGCGCGCTGGCCGCCCGCGATGCCGTCAGCGCCGAAGAGCTGGATGCAGAAAAGGAGCGTGACAACACACTGACCGGCGCCGCCGCCTACTTGGGTGCCTCTCACGCCTTCCCGTCGGCCGAGGTAAAGCGGGAGGTCTTCGACCTCGTGCGCACGCCGGGTAAGTACTCCAATGCGGAGGTGGACTCCCTTCTCGCGGCATTCAACGCTCCACGCTCAGGCCACCTCACCGAGGTTTTTGCTCAGGAGTACGTCGACTCCCTGGCCCAGCTGTGGGAGGAGCACCCGATCGAGATTGCCAACCGCCTCGTGCGCGGCCTGTACCCGGACGTTGCCATGGCTGATGGCGCCACGAGCGAGTTCCTCAGCTCCGAGCGGCCCCGCGCGCTGCGTCGCGTGCTGCTGGAGTGCCAAGACGCGCTGCGCCGCGCGGCCCGCGTCCGGGCCGCGCAGTAAGCTTCCGCTTTGCGTAGCGGACAGAAGAAACTTCCCGTAAACTCGCAGACACATTAACGGGGGGACAATCACACCAATAGGCTGCGGCCAGGGCATGTGGTGACCCGTTTGTTATTTGTAGTTTCCGGGGGGATTCTTCGTGTCAACACAGCCGACCGATCGTGAACTTGTCGATGCCTTCATTGGCGGAGATACCAAGGCTTTCTCGGCAATCGTCGAAAAGCACCGCGCGCGCCTGACCGCCATGGCGCGGCGCTATACGCGCAACGATGACGATGCCCAGGACATCGTGCAGGAGGCGCTGCTCAAGGCCAGCTGCAATATGCAGTCCTACCGGCACGATGCCACGCTAAGCACGTGGCTGCACCGGTTGGTGATGAACTCCGGCTATGACTTCCTCAACCACCGCTCCAACCGAGAGAACGCCTCCTTGGATGCAGAAATCATCGAAGACGACCGCAACTACGCGCTAGCGCACAATCCCAGCGAGCACCTAGCCGAGCACATCACCGTGGCGGATGCCCTGGCTCAGCTGCGCGAAGACCAACGTCAAGCGCTGTATCTCACGGATGTTGCCGGCTATCCCATCGACATGGTGGCCAAGGTCCAGGGCGTGGCCCCAGGCACGGTGAAATCTCGCCGAGCCCGGGCTCGGCAGGCGCTGCGTGCGGCGATAGACTAGGCCCGAGTAGAATCTTGGTGTCTTCCGCGCGCGAAGCACGGACACGAACCAAGATTCTGTATAGGAATTGTCGTCTCAAGGGAGTTTTTAGTGACCATCCACGATGTCGCCATCGTCGGCTCCGGACCTGCCGGCTACACCGCAGCGCTGTACGCGGCGCGCGCCGAGCTCAACCCCATCGTCTTCGAAGGTTTCGAATACGGCGGCGAGCTCATGAACACCACTGAGGTAGAGAACTACCCGGGCTTCCAGAAGGGCATCATGGGCCCGGAGCTCATGGAGGAAATGCGCGCTCAGGCCATCCGCTTCGGCGCGGACCTGCGCATGGAGGTTGTGGACTCCGTCGAGCTCGAGGGCGAGATCAAAAAGCTGCACGTCGGAGACGAGGTATTTGAAGCCCGCTCCGTCATCCTCGCCACCGGTGCCGCCCCGCGCTACCTAGGCATTCCGGGCGAGTCCGAGTTGGCCGGCCGCGGTGTCTCCGCCTGCGCCACCTGTGACGGCTTCTTCTTCAAGGGCCACAACATTGCCGTTGTTGGTGGTGGAGATTCCGCTATGGAGGAGGCCACCTTCCTCACCAAGTTCGCCGAGTCCGTGACCATCATCCACCGCTCGGAGAACTTCCGCGCCTCCAAGATCATGCTGGAGCGCGCCAAGGAGAACAAGCAGATAAAGTGGCTGACCAACACCACCGTCGAGCGCGTCCTGGACAAGGACGGCAAGGTGGGCGGCCTCGAGGTCAAGAATGTCCTGACCGGCGAGACCAGCGAACTGGATGTCACCGCCATGTTCGTGGCGATTGGCCACGAGCCGCGCTCCGGATTCCTTGAGGGACAGGTGTCCACCAACGCTAACGGCTACGTTGAGGTGGAGCAGCCGTCCACCAAGACCTCCTTGCCGGGCGTGTTCGCCTGCGGTGACCTTGTGGATGACCACTACCAGCAGGCCATCACCGCTGCTGGCTCCGGCTGCCGCGCGGCCATTGATGCGGAACATTTCTTGGCCGACAACCGTTAGTAGTCACATGAGCAACATTAAGAACGTCACTACTGATTCCTTCCGCACGGACGTCGTCGAGGCCGGCAAGCCCGTCGTCGTGGACTTCTGGGCCGAATGGTGCGGTCCCTGCAAGAAGCTGTCCCCGATCCTCGAAGAAGTTGCCGATGAGCTCGGTGACGACGTCTCCGTGGTCAAGGTCAACGTGGACGAGGAGCGCACCCTGGGTGCCATGTTCCAGATCATGTCCATCCCGTCTGTGCTGATTTTCAAGAACGGCGAGAAGGTCGACGAGTTCGTGGGACTTCGTTCCAAGGCGGACATCGTGGCACAGGTGAAGAAACAGCTCTAACTGGTAGTCTTTAACTCGTTGACGGCGCACCTAGGTGCGCCAACCTTGATCACGAAAGGGGTAGGTGTGAATCGCGTTTTACGTGTTGGTGACCAGAGCGTTCGGGTCGCCGAAGCACGCGCAACTCTTGCCCGCCTCGGCCTCATGAAGGACTACCAGGGGACGTTGTCCGACTGGAAGAAGCAGAAGTACTCCGAAGCCGATAAGCACTTCGATGCGGAGCTGTCCGAAGTTCTCAAGGCCTTCCAGCAATCACGCGGTATTGTTCCCAGTGGCGAGATCGATGACCTCACCCTCCGCGAATTGCGCCAGGCCTCCTACACCTTGGGCGCCCGCGTGCTTGCCTATGAGCCGGGCAACCTGCAGGTGGGCGATGATGTCGCGCAGCTCCAAGAGCAGCTGCAGGAGCTCGGTTTCTACCAAGAGCGCATCGACGGGCACTTCGGCCCGGACACCTACGCTGCCTTGGCGGAATACCAACTCAACTGTGGTCTGCGCAGCGATGGTGTGTGTGGGCCCAACACCATCAATGCGCTCAGCCTTCTGGGCCGCCGCATTACCGGTGGCTCTGCCCACAACATCCAGGAGCGCGAGCGCGTACGCAACGCCGGCCCGAAGCTCGCCGGCAAGCGCGTCGTCATTGACCCGAGCCTCGGCGGCTTCAACAAAGGCCGCACGGTCAAGGGCCGCTACGGCGACATCACGGAGGAAGAAATCCTCTGGGACTTGGCTGAGCGCGTTGCCGGCCGGATGATTGCCGCCGGCATGGAGACCATCATCTCCCGCCCACGCACCGATGACCCGTCCATCCGTGACCGCGCGGGCCTGGCTAATGCTTTCGGCGCTGACCTGGTTATTTCCCTGGCCTGCGATGAGTATCCCACGGACAAGGCCAACGGCGTGGCCACCTTCTACTTCGGTTCGGAGTCCGGCAACTCCTCACTCATCGGCGAGACGCTCTCCGGCTTCATCCAGCGTGAGATCGTTGCCCGCACCGAACTGGGTAACTGCCGCAACCACGGCCGCACGTGGGCATTGCTGCGTCTGACTCAGATGCCAGTTGTACAGGTGGTCTTGGGCTATCTGACGAGCCCGAAGGATATTGCAGTCCTCACCAACCCGGACTGCCGCGATGACATTGCCGAAGCAATCGTTGTCTCCGTTAAGCGCCTGTATCTTCTTGATGATGACACCGCCGTCACCGGAACCTATCGCTTTGACGAGCTCCTGCGCGCGGAACGATCTTCTTGAGAAGTGGGGCAACGGGACGTTGCTCCACAAAACAAGAATTCCTGCACAATATAGGTCTCTACTATTCACGCTTTACGACATTCCAAATATCTAACTCGCCCCACTCAGCGGGGAACCCCATATCTTTCTCAGGACTTATGCCTTCGATGGTTGGAAAGTCCGCCATCAGCAGTGTCAACTTGCGGCGCCAGCTTTCTCCATCTCCGATGGACAACAAAACATATGCGATCAGAGCAAGTGTGGGATAGATTTTATTGAAACTTGCGCTGGATTCACTGGCACGGTCTTTGGCACCTTCTTCTCCTTATACACAGACAACGGCTGTCTAGTTCCCTGGTGGCTGTTTTCTGACCACAGCGATCGTGGCTTGCATCCCGCCATATGGAAGTTGTCTTTGAAGGCTAGGCTACGATTTCAGGGTGGAATCACAGCTAGTCGCCTACATCGATGAGTCCTCCGCCCTTAGACCCCCAGACCGGCAGGAGTACATGGTGTGTGCAGCCATCATCGACACTCAAGACTTGGAAAAAATACGCGAGGAGCTGCGTCCACTACGACTTCCTGGCCAGGTCAAACTTCACTGGACCGACGAACGTAAGAGCCGACGCCGAAAAATCGTGGACACCCTTTCTGAGATCGACTCCATGCAAGCGATCATCACCCACCGGAGTGAAGTGAGCAAGAAGACGGAGAGGCACCGCAGGAAATGCTTGGAGCAGATGTACTTCGAGCTCTCCGAGATGCACGTCCACAACGTCACTTTGGAAAGCCGGCAAGAAGCACAAAACAGGCGAGACGTCGCCCATATAGTTGCCCTGCAGGGCCAGGGACAAAGTGCTGGCATCCGACTGCGACACGTACGCGGAGGCGATGATCCCCTGCTCTGGATTCCAGATGCCGTTCTGGGAGCACTGAACTCCGTCCATCTAGGGGAAGAGCAGTACTGGGAGAAGCTGCACGAGAAAGTGGTCCTCAAACGTCCCACCCCGGATTCCCTCTAGAGGCAGGCGAAGACCCTGGGTCCAGTCGTCCGGCTGGGGTCCCAGGGTCTTCTTCCGATCCTGTCGTAACAGGTGGCAATAACACTAGGGTAGCACCATTTGGCACCATTTGGCACCGATAGGCCCCGTCCGTTTCCTTAGCTGGATCGGCGGCCTCATCCTGGTTTCCTGACGAAATCCACATCGACCAAGCCGAACGCAGCGGGCTAAATATCACTCTGCTCAATACCCCTAGACGTTGGCACCGATAGGCCCCGCCGAGATACAGCAGTGAAGTGCCCCGAGTTTTGTTCCTAGGCATTTGCCTTGATTTCTATTATTTCCTGTGGCGGGTTCTGCTTCCAAAATTCGGTTTCGACCTCGACCGGGGTTCGGTATCCCAAGCTTTGGTGGAGTCTATCTTCGTTCCACCATGACACCCACTCGAACGTCGCGATTTCTACCTCGACAACATCATCCTACCTGCGAGTATGGATCAGCTCGTTCTTGTAGGAACCATTAACGTTTTCTGCCAGAGCATTGTCATAAGAATCCCCGACAGTTCCGGTGGAAGTGGCAATCCCGTGCTGGGCAAGTCGCTCGTTGTAGACCACGCTGACGGACCTGTTCATTGAATAGGTCTTTGAAGCCTAGGCCCTACGCCAGGGCGCGGGCGAGGAGATCCTCCACCGCAGCTGCGGTAAGCAAATCGAAGGCAGGAGGCAGCTCGAGGCGCAGGCGTGGCGTAATGGGGTGATCCTGCACCACCATGAAACCCGCGGATTCCAGCGTTTCCACAGAAAGCAGACCGATGCGGCCCGGCTTGTCCCGCAGCAGATCCTCAGCCTTGCCGTGGTCACGATAGCCAAAAGCCTCGATAGCGGTGGCATCGCGGGAGGTGAGGTGCATTATTGTGGCGTCGAGAAGCACTGCTTCCAAGCCCTTGGCCGCACGCTCCGATTTCACAAAGAGGGACGACACCAGCACCGCGTCCTCCGAGACAGGGGAGGTGGGCAACTTTGCGGTACCCGGGGCCAGATCCGGCGGGCAGAAGAAAACGGTCGCCTCATCACCCACGGTGAAGCCGCAGTCACCGTAGCGCAACAGGGTAGCGCTGAGCCAGGCTTCTTTCTCGAAGGCGGGATCAGCGACGGTGGTCTTCATCTCCCAGAAGATAGATCGGGCCGCCAAGGGATTGATGGCAACACCTTCCTTGACGGCCTGAACGAACATGGTTGGGCTAGCTGCTTTCGGTGCCTTCAATAAGCGCCATGATGCGCTCGAAGTCTTCCTGGTCGCCGAATTCGACGACCATCTTTCCCTTACGCTTGCCCATGGTGACGGTGACCTTGGTGTCGAAATGATCGGCCAGGCGCTCGGCGGACTCGGTGAAGAACTGCGGCTGCGGGACCGCAGGCTTCTTTGTGGCCTCGGCCGGTTTCCCATCGCGCTTGTACAAGGTGACAGCTTCCTCCGTAGCGCGCACGGAGAGACCCTCCGCCACGATGCGGTTAGCAATGAGCTCCATGGCCTCTGCATCCGGCAGGCCCAACAAAGCGCGGGCGTGACCACCGGACAGGGTGCCGGCAGCCACGCGCTTCTGTACGTTCACCGGCAGCTTAAGCAGGCGGATCATGTTAGTCACCTGGGGGCGGGAACGGCCGATGCGATCAGCCAGCTCATTCTGAGTCACACCAAACTCTTCAAGGAGCTGCTGGTAAGCGTGTGCCTCTTCCAGCGGGTTGAGCTGCACTCGGTGGATGTTCTCCAGCAGGGCATCACGAAGGAGGTCATCATCCTTGGTGTCACGGACGATGGCCGGAATGGTGGCTAGGCCCGCCTTGGAGGAGGCGCGCCAACGGCGCTCACCCATGATGAGCTCGAAGCCGCCTTCCTCAGAAGGACGAACCACAACTGGCTGCAGCAGGCCGAACTCCTTGATGGAGTGGACCAGCTCTGCCAGCTCGTCCTCATCAAAGACGGTACGCGGCTGCTTCGGGTTGGGGAGAATGTCACCGACAGAGATCTCGCGGTACGTCGCACCAATCACCGAGGGCTTAGCCTGGCGCTTCTTGGAGCCGGAAGATTGCTGGATGGTTGGCGCACCCTGTATCTTCTTCGGGCCGGAGTCCTTGGGTGCGCCGGTAGAGGCGCCCAGAATGATGTCCGCGGCGGAATCTCCCAAACGCGGCTTGCGGGAGGGAGCGCCCGGGCCGGAGGGGATAAGCGCGGCTAGGCCCTTGCCTAGGCCGCCCTGGCGCTGCTCCGGCTTCTGGTCTGCCTTCCTATCTGCAGTGCGATCTGCCACAGTGTCCTATCCTTCCAATTCCGCGAAAATCTCGGGGCTCACGCCAATAGCACCCGTGGTGGGGTGCGGCGTGTAGTCCCCGCGTCTGTCCAGTTCGCGCGCGGCGGCCGCGTATGCGCGGGCACCGGTCGACGACGGGTCATAAGCGATAACCGTCTTACCATAGCCCGGAGCCTCCGAGACGCGCACAGAGCGGGGGATAACGTTACCCAAGACAACGGCACCAAACTGCTCACGGACCTCATCCGCAACCTGCTGGGCCAGCTTGGTGCGGGCATCAAACATGGTAAGGAGGACGCCGGAGATATGGAGCTCTTCATTGAGGTGCTCCCGGATCATCGAGATGTTGCCCAACAGCTGGCCCACGCCCTCCAGCGCGTAGTACTCACACTGGATGGGGATGATGACCTCTTCGGCGCAGGACATCGCGTTGATGGTGAGCAAGCCCAGGGAAGGGGGGCAGTCAATGAACACGTACTCAAAGCCGTGGTCCTCCAAGAAACCCTTGTGCAAGGCATCATAAAGACGGAATTCACGGCGTACGAGGGACACCATCTCGATCTCCGCGCCGGCTAGGTCAATGGTGGCGGGGATGCAGTACAAGTTCTCATTATCGGGGGAGTGCTGCAGCGCATCGTCAGCAGTGCAGTCCCCCAAGAGCACCTCGTAGCTGGATTGAGTACCGGAGGTGTGTTCAGCGCCCACGGCGGTGGAGGCGTTGCCCTGCGGGTCCAGGTCGATCACCAGTACCTTCTTGCCGGCCTCTGCGAGCGCGGCGGCAAGGTTGACGGCGGAGGTAGTTTTACCCACGCCACCTTTCTGGTTCGCGATGGTGATAAGACGAGGATGAGTCATGCCGTCTACTCTAGTTCACGCGGGGGACACGGATAATCGTGGTGCCGTGAATGGTCATGACCTCGGCTTTTCCTCCACCGGCGCGCTTGATATCCGCAGCGTCACGCTCAAGTTCCTCATGGACAGAGGAACCTTTAAGGGCAATCATTTCGCCACCTTTGCGAACAAGCGGCAGCGACCACTTAGCGAGCTTGCCCAGCGGCGCCACCGCGCGGGAGGTCACAATGTCTGCACCCTTCACGGCCTTCTTGACCGGGCCTTCTTCGGCGCGACCACGAATGACGGTGACGTTGTCTAAGCCGAGCAGGTCGACGACCTCGTTGAGGTACGTAGAGCGCTTGAGCAGCGGCTCAATGAGGGTGATCTGAAGGTCAGGTCGCGCGATGGCGAGGGGGATGCCGGGGAGGCCGGCGCCACTGCCGACGTCGATAAGCACGGCGTCCTGAGGCATCACCTCTGCCACCACGGCGCAGTTCATGAGGTGGCGCTCCCACAAGCGCGGGACTTCGCGGGGGCCAATAAAACCACGAGTGGACCCGTCCGTGGCGAGTGAATCGTGGTACTTCTGCGCGAGCGGCAGACGCGATCCAAACACGTCAGACGGGTCCAGTGGCACAGTGTCGGATACAGTGTCGGTCACTGTGAATTCTCCTGGGTAGTTCTAGTTATTCTTGCGGCGCTGCTTCTTGGAGCGATTATCCTTCTTGCGAGCGCCCGGCTTAGGAGCGGAGGTGCGCTTGAGCTCAGCCTTAGCAGCTGCTTCCTCTTCCTCCTCGCGGTCCATCTTGGCGTAGACGAGGCGCGTCTGGAAGAAGGTCCACACGGTGTTGGCCAACATGTAGAAAAGAAGACCAATCGGCCAAATAAAGCCGGAGAAGACCAGCATGGCCGGCATAAACCACAGCATCATCTTGTTCATCATGGCCATTTGCTGCTGCATCATCTCAGCGTTCTGGCCCTGCGGAGTTGCCGTCTTACCAGCAGCGCGACGCGCCTCCTGGCGGTTGAGAGACATACGCGCGTTGAAGTGGGTCAGCGTTGCAATGATGGCGATCAGCGGCACGATGATGACAGCAACCTGCGTCGTCGTGGTTTCCTTGACGATCTCCAGACCAGAGTTCAGGCGCAGGTTGGCCACGAGGGGCACACCGAAGATCTTCGCGTCAACAAATTCTTGGACCTGCTCCGGCTTGAAGATGTAGTTCGCGATGGAGGCATTCATCTCCTCCGACATGGCCTCGCCAGCCGGGTGGCCAAAGCCACCGGCGACGGCGACAGTGCGGTCAAAGGATCGCAGCACGTGGAAGAGACCAATGAACATGGGAATCTGAGCGAACATCGGCAGACAGCCTGCCACCGGACGCACACCGGACTCTTTGTAGATTCGCTGCATCTCCTGTGCAGCCTTGGTCTGATCATTGCCGTACTTGGCACGGATTTCCTGGATCTGCGGCTGGATCTCCTGCATCTTGCGTGAGGAGCGCAGCTGCGTGATGGTTGGCTTGACCATGATGGCCTTGAGCGTCCACGTCAGAAGAACGATGGCGATAATCCAGGTTCCACCCCAGGCGGAATCAAGGACGAAGCTCAAGAGCCAATGCCAGAACCAGAGGACGGCTGAGATTGGCCAATAGATGAAATTAAGCACGAGTGTTGTTTACCTTCGTTGTTGTTTGGTCGGTACCGGATCGAATCCGCCCGGATGCCAGGGCCCACACTTGCAGAGCCTGGCGACGGCCATGCCCGTTCCCTTGAGCGCTCCGTGGACGGAGATTGCCTCTAGGGCGTAGGCACTGCATGTCGGTTCAAAACGACAGGTCGAAACCATCTTAAGGGCTGAAACATGCTTTTGGTAGAAGCGCACCCCGTGAACTAGGACTCGCCCGAAGCCACGAGCTTCAGGGATCTCTTCCCCCTGAGAGTTCAGATATCCCATTTAGCTAGGGCTTTGCGGATATCGCGCTCAAGGCGCTCACTAGTAGCCTCTGCGCTGGCGGGCAAGGCGCGGATAACAATGTCAGTATGCGGGGGTAAAGGTGCGCCATGAGCGCCATCCTTCATGACCGCCATGCACACATGACGAAGCCGCCGGGAGGTGCGGTGGCGAACCACGGCATTCCCGACGGCCTTCGAAACGATGAGGCCAAATCGCGGGCCAGTGGCCGCGATGGCGTCCTCACCATCGTTGATGCGCATATGCACGACAACGGTGCGCGTGCCCGCCCGGCGTCCGCCCTTGATGGTCCGCCGAAATTGTCTCGGGGACGTGAGCTTGTGCTGGGCTGGAAGCATGAATTAAGCGGTGAGCTTAGCGCGACCCTTCTTGCGACGAGCAGCGACAATGGCGCGGCCAGCGCGGGTGCTCATGCGGGTGCGGAAGCCGTGCTTACGAGCACGACGACGGTTGTTCGGCTGGAAGGTACGCTTACCCTTTGCCACGATTAACTCCTTGAAGTTGTGCGCAGATAACCCAAGACCACCGCCGAATGCGGTGGGGCCTGTGCATCCACTGATGAATGGTGTTCGCGGGGATGAGGCTTCGCCCGGAAGGCGCCGCAAGGCGGGGCGAGGCAGTCCCACATGCAACATGTGCTCCATGCACTGCTGCGATAGACCATCACAGGTTACGTGACAGGTGGGGCGTAGAACAAATCGACACACTGGGTGTACCCGAAATGACATCGATGTTTTTATCCGCAGCTAGAGCGCTACTTTTCGCCCTCATGCTGCGGGTCAAGCGCGTTCCGGCAGCAACGCCAAACCGTCCCTGCTCGCTCCGGCTGAACCCTGCATAAAAAGTGCGTTAGACAGCCTCGGATCAACACGGTAGAACTAAGGAATCAAATTCCACAGCCGTCAACAGGGTGTGGATAACTCTCAATCACACCTTGAGACTTTTAGAGTTTTCGCAGCTCAATGGCATTAGGGTGCCGATTGAAAGTTATCCACAGCCATGAGATAGGCTGTGAATAAACCGCCTTTCCACACCTGTGGATAACTTTGTGGAAACCGAGGTGACGCGCTAAAACATCGTGTGGAATCTTCGGTGGAAACCCGGTGGAATTCTCACTCTCTTCTCAGTCCATCCGTCCATCCCCATCACTACAAGAATCACTGCGTTACCCGAGTTACCTGAATACCCGCGCAGTGGTCGAGTACGTGTCATGTGGCCTCGTACCAATGGCACTGTGTGAACTCGAACTACACAGAAGGTAGGCGTCTTGTCTGATCCGCAAGCGGCCCTCAGGGCCAGCTGGAAAGCAGTGGTCACTGACCTGCTAGCACAATCCGAGCAACCCAACTCGGCCGTGCCGAATTTCACCCACAGCCAGCGCCTTAACCTGCAGCTCGTCGAACCCATCATGATCGGCGATGGCTACGCACTCATCGCCGCTCCGCACGAGAATGCAAAGAATGTCATTGAGACCGAGCTGGGGGAGCACATTTCACGCACCTTGTCGCAGCACATGGGCAGGCCGTGTTCTTTAGCCGTGACCATCACCGCCCAGCAGGCGGCCCCAGAGCAGCAGGCACCGCAACCGTCCGAAGCAGCTCAGGAAGCAGCACCACAGCGCCCCGTCCAGACCGAGGCACCACAGCACGGCATGGGTCACCAGACTGAACCGACCTATCAGCAGCCACAACGCCCTGCGCAACGGCCAGCAGAGCAGTCAGCACAACCCCAGCAGCGGCCGATTAATTGGGATTCCACCTATTCACCGGCCAGTTTGGACGAGCTGGCCCAGCACTACACTGAACAGCAAGCAAGCGGCCCGGCCGGCTACCCGGAGGCCTCCGGTCCGCGCATCCCCCGCGAGGAACCTGCTCATAACCCGAACCGCGAGAAGTCCCTCAATCCGAAGCACACGTTTGAAAACTTCGTCATTGGTTCCTCAAATCGCTTCGCCAACGGTGCGGCCGTGGCGGTGGCGGAGAATCCCGCCCGTGCTTATAATCCGCTGTTTATTTGGGGTGGATCCGGCCTAGGCAAGACACACCTACTCCACGCCGCGGGCAACTATGCCCAGGTGCTGCATCCGGGCCTGCGCGTGAAGTACGTCTCCTCCGAAGAGTTCACCAATGACTACATCAACTCCTTGCGTGATGACCGCCAGGAGTCCTTCAAACGCCGCTACCGTAACCTGGACATCCTCATGGTGGATGACATCCAATTTTTGGAGGGCAAGGAATCCACCCAGGAGGAGTTCTTCCACACCTTCAACGCGCTGCACCAGGCCAATAAGCAGATCATTTTGTCCTCTGACCGCCCGCCGAAGCAGCTGACCACGCTGGAGGATCGCCTCCGCACGCGTTTCGAAGGTGGTCTCATCACAGATATTCAGCCGCCGGACCTGGAAACGCGTATTGCGATTCTCATGAAGAAGGCTGCGGCAGACGGCACCGACGTGGACCGTTCGGTCCTGGAGCTCATTGCCTCGCGCTTCGAATCCTCCATTCGCGAGCTAGAAGGCGCACTCATTCGCGTTTCTGCATACTCCTCGCTGGTCAACGAACCGATCAGCATGGAAATGGCGGAGATTGCGCTGCACGATCTCGCGCCGGATTCTGCTGATCGCCAGATCACCGCGGCCGCCATCATGGAGGTCACCGCGGAGTACTTCAACATTGACGTCGACACCCTTCGCGGCTCTGGTAAGAAGCGCGCCGTCGCCCATGCCCGCCAGCTGGCGATGTACCTGTGCCGTGAGCTCACCGAGCTGTCTCTGCCCAAGATCGGTGATCAGTTTGGCGGCAAGGACCACACCACGGTCATTTATGCGGATCGCAAGATCCGCAAGGAGATGACAGAGAACAGAAATACCTACGATGAAATCCAGGCGCTGACCCAACGCGTAAAGAATCACAACAGTCACTAAGACGTCGTGCACTAAATCCACGGCGCCACGTGCTTGCCGACGCCCCTCCCACCAGCACCATCTCACGGTGTCACCCGGGGAGGGGCGTTTGTTGATCGTTATCCACAGAGTTATTCACAGCTGTGTAATTCCACTGTTGTAATTCATAGATCCTGGTCACATTTTCTGCATCCACAGCAGATCAGAAGCGGTTCTTCGCGTGTGGTTAACCCTGTGATCAGCGCCGATGGATCTGGGGATGAATTGTGGATAACGTCGGCCCCCGGAGGGTTACTCACATTTTGTGTCATTTGATCACAGCAATCCCACACCCTGACTCACAGATCGCTTCGCCGGAACGAGCTTGGGATTTACATGGTTGTCCACAGATCTCACAGCGGTTATTACTACTCCTATTTTGTTTTCTCCCTAACCAAGAAGAAAAAGGATGTGTGTGATTCGCTGGTGCCCACCTGGCCGCCCGGCCCCAACGAAGAGCTACGAAGTGGAATGACAAAACTCCTGTGGTTCGGTGGCGATCCTGTAAGTTGGAGTGAGCTTCCAAGAATTTATCCATCCGCAACTAGAGGAGCGTCTCACCACCATGGACCAGTCCGTGTCATTTCGCGTTGCCAAAGATGACCTCGCCAACGCCGTCGCGTGGGTCGCGCGCAGTCTGCCGTCGAAGGTCACCCAGCCGGTACTTCGCGCAATGCTGATCACCGCGGATGACAATGGTTTGGAATTCACCGGCTTCGATTACGAAGTGTCCACTCGCGTGCGCATTGCCGGCATGGTGGATGAACCGGGACGCATTGCCGTGGCCGGTAAATTGCTTTCTGACATCGTTGCCTCATTGCCCAACAAGGAAGTGGAGATGACGCAGGAGGATTCCAAGGTCCTGCTTACCTGTGGTTCTTCCCGCTTTGAACTGCCACTTATCCCGCTGGATGATTACCCGCAGCTGCCTGTGCTCCCGGAGGTCACCGGCACCATCAATCCGCAGCTCTTCGTTGAGGCAATTAGCCAGGTCGTAGCCGCAGCCGGTAAGGATGACACGTTGCCGATGCTCACTGGTGTGCACATTGCGATCAACGGATCCCACGTCGAGATGACCGCCACGGACCGCTTCCGCTTGGCCATGCGCACCTTCGAGTGGGAGCCGGTGTCTGAGTCCGTTGAGGCTAAGCTTCTTGTCCCAGCCAAGACCCTCCAGGAAACCGGCCGTTCCCTGGATACCCACCTCAACATCCCAGTGGAGATCGCCGTGGGTACTGGTGAGAACATCGCTGCTGAGGGCCTGTTTGGTCTGCACGCAGATAACCGCGAAACCACCACCCGCATGCTCGATGCGGACTTCCCCAACGTGGCACCGCTACTGCCCAAGACCCACACGGCTATGGCCAGCATCGAAGTTGCCCCGCTGCAGGAAGCCATCCGCCGTGTGTCCCTTCTGACAGACCGCAACGCGCAGATCCGCATGGAGTTCAGTGAAGGCGAGGTCACCCTCGCCGCCGGCGCTGATTCCGGCCGCGCCACGGAAACCTTGCCCTGTGCGTTCAACGGCCGCGATAGCTTCGTCATCGCCTTCAACCCGTCCTACCTCAAGGACGGTTTGGCCGTGGTTCACACCGATCGCGTCGTCTTCGGCTTCACCGAACCTTCCCGCCCGGCGATCATGATTCCGGAACCGGAGGAACTGCCGGCGGCCACCGAGGATGGCACGTTCCCGACTCCGGAGACGGACTTCACGTACCTGCTGATGCCGGTACGTCTGCCAGGCTAGGCCGTATGTACATTCGCGAACTCGATGTCAGGGACTTCCGTTCCTGGCCCGAGCTCACCCTCGAGCTGAAACCGGGGATTACCCTTTTCGTTGGCCGCAATGGCTTCGGCAAAACCAATATCGTCGAGGCCATTGGTTATGCCGCGCATCTGTCTTCGCATCGCGTTGCCCACGATGCCCCGCTGGTGCGCCACGGGGCAGCCAACGCGCGTATTTCTGCAACCGCGGTTAACCAAGGCCGTGAGCTCACCGCGCACCTGCTCATCAAGCCGCATGCGGCGAACCAGGCGCAAATCAACCGCACCCGTCTCAAATCTCCGCGGGAGGTGCTCGGCGTGGTCACAACCGTGTTGTTCTCCCCCGAAGATCTCTCCCTCATTCGCGGTGAACCAGCAGCAAGACGCCAGTATCTCGATGACATCATTGCATCGCGGACCCCGCGCCTGGCCGGCGTGAAGGCCGACTACGATAAGGTGCTCAAGCAGCGCAATGCTCTGCTGAAGTCGGCGTCGCCTAGCTTGCGCCGCGGCTACAGCGACAGTGATGGCGCCTCAGCCCTGGCCACGCTCGACGTCTGGGATACCCAGCTCTCGTCCCTCGGTGCACAGGTGATTCAGGCACGCCTCGCGCTTGTCGACGCCCTCCAGGATCTCATCCCCGCCGCCTACTCCGGCCTTGCTCCGGAGTCCCGCCCGGCCAGCATCGAGTACAAGTCCACCGTGGACGTCACTGATCGCGATGTCATCGAAGCCATGATGCTTACGGAGCTCGCCTCCATGCGGCAGCGAGAGATCGAGCGTGGCATGTCGCTGGTGGGCCCGCACCGCGATGACCTCGTAGTGAACTTGGGCACGGCCCCTGCGAAGGGCTTTGCCAGCCACGGCGAGACCTGGTCTTATGCCATTTCCCTGCGCCTAGCGGAATTCAATCTGCTGCGCCAGGATGGCACCGATCCGATCCTCATCCTTGATGATGTCTTCGCTGAGCTGGATGCCAAGCGCCGCGAAAAGCTCGTGCACCTTGCAGCTGAGGCTGAACAAGTGCTCATCACCGCAGCCGTTGACGAGGATCTCCCTGGCAACCTGCGGCCCATCGAGCGTTTCACAGTCACCGTGAAGGACACGGAGGAGGGCCGGATTTCTGAACTTACGCCGCACGACCAGGTGGATCAGGCGACTGCTGGTGATGACGATGACTGAGCCGGAATTCGATCCAGTCAAGGCCCTATTCGAGCGCACGCGAAGTAATTCTAAGAATGCGCCCAAGCTCAACAAACCAGCGCCGAAGATGAACCTGGCGCCAACGCCAGCGGAACAACAACCCAAGCCTTATCGCCGCGGTCGCCCGAGCGGACCTGATGGGCGCCGTCGTCGTCGCAGCCTTGATGTGCCAAGCCTGGGTGCCCAGATTCAGCGTGAAATTGGAAAGCGTGGCTGGGAGCATGAATTGGCCCATGGTTGGGTGATGGGCAATTGGGACAACCTCGTCGGTGAGCGCATCGCTGCGCATACCCAACCTCTCACCATTAAGGAACACGTGGTCTACGTAGCGTGTGATTCCTCGAGTTGGGCCACCGAACTTCGCTACCTCCAGCGCCCAATATTGCAGAAGATCGCGGACCGTCTCGGCCCGGATGTGGTGGTTAAGCTGCACATTCAAGGCCCTAAGCAGCACCGCAATTACGAGGGCCGCCAGTGGGTAAAGCCGCAAGGCTCGCAGGATACCTACGGGTAATCCCGATACTTATGGGTAATTCTGTCCCTGGACAGCCAGAAGAATCTTCATATTAAAAATATGGAATTTTAGGAAACCGCGAAATTCCGTCAAATTCGCCGCTCTCACTGGCGTGCAGTGTCTCTGCGTGGGGGGACACAGTGTAGAATGATTGAAGTCTTAGATTTAGCTCTAGCCAAAAGGAGAACACGAATCCGTGGCTGAACAACACGCATATGATGCGGGGTCAATTACGATTTTGGAGGGCCTTGAGGCCGTCCGTAAGCGCCCCGGCATGTACATCGGTTCCACCGGTGCCCGCGGCCTGCACCACCTGATCTGGGAGATCGTTGATAACTCCGTCGATGAGGCCATGGCCGGCTACGCCGACAAGGTCATCGTCACTCTCTTGGAGGATGGCGGCGTCGAGGTCATCGATAACGGCCGTGGTATCCCGGTGGAGATGCACGCTTCTGGTGTTCCGACTGTCCAGGTGGTCATGACCCAGCTGCACGCCGGTGGCAAGTTCGACTCTGAGTCCTACGCGGTCTCTGGTGGTCTTCACGGTGTGGGTATTTCCGTGGTCAACGCATTGTCCACCCGCGTTGAGGCGGACATTAAGCGTGATGGCAAGCACTGGTACCAGAACTTTACCAACGCCATCCCGGACGATCTCGTCGAGGGCGACAACGCCCGCGGTACCGGTACCACCGTCCGTTTCTGGCCGGATCCGGAGATCTTTGAGACCGTCGAGTTTGACTACGACACCATCGCCCGTCGCCTCCAGGAGATGGCCTTCCTCAACAAGGGTCTGACCATCGTTCTGCGTGATGAGCGCGCCATCTCCAAGGAGCAGGCCGAGCTCGATGAGATTGCAGAGGCCGGCGATGAAGCTGTAAGCCTGAGCTCCCTGGATGAGAAGGATGCTAGTGGGGAGGACAGTGAGAAGAAGGCTTCCAAGAAAAAGAAGGAAGTAACCTACCACTACCCGAACGGTCTGCAGGACTACGTTGAATACCTCAACCGCAACAAGTCCTCTATTCACCCCACCATCGTTGGCTTTGACGTCAAGGGCGAGGATCATGAGGTCGAAATCGCACTGCAGTGGAACCAGGGCTACAAGCAGTCCGTCCACACCTTCGCCAACACCATCAATACCCACGAAGGTGGTACCCACGAGGAGGGCTTCCGTGCGGCGCTGACCTCCCTGATGAACCGCTATGCCAAGGAACACAAGCTCCTGAAGGAAAAGGATGGCAACCTCTCCGGTGATGACTGCCGCGAGGGTCTTGCTGCCGTCATTTCCGTCAAGGTGGGTGACCCGCAGTTCGAGGGCCAGACCAAGACCAAGCTCGGCAACTCTGAGATCAAGGGCTTTGTCCAGCGCGCAGTCAACGAGCACCTCAATGACTGGTTTGATGCCAACCCGGCTGAGGCCAAGGTCATTATCAATAAGGCTGTTTCTTCGGCGCATGCCCGCGTCGCTGCGCGCAAGGCCCGTGAGCTGGTTCGCCGTAAGTCCGCCGGTGACCTCGGTGGTTTGCCCGGCAAGCTGGCGGATTGCCGTTCCAAGGACTCCAAGCTCTCTGAGCTCTACATCGTGGAGGGTGACTCCGCAGGTGGTTCCGCAAAGGGCGGCCGCGATTCCATGTTCCAGGCCATCCTGCCGCTGCGAGGCAAGATCCTCAACGTGGAGAAGGCCCGTATGGACAAGGTGCTCAAGAACGCCGAGGTTCAGGCCATCATCACTGCGTTGGGTACCGGTATCCACGAAGAGTTTGATATTTCCAAGCTGCGTTATGACAAGATCGTGCTCATGGCTGATGCCGACGTGGACGGCCAGCACATCGCAACGCTGCTTCTCACCCTGCTCTTCCGCTTCATGCCGCAGCTGGTTGAGGATGGTCACGTTTACCTGGCTAACCCGCCGCTGTACAAGCTCAAGTGGGCTAAGGGCCAGCCAGGTTATGCCTTCTCCGATACCGAGCGTGACAAGCTTTTGGCAGAAGGCCTAGCTGAGAACCGCAAGATCAACAAGGATGACGGCATCCAGCGCTATAAGGGTCTCGGTGAGATGAACGCTTCCGAGCTCTGGGAGACCACCCTGGATCCGACTACCCGTATTTTGCGCCGCGTGGATCTTGAGGACGCCCAGCGTGCCGACGAGCTCTTCTCCATCCTCATGGGTGATGACGTTTCTGCTCGCCGTTCCTTCATTACCCGTCGTGCGAAGGACGTGCGCTTCCTCGACGTGTAAGCCGGCAACTGCACCAGCACGGCACCAGCACAGCACACGCACAGAGCGAAGCACAGGCACAGAGAAACGAGAAAAGACCAGCCCTCGCGATGAGGAGCTGGTCTTTTTGTCTGATTACCCTATGTCATTGCCTATACAGTGCTCATGTGGCGCTGTAGGACACGGCCGATGGTCGGAACGTTGGGCTCCAAGATGGAGGAAGCCTTGCCGCGCAGTGACTTATAGGTGCGCGCGATGCCTGGTGTTTTAATGTCCTTTGCGGATTCATCTGCAGTGGCCATGATGGTGTCAGTAATTTCAGAGCTGCGACCATCCAGGTAGGTGCCAAAATCGGATTGCTCAGAACCTTCGAATTCCTTCCAATAGGAATCTAGGGCATTGAGAAGCTCCGGGAGCAACTGGTTGATTCCTTTAGAGAGGACCTTGGAATCTGCCTTCTTTGCGGCGGCCAAGGCGCCTTTGAAGGCCATTCCGGAAATGCCACTGAGGGAAGAAACGGCCTCATCGGCGGCTGTGGACAAGTCCGCAACCACGGCATTGCGGGTGGGGGACTGGAGAAGCTGGGTGAGGTTTGTCATATACCTGAGCTTACTGTGCTGGCGCGCTGGAATTAGCCTTGAGCGCGGCGAGCTGGTCAGCAATCTCCGGGAAACCATTCGTGCGGGCAAGGCGCTCAAGATCAAAATCAAGACCACCCTGGTTGAGACGGCTGTCCTCAGAGGATCCGGAGGAACCGGCTAGGCCAATCTGTGCGGCGAATTCGTCAACCTGCGCACGCAGGGCAGGAACGTTGTCCGTGATGAGCTTCAGAAGCAGGGCAGCACCGGCAATGGAACCACCAATGATGAGAGTGGTGTCAATAGGAGAGGAGCCAGTCAGGGAGGAGCCGGCCTCGCCCTGCTGGAAGTCAGGATTAACGTTCTTCTTCCAGTCATGGTTGGTGGTCTCAGCACTAGCGACCGGAGCGACCGCAGTCGCGAGGGTGGTGGCGATAACTCCCGCGGCGAGAAGCTTCTTCATGGACATAGGGAATTCCTTTCTGCAGGGGGTTGGGTGGTGGTCATAGTAGAACCACCGCCAGGGAACGAGACGGAACAGTCGTCGTGCCCTTCTGTATCATGTTTAACTTACATAACTTCTGCCACAGAGAGATAGACCTCCGCGCAAAAGTGGGCGAATTCTTCATTCTTTCCGCTCAAGGCGGCAACCGCTCGTAAAACGGTCTCCAGCGACCGGGCGGCATCCTGGTGACTCCCGTGGATGCGTATTCCTTCCACCGTCGCCGTACTAGCACCCGCTGCCGCGGCAAGGGCCGCAAAGGACACAATGCGCACTCGATAAACCCGACAAAATTCCCGAGCTATCAGCACTAAGTGCTCAACGCTCATGCGTGACCACGTGCCTGACGAATTTCTGCCTCCAGCTCCGAGCGGCCGGGAAGCAACCTGCGTGCGGTGTCTTGTACTGCAGCATCCGACAGCGTGCGCGATGCCGCAGCGACAACGGCCCGCACCACAGCCTCATGTTTCGAGGTTCCTTGCGCGGAAGCCAACAGCGTGAGTGCGTGATCCTGCTCTGGAGTCAGCCTTAAAGTCATTGCCATACCTACGATGCTAGCAAGATGATACCGCAGTGATACCACTCGTGCGCACAACCCGCGCCATACACAGCCTCAGGGAGTTATAGCCGGTAGGATAAGGCGTTATGAGTGATAACAACGGCGATCTTTTTGATCGTATTCATCCGATTGACATCAATGAGGAGATGGAGTCGAGCTATATCGACTACGCCATGTCCGTCATTGTCGGCCGTGCTCTGCCGGAGGTTCGTGATGGCCTCAAGCCAGTACACCGCCGCATCCTCTACGCCATGTTTGACTCCGGCTACCGCCCGGATCGCGGTTATGTGAAGTCTGCCCGTCCGGTTTCGGACACGATGGGTCAGTTCCACCCGCACGGTGACTCCGCCATCTACGACACGCTGGTGCGCTTGGCCCAGCCGTGGAACATGCGCTACCCGTTGGTCGATGGCCAGGGTAACTTCGGTTCCCGCGGTAATGACGGCCCTGCTGCTATGCGTTACACCGAGTGCCGCATGACGCCTCTGGCCATGGAGATGGTGCGCGATATTCGTGAAAACACGGTCGATTTCGCCCCGAACTACGATGGTAAGACCGAAGAGCCGGTTATCCTACCCTCCCGCGTTCCGAACCTGCTGATGAACGGTTCCGGCGGTATTGCCGTGGGTATGGCCACCAACATTCCGCCGCACAACCTGGGCGAGTTGGCGGACGCCATTTACTGGCTGCTGGAGAACCCCAATGCTAGTGAGGAAGAGGCTCTTGAGGCGTGCATGAAGTACGTTAAGGGTCCGGATTTCCCCACCGCTGGCCTTATTGTCGGTGACCAGGGCATCAAAGATGCTTACACAACCGGCCGCGGCTCCATCCGCATGCGCGGTGTGACCTCCATTGAGGAGGTGGGCAACCGCCAGACCATCGTTATCACCGAGCTGCCGTACCAGGTCAACCCGGACAACATGATCTCCAACATCGCGGAGTCTGTGGTTAACGGCAAGATTGCCGGCATTGCCAAGATTGAGGATGAGTCTTCTAACCGCGTGGGCATGCGCATCGTTGTCACCCTGAAGCGTGATGCTGTGGCCCGCGTTGTTCTCAACAACCTGTACAAGCACTCCCAGCTGCAGACCTCCTTCGGCGCGAACATGCTCTCCATTGTCGATGGCGTGCCGCGCACGCTGCGTCTGGACCAAATGCTGAGTTACTACGTGGCCCACCAGATTGAGGTCATCGTTCGCCGTACTCAGTACCGCCTCGATGAGGCCGAGAAGCGCGCCCACATCTTGCGTGGTTTGGTCAAGGCGCTTGACATGCTCGATGAGGTCATCGCACTCATCCGCCGTTCCCCGACGGTGGAGGAGGCCCGTGAGGGCTTGATGCAGCTTCTCGACGTCGACGAGATCCAAGCCGACGCCATTCTGGCCATGCGTCTGCGCCGCCTGGCTGCCCTGGAGCGCCAGAAGATCGTTGACGAGTTGGCGGAGATCGAGGAGATCATCGCAGACCTCAAGGACATCCTTGCCCGCGAGGAGCGCCAGCGCCAGATTGTCCACGATGAGCTCGAAGAGATTGTGGAGAAGTACGGTGATGAGCGCCGCACACAGATCGTCGCCTCTTCTGGTGACGTCACCGATGAGGACCTCATCGCACGTGAGAACGTCGTTGTCACTATCACCGCTACGGGCTACGCCAAGCGCACCAAGGTGGATGCCTACAAGGCACAAAAGCGCGGTGGCAAGGGCGTGCGTGGTGCGGAGCTCAAGCAGGATGACATTGTCAAGAACTTCTTCGTCTGCTCCACGCACGACTGGATCCTGTTCTTCACCAACTTCGGCCGTGTCTATCGCCTCAAGGCTTACGAGCTTCCAGAGGCCGGCCGTACCGCCCGCGGCCAGCACGTGGCAAACCTGCTGGAATTCCAGCCGGAGGAGAAGATCGCACAGGTCATCCAGATTCAGTCCTATGAGGATGCTCCTTACCTCGTCCTAGCCACGAAGCAAGGACGCGTTAAGAAGTCCCGCCTCACCGACTACGAGTCTGCACGTTCCGCCGGTCTTATCGCCATCAACCTCAACGAGGGTGATGCTCTCATTGGCGCACAGCTTGTCAATGAGGGCGATGACATCCTGCTTACCTCTGAGCAGGGCCAGGCCATCCGCTTCACCGCGGACGATGACCAGCTGCGCCCGATGGGCCGCGCTACGGCAGGTGTGAAGGGCATGCGCTTCCGCGGTGATGACCAGCTGCTGTCCATGTCCGTGGTCAATGACGGTCAGTTCCTGCTTGTAGCCACCTCCGGCGGCTACGGGAAGCGCACAGCCATTGAGGAATACACCCCGCAGGGCCGTGGCGGCCTGGGTGTCATGACCTTCAAGTACACCCCGAAGCGCGGCAAGCTCATCTCCGCCATCGCAGTGGACGAGGATGACGAGATCTTTGCCATCACCTCTGCCGGCGGTGTTGTCCGTACCGAGGTCAACCAGATTCGCCCGAGCTCCCGCGCCACCATGGGCGTGCGCTTGGTCAACCTGGGCGATGACGTCGAGTTGCTTGCTATCGACCGTAACGTTGAAGACGACGGTGAGGAAGATGCCCAGGCAGTAGCCAAGGGTGAGAAGTCCGTTGAGGACGTCAAGCCTGAGCACCTCAAGCTTGGCGAGGAGTCCAAGGACAACACGGATTCGGCCGCTGACAACAAGACCGATGAGGAGTAAGCCATGATCGGACGAGAGCTTCACCTAGCGCGGATTTCACCGATGTCGGCCTTCCGCGTGGGCCTCGCCATGTCACTCGTCGGGCTTGTTGCCTGGATCATTGCAGTTTGCCTGCTCTACATGGGCCTCGATCAAGCTGGCATTTGGGATTCCCTCAATAGCTTGGTCGGCAGCGTAGGCGGTGGCATTGAGGTCAGCTTTGGCCTCGTCGTCTCTGCTGCGGCTCTCTTCGGCGCCATCATCGCTGTCCTCATGACCATCTTGGCACCACTCATGGCTGTTATATATAACGCCATCGTCGATGTCTTTGGTGGGTTCAAGGTGCGTCTCCAGGACGAGGCGCAGCGGTAGCCAAAGAGATCGATGCATTAACATTCCAAAACGACCCACAAAATATAGATTGACCTGGCGATTTGTAATAGATCGCCAGTCCTATGTAGAGTTACTACTCGTTCCGGTCAGGGCCTATAGCTCAGTCGGTTAGAGCGCATCGCTGATAACGATGAGGTCGCTGGTTCGATTCCAGCTAGGCCCACCACGGAACAATGGGGCATTAGCTCAATTGGTAGAGCATCTGCTTTGCAAGCAGAAGGTCAGGAGTTCGATTCTCCTATGCTCCACAGCTTAAAAATTAAAGACGCCCAGCGATGGACGCTGGGCGTCTTTCTTTATTTCAACCCTAGGCGCGACCGGGATATGCAACAAAAAGCGACCAGACGCTGTGGTGGACAAGGGATTAGATCTCTGGAAAAGCAACAAATCTTGGGGCAGTCCCAAGAGGGCACCCTCACGGCCCATCCGAATGACATACATGTAATTATTCCCCGGATAGGGGTAGAATCATTCACAGCTTTCACATAGGTTCGAAATAGTTTCACCAGTCCCTCACGTATAAAACACTGTCATCTACCTGCTAATAAACCGGTCAGGCCGGTCCGAGTGTTGGAAAAACTCTAAAAAGTTGTTGCGTTTGACTGGAAAGACCCGCGAAAGTCCGATAATCTTGCCAACAGCGACAAAAGCTGCACTACTTGTTGAGAATGTGAAGATCATTCTGAAAGAACATTTGCTAGCGTCGCCCTACACGACGGTTATCGAAAGATAATTTTCACAGACCGACCTCAACTCTCATAGGGGAATTACATGTTCAAGAACCGTGTTCGCACCGCCGCTCTCGCAGGTGCAATCGCAGTAGCCACCGGTGTTTCCGGTGTTGCAGTCCCGGCTTTCGCTGAGGACACCGACGTCAACTCCATCCAGGGTCCGGAGTTCAACGAGCCTGATGCATCCAAGGCTAAGGACGCCAAGGCTGAGAACTACACCGAGCAGCAGCTCGCTGAGATGACCAACTCCACCGACAAGTTCATCCAGAGCTACAACCAGTACAAGGATCTGTACCCGAAGGTTGCTGCACTTGCTGGCGACGGCGTCGATATCTCCGAGGAGCAGGAGTACAAGGACTTCCAGAAGTTCGCTAACCTCACCACTGAGCAGCTCGCACAGGCTGAGAAGAACGTTCAGGCTGCACGTGCTTCCGTTGCTTACGCTCTGGAGAAGGACAAGGCTGCTGACGCTGCTTGGAACAACTACGAAGAGAAGGCCTTCGACTACAACGTTACCGTGACCAACGTCACCGGCGTTAAGAACGGCGGCAACAACCCGCAGGGTAACAAGGGCTCCCAGTACGAGACCGACGAGTACAAGAATGCTGGTCTCCTGAAGACTGACATCGAGAAGGCCAATGCATACCTTGCTAAGGCAAACGGCGGCCAGTCGGTCGAGATCAAGGACGACAACGACCAGCCGATGGGCACCATGGACCTTCAGGCCCCGGACCTGAAGGAAATCGATCCGAACAACTTCTGGAGCACCGAGAAGACTCCGAAGGAAAACCTCAAGAAGTTCGAGAAGGCTATCGAGGAGTACAAGCTTCGTCTCGCTTACGCAGGCGACCGCGCTGCTGATAAGACCCCGGGCAACTACATCCCGCGTGACTACATCGGCTACCTCGAGACCGTTATCTCTGACGCTGAGATGCTCTACGAGCAGCTGAAGGCTGACACCGCTGCCCTTAACGAGGCACGCGACGCTGCTCGCGAGGCTTCCCGTGAGGCTCAGAAGTCCGACGTTCTGGTTCGCCAGGGCCTGCTGGACCGCGCCTGGGCTCAGGTTTACGTCCTGCGTCCGATGGAGGCTGAGTTCGCTATCGGTGCTCGCGTTCTCGAGCTCTACGAGTCTGGCGAGAACGGCACCGTAGTCATCAACGGTGAGCAGCTCACCCTGCGTCAGGCTTACGAGCGCCTGATTCAGCACGATGCAAACGTCGACCGCAATGGTGGCAACGACCACGACGGCAAGATCCAGGGCCCGAACTACGTCAACGAGGCCATCAACGAGAACTACGAGGCATACAAGTCCGCAACCGCCGAGGCTGCTAGGATCTACGCCAACTTCGATGGTGACAAGCAGAATATCGACGGCCCTGGTATCTGTGGCCCGCGTGACTCCCGTGATGAGGTTGCAACCCCGGGTGAGGATCCGTTCAACACCAAGCAGAAGGATTGCACCGAGCCGCTGGATAAGGTCTTCTTCGACGGTGCTTCCAACCAGAACGATGAGGCCGATTTCTACAAGCAGATGAAGATCGCTGCTGCTAAGCGCCTCTTCGGCCCGAACAACTTCAACCTGGCTTGGGAAGAGGAGTACAAGAAGGTTCTGAACGCTGACAACGGTGTTCAGAAGGCTATCTCCGACGACGCTGCTGCTGCAAAGAACCGCGACGACCAGGCCAAGCTGGCTAAGCAGAACGCCGACAACGCTGCCCGCATTGCCGCTGCTCTGGAGAACCTGAAGAATGGTAACTCCAACGGCGGCGACAACGGCAAGGACGGCAAGGACGGCAACGCTGGCGACAACGGCAAGGACGGCAAGGACGGCAACGCTGGCGACAACGGCAAGGACGGCAAGGACGGCAACGCTGGTAAGGGCGGCGACAAGTCCTCCGTTAAGGACAAGCTGTCCTCCAAGGATGGCAAGCCGACCACTCTGGGCATCTTCGGCATCGTTGCTGGTGTCCTGGCTGCAGTTGCTGCTGCCTTCCCGGCAATCGCCAAGGCTCTGAACATCAAGCTCCCGTTCTAATCCCCGGTTGCTGATGTCGCTCCGCCCCTAACGGAGTAACTCAGTAGATGAGCCCCGCCACTAGGCGGGGCTCTTCTTGTTTTCTTGTGGCAGTAGGACAATGATTGGGCTCCATCCAAAGTGGTTTGGAGCCCACTGTCTGTTTTAACTCGGTGCGGTGCTTGTGGCAGCCGTAAACGTGCGCTTGAAGGAGTGGCTACCTAGCGGTTCGAATAGTGGCGTCCCGCTTCCGTGTGAGGTATGAGGCGGTCTAGGTTGACTGGTTCAAGGCCCTTTGCGCGGAGACCGTCGATGATGCAGGTGCTTGCTTCGACAGTGGTGGGGTGGATGTCGTGCATGAGAATTATGCTTCCCGGCAACGCGCCGTCGACAGCGGCGGTGCAGACGTGTTCGGCGTTGCGGTCTTTCCAATCAAGTGTGTCGACTGACCACAGTGCTTGGGCCTGTCCGTTAGCACGTGCTGCGGCGTCGACAGTGCCGTTAGTAGCGCCGTAGGGAGGTCGCAGCCACTTCGGGTTCTGGCCGGTAGCGGCCTTGATGGCGTTTGCGCCGGACTTGATTTCAGCGTCGACCTGTTCTGAGGGCAACGTAGTGAGCTCCCTGTGCGAATCGGTATGGTTGCCCACAGTATGGCCCTCGGCCGTCATGCGGCGAAGCAGCTCGGGGTGAGCGTAGGCATTGGGGGCTAGAACCATGAAACTAGCGTGGGCATCCTTGGCCTTGAGCGTGTCCAAAAGCTGCCCGGTGAGATTGCCAGGGCCATCGTCGTAGGTGATAGCGACGCAGTTGGAGCACGCCTCGTCAGCAACGGATTGTCGCCGGGGTGCCGGGTTGTGCGCATCCTTGGCGGTGAGTGCCTTGTCCTGTTTCTGAGGCGAGCCCTGGGGTCTCGAGGAACCGCCAAAGACAGGATTGTTCTGAAGCTCCTTCGGGAGGGCGTTGTAAACGTTCTGCTCCATGCGGACGACCTCTTCTTGGAGGTCAGGGAGCTGGGGCTGCGGAATCTGCGTCGTGTTCACGTGCGGTCGCGGCAGCGGAGGAACCGTGGGCAGTTCCTGGGCGTGGGCGCTCATCGGCGCTGCAGTAATCGCGGCTAGTGCGAGGGCGGTGGCGGAGCGGACAAAGAATCGACGCATGGCAGCCTTCCAAGAACAGCAATAGGCAATAGTAGACGATTCATTGTTCCGCTGACCGCGCCTGCCAGGTCGCTTCGACACGCAACTAGAGTAAAAATAGTTAATTAAAGTGACTGATGGTGCATTCATTCCGCGGGGGCTTCCTTGTGATTTTCATGTTGAATGCACGCGGGAGTATGCTCAACAGTCACTGGGGCATTAGCTCAATTGGTAGAGCATCTGCTTTGCAAGCAGAAGGTCAGGAGTTCGATTCTCCTATGCTCCACAAGGAAGCTCCCTCTCTTCGGAGAGGGAGCTCGTGGTGTTTTGAGCGGGGGAGAGGCGGAATCGAACTAGGGGTTTATGCCATGCCTATTGGAAGCGCTTGACCAGCACCACGTGACCGTCGTTGTCGCCTACTGGCTCAAAGCCGAGGTGCAGGTAGAGGCGGTGGGCACGCTCATTGGCCGTGGCCACCGACAGTGAGATGCCCGGCGCACCCATTTCGCGGGCGAGGTTGGTGGAGGCGTCGATAAGCGCGGTGCCCACGCCTTGGCCGCGGAAACGCGGCTCCACGGCAAGGCCGATTTCGGGGATGCCGTCAGCCACGTGGCCGTAGCCGTGGCGCTCAGGAGTTCCCCAATTGAGCCACACCCCGCCGGCGGGCACGTGGCCTTCCCAGGCGATGAAGCCGCCGCGTGAAGGATCCCAACCGGAAAGGTAGTACTCGAAATCTTCCTCAAACTGCGGGGTGAGCTCTTTGTGCTCGTCGCCGAAGGTATCCGTGAGGAAGTTGAGGCGGGCGAGATACGTGCGGTCAGCTTCAGTCAGGGGGAGAAGGTGCATGAATTCCAGGATAGAGCGCGAACGCAGATGCGTCGGTGCTACCCGCGTTCCCACTGGGCATAGGCCTTGGCATAGCGCCCGCCCAGCGCCATGAGGTCGGCATGGGTGCCGTCCTCGACAATCTGGCCCTGTTCCATGACAATGATGCGGTCAGCCTCACGGGCTTGGTCCAAGCGGTGGGCAACGACGAGTGCGGTGCGGCCCTCGGTGACGGCCTTAGCTGCGTGTTCGAGGACCTCAGCATGTTCCGAGCCGGCCTCTGAGGTGGCCTCGTCCATGATGAGGACGGGTGGCTGGCGCAGGATCATGCGGGCAAGGGAGAGCTGTTGCTCGGCCTCAGCGCCGAGATCCTCGTGGCCGGCGCCAATGAGGGTGTCCAAGCCTTTGGGGAGCCAGCGGGAATGCTCAGTGAGGCCAACGGTATGCAGGGCTGCCCACAGTTCTTCATCGCTGGCGCCGGGTTTGGCTAACAGAAGATCGCTGCGCAGGGTTCCGGAGAAGAGGTGCACGTCTTGGGTAATGAGCGCGACGTGTTCGGTGATCCACGTGTTGGGAACGGTGGACGTGTCGATGCCATCGAGGCAGATGCTTCCCTGGGTGGGATACTGCAGTCCGGCGACGAGGGAAGCCAGGGTGGATTTACCCGCGCCGGAGGTGCCCACCAGGGCGGTGGTGGTGCCGGCGGTGAGGGTGAGGGAGACGTCGCGAAGCACAGGCGCACCACCCGGGTAGTTGTAGGAGAGGTTCATCATGGTGATGGTGGGGGCGTGGGTGAGATGCGGAGTGTCCTTGTGGCGTTCTGCGCCGGCGGCGGCGTCGAGAGTGGCCAGGGCGACGGCGCGGCCGAGGGAGGTCACGGAATGCTGGATTTCGCCGGCGAAGAAGAGGATGTTGAACACGTGGACCTCCAAACGCATGACCAGGAGCACCGCGGAGGCAGCCTGACCCTGGGTGACCCAGCCGGCCATGACCATGGGGACGGACATGGCCACCGAGCCCAGCAAGAGAACGCCGAAAGCCAGAGAGCCCTGCCCCAGGACGCGGTTGATGAGTGGCACCTTATCGCCCCAGGCCTGCACCGTGTCCCAGGAGTAGCGCTCCATGCGCGTGTGTGCCCAGTCCTTGAGGGAGAACTGGCGGAGGGTCTCCAGCGCGCGGATGGTGTCCAGCAGCACATTGTTGCGGTAGGCCTCCACCGAGGAAACCTCGTTGGCCACGGTGGGGATATCGCGCATGGTGGCGCGGATGAAGGGGTAGAGGAGCAGGCCCACCACGAGGAAAAGGAGGGCGTAGGCGGGGTGGATGAACACCATGGCGAGCGCGGTGAGCGGCAGCATGAAGAGCGTCAGAACAAGGCGCTCACCCATCATGGACATGGCCATGACCACGGTGTCGATGTCCTTGGACAGGCGGGTAATGATGTTGCCGGTGCCCAGCTCCATGACGGCAGGTACGGGGGCGCCGAGGGTGGAATCGAGGGCTGCGGTGCGCAGATCCACCGAGAGGCGGCGGGTCGTAGCAGTGATGAGGTAGCGGGCCACCGCACGGCCGGTGACCTCCACGAGGAAGCCAAGGGCGATGATAATGAGTGCGCCCACCATGGCGCGGCGGCCAGTGCCCAGGACGGGCAATTCCATACCCTGAATGATGTCCACGACGCGGCCGAGGACCTGGGAAACCAGGTTCATCATGATGACCGTGACGGTGAAGAGCGCGAAGAAAAGGGCGATGCCGCGCCTGGTGGGGGCGCTGGGCAGGGTTTTCAGAAAGCGCAGGCATTCCTTCGGAGAGGCGGGGGCGAGGGCATCGGCGCGGCCCTTGTTGGTGGTTTGTTGGCTCATAGTTCCCGCACCTCATCGGCGTTGGCCGCCCAGGTGGAGGCGGAGGTGATGACGACGGTGACCTTGCCGGCGCGGAGCTCATGCACGCGCTGGGCGACGTCCGCCAGTGTCAACGAGTCCAGTCCCGTCGTGGGGTTATCGAGCACGAGGACCTCGGGATCGCGGGCCAGCGCCCGGGCAAGGGCCACGCGCTGGCGCTGGCCGCCGGAGAGGTTGAGTCCGGCCTCGCCGATGGGAGCGGTGGGTAGCTCACCGTTGGGGCCCACCCCGCCGAGGCGGGTGATGATGTCCTCGCAGGCGGAGGCATGGAGGGCGTCGCTAAGCTGCGCGGCGCTGGCCGTGCGGAGGGGGTCGACGTTGTCCTGCAGAGTGCCCTCGAGCACGGAGATGCGATGCGGTGGGCACAGCGCGCCCTGGGCGTTCAGATAACCTACCCAGGACTCCACGGTGCTGCGCCCGGCGGCGGTGGTGGGCATCCACACGTGCAGGCCGGGCTTCACGTCGATGGGTGCGCCGACAGACCCAGTGGCGTTGGCGGAGAGATCGCTCAGTAACTCGCCGACGCGCTCCACGGAGGCGCGCGCCCGGGCCCAGTTTTCCGTGAGCAGGCCCAGGGAGACGCCCAGTGCAGTCAGGGAGGGTGGAACGAGCATGGTGATGGCCATCATGCCGCCGGGGGAGATACGGCCCTCGAAGGTCTCCCACGAGGTCCACGCCAACAGGCCTATGGCGAAGGATGCGGGCACGATCTGGCGGAACCAAGACATCACGGCAGCGCGCCTGGCCTCCGTGAGCATGGCGGTGAGCGAGTCCTGGGCAGCATCGGAAAAGCGCTGGCGTGCGATATCCCTCGCGCCAAGCCCCTTGACCACGCGGGATCCTTGCGCAAAGTCCGTGGCCAGGGAGAGAGCGGTGTTCTCCAATTGGCGGCGGCGGGCGGCAACCTTGGTTAGGGGTTTCGTCGTGGCCCACGAGGCCAGGGCGGTGGCCAGCGCGCCAAGGAGGAGCACCCCGGAGACCGTCCAGGAGATGGGCGCTAGGCTCACGACGGCCCCGAGCAGGTAGCCCACCATGATGAGAGGGAAGTTGAGAATCTGCTTGAGCTGGCCGATGTAATGCGAATCCTCATCCATCGTGTTGAGCAACCGCCCGGGGCTCTGGCCGGCGGTGGAGGCCTCCATGAGCCGGTCCAGCAGGTTGAGGCGCAACGTGTGCGTGGTGCGTGCCTGGCTGAGATCCGTGAAGGCATCCGTCGTGGCCTCGCTGATATAGGTGATGTAGAGGATCAGCGCGGTCACCACAATGGGTAGGGCTACCGTGCGCCAGGAGGGATCAGAGAAAGCATACTGGGTGGTCTGACCGATGATGACGGAGACCAACGCGCCCAGCGGGGCATTGATGAGGGCACTGATGAAGATGCCGATGACGCCAAGGCGCTGGGCAAAAAGCAGACGCCACGTGGCGGCACCGGGGTGAGAAAAATCGGTGGTATCAGTGAGAGAAACCTCCCCGGTGGGAGGCTCATCTGGGAGGTACCACGACCACGTCTTCATGCGCGGGTAGTGAGTCATAAAGACTCATCTTATCGCTCCGCAGGGCTGCGTGGTGACTTAGATAACAGTCTTAGGAGAGGTGGTAATTGTCCACGTCGTAGCCGTTGAACTCGCGGTCCACGCCATAGTCATCCACGGAGCTGAACTGCGTACCGTTCTCGATGGCGAAGCGGAGGTTGTCTAGGCGGGATGACGGGTCGCCCGCAACGGCACCTGCTGGAAAGTAAAAGGTGTCGCCACCTTTGAGCTTGACGATGAGTGATTCGAAGCTCATGTTTTCATCTCCTTGGGGGTGCTATGACCAATACAACTGCAGTGCGAAAACTGCGCGCGGGCACCGATCGTCCACGATCGATGCCAATTAACCTCTGATTCAAGCAGCTCGCACGCGCAGGAGCAAAGTAGTGAGATCTAGACAACGAAACCCCCTCCCCCCAAAGGCGGGGGAGGGGGCTGTATGGGAAGTGAATTTTAGTTCTCGTCTTCGGTGCGCAGGCGGTGCTTGCCCTCAGACTCGTGATCATCGGTGATGCGGGAGGTGTCAACGCCTTCGGAGTCGGCGTTGCTGACCTCAATCTCGGTCTCAATAGCGTTCCGAGTGGCGGTTTCTTCCTCGCGGTGCTTGGCCAGCTGCTCATCCAGGGAGCCCAGCAGCTCCTCATCGCGCTCGACGACGCCATCCTCAGCCAGATCCGAGCCCTGTGCCGGAACCTTGGTGTCATCCTCAGTGGTGGAGGTGTAGACCAAGGTGGAGCCCTGCGGTGCGGAGGTGGACGGGGTGGCGAAGTCCTCCACGCGCGGCGGAACCTTGGACTCTTCCTTCTTCTGGGTGAAGAAGTAGAAGACGCCACCAGCGATAGCAGCTACGGCGGCCACGAGAGCGGAGATGAGCCAGACCTTTGAGCCCTTCTTCTCCTTGCCAGCGGCCTTACGGGCCTTCTTCTTCACCAGGGCGGCCTTCTTGTGGGCCTTCTTCTCAGCCTTGGAGGCCTTCTTCTCCGCCTGCTTGCGTGCCTTCGACGCCTTCTTGTCGGCCTGCTTCTGGACCTTGCTGAGCTTCGAGGAGGCCTTGTTCTGGGCGTCTTCAGCAGCGGAGGCGAGCTTCTCAGCGGTGTCCTCGCTGCGTTCCTTGAGCTCCTCCAGGGCGCGCTCCAGGCGGGAGTGAGCAGCCTTGGTCACGGCGCCGGCCTCACGGCGGGCCTCCGGGAACCAGTCATTATCGCGCTCCTCCATGCGGGCAGCGGCGGTCTCGAGGACGGAGTACGCCTCGCGGGACTTCTCCTCGCGGTAGTCCTTAGCGCGCTCCCACAGGGAGGACGCAAGCTTGATGGTAGTGGACAAAGCGGCGGGGTTCATAGGGAGTGGTGCTCCTTCACAGTGCGTTTCTTGCCCGAGTGTTACTCGAGCTTGTTTTATCGCTGGGTTCTCCCTTTCAGCGTAGTGGCGCCGCGCACGCCCCGCCACTGGGTGTGTGAAGCATCAAGCAGTTCACCAAAAATAGACAGCTTTGTACGGAAGGGGGACGTTTTTATTCACCTTGGGTTTTGGGTAACGGCGCAGCTGATTGGGGTGGAATGGTATGACCATTCGAGATGCAGGTGCCGAAAAAATGAACAGCTTGGTACGTTTTCACCAACAGCACCGATGACTTACCCCGACAACCTGCAGAGGAGGTGACCATGTCCCCGCGACTCTCCGCATCCGCGCCACTAGACCAAATCAGCGAAGATACACCCGAGCGCCTCGAGCGCACCGCGCTGTCCTTCGAGGTGATCCCGCCGCGCCACGACGCAGATGCCGCCAAAATCGACCGTCTGCTTGCCACGTTGTCTGCGTATAACCCGGATTACATCGCCGTGACGAGCTCCCAGCGTTCGGGCTGGCTGGAGGGTACCGCCGCCTTCATTGAGAAGATTTCCCGCGATACCTCCATGCGCCCGTTGGCCCACCTGGCCTGCACCGCCGGTACTGAGCAGGAACTTGAGGAGTGGGTCGACACGCTTGTTGACGCCGGCGTGCGCGGCCTCCTCGCCCTGCGCGGCGACCTCCCCGAGGGCGGCATGCCCGAGGGCCACCTGCCGCATGCTGATTCCTTGGTCCGGCTCATCCGCCGTTGGGAATCTGCCCGGGTGGCGCGCTTGGCTGCCGGGCGCCTTGCAGTCGGTGTGGCCTGCTATCCCAACGGCCACGCCGAGTCCGCCACCGCCGATGAGGACATCGACGTCCTTCTGTCCAAGCAGCGCCTCGGCGCCGACTTCGCCATCACCCAGCTTTTCTTCGACGCGGAGGATTACGTCCGCTTTGCCGAGCGCGCCCGCCTGGCTGGCGTGCGCATTCCGCTCATCCCCGGGATCATGCCGATGACCAGCCGCGCTCGGGTGGAGCGAATGTGCCAGCTGTCGGGGCTGGATGGGCCGACAGCGGTCCTGGACCAGCTCGTGACAGCGACCTCACCCGAGGAAGAAAAAGAAATAGGCATGCAGATTACAGCTTCCTTGGCGCAATCGGTGTTGAACGCCGGCGCTGATGGGCTGCACATCTACACACACAACAATCCTGACATTACGACTGACCTGCTTAACCGAATTGGAGTCACCCCATGACCGCATCTTTCCCCAAGGCAACGATTGAGGGCTACCCCCGCGTTGGCGCTCACCGCGAGCTCAAGCGCGCGTTGGAGTCCTACTGGTCCGGCAAGATTGACGCCGAGACCTTCGAGTCCGCCGCGCACTCCCTGCGCCTCGAAACCTACGCCCGCCTCAAGGACCTGGGCCTGAGCGAGGACTACGCCATCCCGGCTGACGTTGCCTACTACGACCACGTCCTGGAGACCGCGCTGACCGTGGGCGCTGTTGAGGGCGAGACCCTCGATGACGAGTTCACCTTGGCCCGCGGCAACAAGGACACCGCGCCGCTGGAGATGACCAAGTGGTTCGACACAAACTACCACTACATCGTCCCAGAGATCGCCGATACCCAGTCTTTCA
Source organism: Corynebacterium sp. BF-R-2 (assembly GCF_024586525.1). NCBI lineage: Bacteria > Bacillati > Actinomycetota > Actinomycetes > Mycobacteriales > Corynebacteriaceae > Corynebacterium > Corynebacterium sp. BF-R-2. The sequence continues at coordinate 19,180 of NZ_JAMFTP010000009.1, read as the reverse complement.
CCGCCCGCCCGCAGCGTGTGCTCAAGATCGTCGAGGAGGCTCGCGCTGCTGGTCACACCGTCCGCCCGGTTCTCGTTGGCCCGGTGACCCTCCTGGCCCTGTCCAAGCAGGCGGAGGGCGCCACCAAGCAGCCGCTCGACCGCCTCGACGAGCTCGTGGAGTCCTACCTCACTGTGTTGGCCGCGCTTCACGACGCCAACGTGGAGTGGATCCAGCTCGCCGAGCCGGCCCTCGTCGCTGACCTCGCGGCTGCCGACGACTCCACCCTCGCCGCCGCCCTCAAGACCGCTTATGGTCGTATCCTCGGCGCCGAGAAGCGCCCGCAGGTCTACCTCACCTCGCCGTACGGTTCCCTCAACGCTGGCCTTGACGCCATTGCTGAGCTTAAGCCGGAGGCAGCCCAGGTTGACCTCTCCGTGGGTACCTTGGCGTTGGATGATTCCTACCTCGAGCGCGTTCAGAAGCTCGCCGACGCTACCCACCTCGCCGCTGGTCTTGTCGATGGCCGCAACGTCTGGGCCGCTAACCTGCGTGACCTGCGCGAGAAGCTCGAGTCCCTGGGTGAGGGTGTCTCCGTGACCACCTCGGTTTCCCTTCAGCACGTGCCGCACACCGTCGAGGCCGAGACCTCCCTGCCGGTGGATGTCGCCACGTGGTTCGCTTTCGCGGATGAGAAGGTCCGTGAGGTCGTCGCACTTGCCACCGGCCCGCTCGATGCCCCGGAGGCCTACGCTCAGGCGGACCGTGCCGTGCGTACCCGCGCCGAATCCGCTCGTACCCACAACCAGGCCGTGCAGGATCGCACCGCCGCCCTGCCGGAGGGTCAGGTACAGCGTCAGCCGGAGTTCGCCGAGCGCAACAAGGCTCAGGAAGCCCTCGGCCTGCCGCAGCTGCCGACCACCACCATCGGTTCCTTCCCGCAGACCTCCGAAATCCGCGCCGCACGTGCTGCTCACCGCAAGGGCGAGCTTTCCGACGCCGACTACACCGAAGCCCTGCGCAACGAGGTGAAGTCCGTCATCGAGCTGCAAGAGCGTCTGGGCCTGGATGTCCTCGTTCACGGCGAGCCGGAGCGCAACGACATGGTGCAGTACTTCGCCGAGCTTCTCGACGGCTTCGTCGTCACCGAAAACGGCTGGGTTCAGTCCTACGGCTCCCGCTGCACCCGTCCGCCAATCGTCGTCGGCGACATTTCCCGCCCGGAGGCCATGACCACCGAGTGGGCACAGTTCGCTCAGTCCCAGTCCGAAAAGCACGTCAAGGGCATGCTCACCGGCCCGGTGACCATCCTGGCCTGGTCTTTCGTCCGCGATGATGTTCACCAGTCCGTCTCCGCTGACCAGCTGGGCGTCGCGCTTGCCGACGAAGTCCGTGACCTCGAGGAAGCCGGCATCGACATCATCCAGATCGATGAGCCCGCCCTGCGCGAGCTGCTGCCGCTGCGTGAGCAGGACCGCAAGGCTTACCTGGAGTGGGCCGTGCGCTCCTTCCGCCTCGTGGCGCTGGAGGCTAAGCCGACCACGCAGATCCACACCCACCTCTGCTACTCGGAGTTTGGCCAGATTATCGACGCCGTCGCCGGCCTCGACGCCGACGTCACCTCCATCGAGGCAGCCCGCTCCCGCATGGAGCTCCTCGAGGATATCGACGAGAAGTTCCACTCCGAGATTGGCCCGGGTATCTACGACATCCACTCGCCGCGCATCCCGTCTGTGGCGGAGATGGCAGAGCTCATCCGTGCCGCTCTTAAGAACGTGCCGGTGGAGCGCCTGTGGGTCAACCCGGACTGCGGCCTGAAGACCCGCGGTTACGAAGAGACCGAGGCCTCCCTGCGCAACTTGGTCCTTGCCCGCGACGAGGTCCGCGCCAGCCTCTAGGACCGCGCCAGCCTTTGGGCCCGCGCGCGTAAACCTTAGGTCCTAAGTCCTCCCTTTCCGGAGGGCTTTCGCCCGTTTTTCGCCCGTTTACAGCGCCCTGAAATTCACGCTCTGCAGATCAGTTAACGTGGCAAGGTCCCCACGCCCTTCTCGGTCGAAGTGCAGTGCTTTCAGTCCCGCCGCGCGTGCGCCCTCGACGTCATTGGCCACAGAATCACCCACCATGAGGGCATCGGCAGGCTCCACACCTAACCGGCGGCACGCTTCCAGATAAGCTTCGCGCTGCGGCTTTGGGTGTCCCATTTCGACGGTCGGGAACAGTTCCACCCCGGGCAGGTCGAGCCCGCCCGCGCGCAGCTTGCCCTCCTGCATCTCACGCGCCCCGTTCGTCAGTACTCCCACCTTGAGCCCCAACTTGAGGACATACTCAAGTGCTTCCCGCGCGCCCTCGACCGCGCACCAGTGCTTCGCGTACGCAGTCAGATATTTGTCATATTCCGCCAGTGCTTCCTGCTCCGTCATCTCGGGCCGTCCCAAGAACTCGCGGCAGCGCTCCACCCGTTGTCCTTGGTGGCTGACCTCGCCGCGCTCAAACGCGGCGAACCATTTCTTTTCAATGTCGGCGAAGCGCTGCTGATGCCCGCCAGGAAGCCACTCCTCGACGGCCGCTTGCATTGCCGCAGTGTGGTCCATGAGGGTGTCATCAAGATCGAAAAGAATAGCGCGAATCATGTTCGCCAGACTACGCAGATCGCTGACAGCGTCGCGCCGGAACGACGCGATGAGGGAAAAATCCATACAATGGCAGGCATGACTCAGAAGACCGCAACTGCAACGATGCACACCAACTACGGTGACATTGTTATCGACCTGTTCGGTAACCACGCACCGGTAACCGTGGAGAACTTCATCGGCCTAGCGAAGGGCGAGAAGGACTACACCACTCAGAACGCGAAGGGCGAGCAGTCCGGCCCGTTCTACGATGGCGCTATTTTCCACCGCGTCATTGACCAGTTCATGATCCAGGGCGGCGACCCGACCGGCACCGGTCGCGGCGGCCCCGGCTACCAGTTCCAGGACGAGTTCCACCCGGAGCTTCAGTTCGACCGCCCGTTCCTGCTGGCTATGGCGAATGCCGGCCCGGGCACCAACGGCTCCCAGTTCTTCATCACCGTGGCGCCGACCCCGCACCTGAACAACCACCACACCATCTTCGGTGAGGTTACCGATGCCGCCTCTCAGGAGGTCGTGTCCAAGATTGCTAAGGTTTCCACCGACCGCATGGACCGTCCGGCTGAGGATGTCGTCATCGAGTCCATCGAGATCGCCTAAGCGCTCTCACCTTTTCTTTCGAGCCCGCTGCCACATGACGTGGTGGCGGGTTTGTTGCGTATAAGGAGTCTTTGTGAAGAATTATCTGAAGTCAATGCCGGCGACCCTCGTATTCATGGTGCTGTGTATCGGTGCGTGGTTGGCCACAGCTGCACAGGCCAGGACTCTCGCCGCACCGTATTACCGCAGTTCCTTAGCCCAGGACTGGACTCTGTGGGGCCCGGATGTCTCCGCACACCCGGCAACGGTGATAACAGCCGGGTTCATGCACCTCGACGCCGGCCATCTTCTGGTCAACATGGTGATGCTTTTCTTCGTGGGCAGGGAAGTGGAACGCGCTCTCGGCAGCGTGCTGTATGTTGCCGTCTACCTCATTTCCGTGGTCGGCGCGTCGGCCGCGGTGTTGTGGATGGATTTTGACACTCCCACCGTGGGTGCCTCTGGTGCGTTGTTTGCGCTCATGGGGCTTCTGATCGGTGTATACCGCAGCCGTGGCCTCGACCTGCGCGCACCAATCGTCCTCGTGGTGGCCAACGTTGCCTACAGCTTCATCGCGGACAACGTGTCGGTGTGGGGACACCTGGGAGGCCTGCTTACGGGGCTGCTCCTGGCACCGTTCGTCTTCCGCCAGCGCCTGTGGCTTCGCTGGCTGGGAATCTGGATTATCGCACTAGCCGCGGCCATTACGGCAGCGCTGCGAGCTGGGCTTTGGGGATAACTCGGGCGTGTTATTCACCAAAACCTCTGTGCGAAAAGATTCCACAAGAGTTATCCACATTGTGGATAACTACATTTTTGTAATTTACCGAACGTGTGGGCCAAGATTTCTCCAGATCAGCAGGTGAATCGCGTTCGATTGCAGTTTTTGGGCGCCCTGTGAGGGGCGTGAAAACACTTATCCACAGGCTGTGGACAAGAGCTGTGAAATTCAATTTTCACAGAGTTATCCCCACCCTGTGGATAACTTTTTACCCAAGGTGTTAACACCCTTCCGGTTGCGGGGTTGGTTAGGGTGGTTTAGTGTTCTGGGTCATGGGGGATTTAGAGACCTATTTCTCCTTCCGCAACTCGGGGATCACGTTGGTGGGGCAAGCGGGAGGAGGAGAACAAAACCTACGCGCACTCGGCGCGGCACCGGCTGATGCCGCCGAATTAGCACGCCTGCACCACATCTACTTCGGTGCTACCAAGTTCACTGGTAAGCAACGCACCGCGCGTGCGCGTGCCCTGGACCAGGGCCATGATGTGGCCACGTTAAGTCTTATTGAGTCCTATACTTCGAAACTCAAGAATCAGTTGGATGCCTGGAATCTAAGACTCAGACTTGCCGGCACCGACGCACACAACATTCCAGCCGTGGCGGCTAAGCGGTTAAAAGAGCTCAAGCCCAAGCGTGTGCCGAAACCCGGAGTGCGTATGACTTATCGTAAGCAAGGCCCGCACTCGCTGACTATTACTGGGGATGCGTTGATGATTACTGAGATGCACGGCACCTTAGAATCCATCAACCACACCAACCTGCTGGAGGCTTGCAAACAGGTCTTCTTCACCAAGTCCCATGGTGGAACAAAGCCTGCGGTGTTAACCAGCGTGGTGGTGACCTTGGATAAGCTTGACAAGATTGTCTCCGGTGACGGTGACGACATCGTCCTGGAGTTAACTAATGGTGGGCGTATGACCGGTGCTGAGTTTTTGAACTACAAGTTTGCGGAAATCGGCTACGTCACCCTAATCCACCCCACCATCGGGCCAGTGTGGCTACACCGCATGCAACGCTTCGCTGGGTTTGAGCAACGCATGATGGCTAGTGCGGAGCACCCTACGTGTGCCAGGGAAGGTTGTAATAAGCCTGCTGATTTTGCCCAGGTGCATCACCTGGTGCCGTGGAAAGCAGGCGGTACCACCGATCCGCCGAACCTGACCATATTGTGTGCCTACCACAACGGGATTAATGATGATGACCCGGATAAACCCACCGGGGCAGGCTACGTGTTTAGGATTCGCGGCGAGGTTGACTACATCCCGCCCTAGGCAGAACCAATCACTGCCCACGCTGCCTACCAGCAAGCCCAAAACAACCTGCCCCGACCAGGCTAAACCCCCAACGCCACACCGCCGACGCGGACGCCCCACCAGGCATCCGCGACATCGGCGATCCACTACAACAAATTAAAAGCCAGTGCCGCCAAGAATCTTGGTCACCAGGTTCAGGCGCGTCGTGGCGCCGAAGGTGGTGATGAGGCGCGACACATGCTTCTTCACGGCGGACTCAGAAAAGCCTGTGGCAGCGGCAATCTCAGAGTTGGAGTTGCCGGCAAGAAGTAGCTTGAGGACGGCAATTTCGGCGTCGTGAAGCTCGTGTCCTTCGATGGCCGCAGCCACGGGATCGCGTGGAGTAGTGGGTTCGCCGATGTAGTCCACCAAGCGGTGCATAGCGGACGGTGCCACAACGGTGCCGCCCTCTACGGCAGCGCGAACCGCTTCGATGATTGAGCGGGGGCGTTGGTTCTTGAGGATGTAGCCAGCACCGCCCGCACGCAGAATCTTCAACATCGTGTCATCCGAGTCGAAGGCGGTTACCGCCAGGAACGTCGGAGGGTTCGGCGCGGAGTTGAGGTGCTTCAGCAGGGAGATGCCGTCCATCTGCGGCATGTGAATATCGGCAAGGACGAGGTCGGGCTTAGCCTCCTCGATCTGGGCTAGGCAATCCGCACCGTTGGTTGCCTCACCGACCACTGAGATGTCCTCCGTGGTCTGGAAGTAGACGCGGAAGGACGAGCGAACAAGCTCGTCATCATCCACAAGGAAGACTCGGATTCCCATTAGTGCCCTGGGTTAGTCCCAGCGGCCACCACACCACCAGCGCTGCGGGCTGGTGGAGCAACGGAATTCATCGGCAAAGTCCGAAGCGAAGGAGCTATAAAAGCCGAAACTGGTGGACTCCGCGTCGGCGTTGGTTGCAGTGATCTCAGACGCACCGGCAACCGGGGCGGAAAAGAGGGCAAGCGCCGCGGCGGCGATGGCAAGGGAAGTACGCATAGTGTGCCTTTTATATTCAAGGAGCAATGTTTACGGACAAAGCCTACTATATTTTTCTCAAACAAGCAGTAGGAAGCGACAAGCGTGTGACCCAGTGCTCAGCCTCCTTGCCGCTCCCGAAGCTTCCCTGCATCCGGCGGACGCGGCGAGCAATTTCGCCCAAGCCCAGGTTTGTCGTCATATATTCGCGGGATTGGCGCGCCGCAATCATAGAGGTGATGTGAACGTCGAGGTTCTTGGAAGTCCCCGTGGCTTCGATCGTCACCCGTGAATCGGGCTGGGCGTACTTAAGGATATTCACGGCAAGCTCGGAGAACACCAACGACAGCTTATCCGGAAGCGCCAGCTGCCCAACTTTCCCTAGAGAAATATGTACCTCGCACTGAAATCCATGGCTGCCCAAGAAGCTCACCATGGTTTCAAGGTCGTCCTCCACCGACTTAACGCCGTGGGTGACGCTTTCGTTCTTCATCACCCGGAGGAGATCCCGGACCTCGCCCATGGCTCTACGGGCGTCGTCGGCAATTGCTTCCGCGGAGTCGGCGGCGCTAGGTTCCGTTTGCGTCAGCGCGAGGGTTTCGGAACGCATAACAACAGAGGTCAACGTTGCGGCCACGGAATCATGAAGAGCAGTCATCAGCGATTCACGTTCGGCTGCTGCACGCTCTTCGATAGCAAGGCGCTGATCGCGGGCTCGACGAATACTCGCACCGATAGCAATGGCGATCGCGTAGAGGATGGCGGGCAGCAAGATACTCAGTGGATCTGAAATGCGCAGAGTCCGGCCCGAAGGGTCGGTGGAAACGACAAGAGTGTACAAAAACGCGGGAGCGATCGCCCACCACCAGCGCTTCTGAAGCGCCACGATGCCCACGATGACCGGGCTCCACGCCAGAAGCAGAAATGATCGCCACTCCGGGTACCAGATGGCGAATGCAAAAAGCGCACCGTACCCGAAAGCCGCCACGAACGGGCGGCGGATGGCGAGCGGCGTCAGCGCGACACCGAGGCTTGCGAGCACAAGTGCGCCAGGGTTGAGGAACGACGCATCCACCGTGACGGTGAGCATCACTAAGATGATGCAGCCGACACCGGCGACGCTATAGAACCTCGAGGAGTTCATAGGAGATGAGGCGGGAGACTAACGCCAACCCATCGTCATGAGCAGGCCAATGATGGCCAGGCCGAAGCCGATGCCGTAGTTCCACGGGCCAAGCTCGTGCATGAACGGGATGGACTCACCGGCGAGATAGTTCACCACGAGCCACAGCAGGCCAATGAGCATGAGGCCGAGCATGATGGCGATGTACCACTTCGGGGTGCCCTCAGAGTTGATCTTGACCGGGGTGCGGTTAGTAGCAGAGCTGGAGGACTGGGGGAGCGCGGAGCCCTCCGTCGTGATCTTGGACTTTGGCATTTCTACACCTTTGAATAGGGGGTTTAATCTGTGGGATACCTTAGCAGCTACTGCGGCAGCAGCGCGGCTGGGTCGAATTCCCAGAAGCGAACCTGGATGACGGCATCCTTCCGGATGACATCGCCGCGGCTGGCGGAAGCCCAGCCGATCTTGTCGGTGTCGATTGGGTTCGACGTAGCAATAGGTTCACCGACGTCCAGCGATCCCGTCCAGCCCTTAGCACGCAGCGCCGACTCCGCCTCACTCTGCGTGGAGTGCAACAAATCCGGTGCCTGAATCATCATGCCGTTCGACACCTCGATGGTGACTGGGGCGCCCTTAGGCAGTTTCTGGTCTTTTTCAGCGATTTTGATGACCTGATTTTCCGGCAGCTCAGAATCCACCGTCGACACCGAGACATCGAAGTCCATCGAGCTCAGCATTTCCACGGCCCTATCGCGATCCATACCGGAGACATCGGGAACACTGACCTCGCGCTGGCCCTTCGACACCGTGATGTGAACCTTCGACCCCTTCGAGAGCTGCGCGCCGCCCGCCGGGTTCTGGGACACGATCTGTCCGCGTGGAGCCTCGTCATGGACCTGCTCAACGTCGGTGTTGAGTTCGAGGTTGGCGTCATCAAGCGCCTGCGTGGCCTCCTCCACGGTCATGCCGGTGAGGTCTGGAACCTCAGTGATCTCCTTGCCAGAGGACACCGTCACCGTGACCGAGGAATTTTTCTGCAGCTCAGAACCTTCCGCCGGGTTCACGCGGATGACCTTGCCGCGAGCAATATCAGGGCTCGGCTCCTCATTGACCGTCACGAGCAGACCGAGCTTCTCCAGCTCCTCCACGACCTCGTTGCGCAGGCGATTCGCCACCTTCGGTACCACGACCATGTTCGCGCGCTGCGCAGCCTCTTCCTGAGCCTGCTCGCGCTCACGAGCCTCCTGCTGGGAACCTTGCCAGAAATCCCAGGCAAAGTAGCCAATGATGGCGATGAGAGACGCGGCCAACAGGGCAGCGAGCCATTTCAGGCCGCCACCGCCTTCATCCTCTTCGCTAGGTCTTGTCGACGCCACCGGGGCGCGGTGCTGCGCCGAGACCGGAGCCACCATCGTGGTGGGGTGATCCTCCTCATTCACGTGCGAGCGCGCCGCCTCCGGAATCTGACCCTGCGCCAAACGGTCGAGGTCATCGCTCATCTCCCACGCGGACTGGTAGCGATCCGCCGGGTGTTTGGCCATGGCGGTGAGCACCACGGCATCGACACCGAGGCGCTGCTTCTCCGTCAGATCCTCCCTGATGAGTTCCGACGGCGGGGTTGGGTCCTCCTGCACGTGCTGGTAGGCCACGGCGAACGGGGTCTCGCCTTCAAACGGGGTGCGGCCCGTGACCGTTTCGTACATGACGCAGCCGAGGGCGTAGACGTCGGAGCGGGCGTCGGCAGGCTTGCCCCGAGCTTGCTCCGGCGAGAGGTACTGCGCGGTGCCGATCACCGCAGAGGTTTGCGTCATCGCGGACGTCGAGTCATCGAGCGCCCGGGCGATGCCGAAGTCCATGACCTTCACCTGTCCGGTGTTGGTGAGCATGATGTTCGCCGGCTTGATATCGCGGTGAATGATCCCTGCCTCGTGGGAGGACTGCAGGGCATCGGCCACTGGCTTGAGCACGCGCGCGGCTTCCGCCACCGGCATGGGCCCATCCTCGCGGACGATGTCACGCAAGGTGCGGCCCTGAACGTATTCCATGACGATATAGGGCACCGTCATGCCGTCGACGTCCTTCTCGCCAGTGTCGAAGACGGCCACGATGTTGGGGTGGTTGAGCTTGCCCGAGTTCTGGGCCTCGCGGCGGAAGCGTTCGCGGAAGTTGACGTCGCGCGCCATATCGGGGCGCAGCATCTTAATGGCGACGGTGCGTCCCAGGACGGTGTCGTCGGCCTTGTAGACCTCGGACATGCCGCCAGTGCCGATGGACTGGCGGAGGTGGTACCGATCACTGACCATGGTGGGTTACTGGCCTCCCTGTAGTGCGGATTCTTCGGTGGGTGTGCCCTGTGAGTCTAGTTCGGGTGTGTCCGTTGGGGCGTCATTGACCTGCGGTTGTGTCTCCTCGGGTGTGGCAACCTCGGGCGTGGGTTGGTGCGTCGTGACCTCTGGTGTCGGCGCAGGCATGACCGAGTGTGTCTTCGTGACCGTGACGGGTGCCGGGGGTTCTTCCTCCACGATGGTGGTCTCTACTGGTTTCGGGGAGCGATAGGTGGGTTCCTCGGTAACCTCTGGGGTCACGGTTTCCGTCACGATGATTTCCGTCGGCTGCTCCGTGGGGGTTGGGACTGGGTCGGTGGAGTTGTCGTTCCAGAATTTATAACCGGCGAGTCCGATTGCCACGAGGGCGGCGATGGCCACGGCGATGAGCAGTCCGGTGCCGAATCCGCCCTTCTTGGCCGGGGGTTCGGCGGCTGGGCGCACCGTGGTCGGGTTGGCCATGTTGGCCAGCATTTCCGTCGAGGCGGAGGGCGAGGGTTCGGCGGCCGGGGGCGCGAGCGCGGCGGACTTCGGCTGCGGCGGGCGTTGGCCTTGGCGTACGGCCGAGATGGCGTTGGTGAATTCATTGCCGTCGGCAAAGCGGGTGCCCGGGTCCTTGCGCAGGGCTAGGCTGATCAGTTCCCGGGTGGGCGCGCTTATCGACGTCGACAAGGGCTCCGGCGCCTGACTAATATGCGCCAACGCCACCGATACCGAGGAATCGCCGCTAAAGGGGCGACTGCCGGCGAGCATCTCATAGCCCACAACGCCGAGCGAGTAGACGTCGGAAGCCGGGCCCACGTCGAGGCCTTGGGCCTGCTCGGGGGAGACGTACTGGGCGGTGCCCACGACCATGCCGGTGCGGGTGAGCGGGACGGCTGCGGCTGCCTTGGCGATGCCAAAGTCGGTGATCTTGACCTGCCCGTTTTGGGTAATCATGAGGTTGCCGGGCTTGATGTCGCGGTGCACGAGCCCCATGTTGTGGATAACGGACAGGCCGTGGGAGGCCTGCTCCATGACGTCAAGCGCGAGCGTTTCCGGCAGCGCGCCTTCGCGGGCCAGCAGATCGGCGAGGGATTCGCCGCGGATGTATTCCAAGGCCATGAAGCAGAAGGCGCGGCCGTTGTCCTCGAGCTCGCGGTAGTCATAGGTGGCGACGACGTTGTCCGACGTGATGGATTCTGCTGCTTGGGCCTCGTTGCGGAAGCGCGAGAGGAATTCGGAGTTGTCGGAGAATTCCGGGCGCAGGACCTTGATGGCCACTTCGCGGTCATGGTGGACGTCATCGGCCAGCCACACGGTGGACATGCCGCCGTGGCCGACGATCCACTGCAGCCGGTAATCGTTGCCGATGAGTGCTTGCAGGTGTTCTTTGTTCTCAGCGCTATTCACTACTGCTCACCTCCGTATGCGCGCAGGATGGCGCGGCCGATGGGCGCGGAGACTTGGCTGCCGTAGGCATTCTGGCCTAGGTGCCCGCCGTCCTTGACCACGACGCCCACCGCGATATCCTTGTCCGGGTCGAAAGCCACGTACCACGCGTGCGGGGCAAGGCCCTCGCCGTGCTCGGCGGTACCGGTCTTCGAGGCAAAACCGTTCCCGTCATAGCCATAGGTGCTGTGCTCGGAGGCAAACATGAGGTCCTTGATGGTGTTGGCCGTCTCTTCACTGACAGCTTCGGCTGCCTGACGTGGTTGAGTCGTGCGAAGCTCATTCATCTGGGCATCGGTGATGCGGTTAATGAGGTAGGGCTCCATGCGCTTGCCCTGGTTAGCGATGGTCCCGGCCATGATGGCCGCCTGCAGGGCGGACATGGTCACGTCGCGCTGGCCGATCACGGATTGGGCGACTTGGGCGCCGTCGCCAAGATCGCCCAGCGCACCAGCGGAAGTCTCCACACCGAGCGAGTACTTCTCACCCACGCCGAAGCCCTCCGCATATTTACGCAGCTCATCGGCGCCGATGCTCTCCGACATCTGCGCAAAAGCCGTGTTGCAGGACAGCGCGAAGGCCGTATGTAGGGTGACGCTCTCCGCGCCGCCGCAGGCTCGGTTGCCGTCGTTGGTCAGCTCCGTGACCGTATCCGGCAGCGTGATGGACGCCGCGCCGGTCAGCGTAGAGTCCGGGTTAAAGCCGTTGTTGAGGCCAGCGGCCGTGGTGATGATCTTAAAAATGGACCCGGGGGGCAGGGTGTCTTGCGTGGCATGGTTGATGAGCGGATTGCCCTCTTGATTCTGCAGCTGATCCCACGTTTCGGCCGCGTTGTCCCCGACGAGGTCGGAGACGTTGAAGCTGGGCGTGGAGGCCATGGCCAATATCTTGCCCGTTGAGGGCTGGATGGCTACGGCCGCGCCTTTGTAGCCTGGGCCGGCCAGCTGGTCGTAGGTTGCCTGCTGCAGCGCTGGGTCGATGGTGACCTCCACGTTGGCACCCTTCTGCGGCTTGCCGGAGAGCATATCGAGCCAGTTGTGTGCCAACAGCGAGTCGTCCTTGCCGTTGAGGATGTCATTCTGCGAGGCCTCCAGCTGGGAGGCGCCGAAGCGCTCCGAGAGGTAACCGGTGACATCGGCAAAGGCTGGGGAATCAGTGGGGTAGGAGCGCGAGTAGTTGCCGTTCTCATCCGCGGTGGACTGCGCCAGCACGGTATCGCCCGCGAAGATTTGGCCGCGCGGCGTCGTGCGCATCTCAAGGTAACCGCGGACATTCTTGGGATTATGTGCGTACTTATCCTCCGACAATGCCTGCACCACCGTGAGGTTCACAAGGAGTACGGCGGTGAGGAGGATTGCAAAGAGGGAGACGAGGCGGATCGATTTATTCATCGGGTGGCCTCCTGGATGGCGGGGAACATGGACGTGTCACTCGGTGCGTTGGAGGTCAACTCGCGCGCCGGGCGACGTGCCGCATTGGAAATGCGCAGCAGCAGCGCCAAGAGCATGTAGTTGGCCATGAGCGAGGAGCCGCCGGCAGACATGAACGGTGTGGTGAGGCCCGTCATGGGCAGGAGGGCGGAAATGCCGCCGGTGACGACGAAGACCTGGACGGCCAGCGTCAGCGCGAGCCCGGAGGCCACCAGCTTGCCATAGGTATCACGGCAGGTCAGCGCGGTGCGGAAACCGCGGGAGACGAGCGTGGCAAAGAGGATGAGTACCGCGGCGAGGCCGACCAAGCCGAATTCCTCGCCGATGCCTGCCAGGATAAAGTCCGAGTGCGCCACCGGCACCATGTCCGGGTGGCCCTGGCCCAGGCCGGTGCCGGTAATGCCGCCGGAGGACATGCCGAAGAGCGCTTGGGAAAGCTGAAAGCCGGTGGTGTCATAGTTGCCCAGCGGGTCAAGGAAGTTGGAGAAGCGCTGCTGGATTTTCTCCGAAACCTGGTAGATACCGAAGCCACCAATGCCCACGAGGATGACGCCGATGAGCAGCCAGCTCACGCGGTTGGTGGCCATAAACAGCATGCCGAGCACGGTACTGAAGAGCAGCAGAGCCGGGCCGAAGTCATTAGAGATGCCCATGATGACGATGGCGATGCCCCAGATGATGAGAATGGGGGCAAGGTCGCGCAAACGCGGCAAGGACAGGCCCAAGAATTTATAGCCGGCCACCGTAAACAGGGAGCGCTTCTGGCTAAGCAGCATGGCGAAGAACAAAATCAGCAAGATTTTGGATAACTCGCCCGGCTGAATGGAGAAGGGCCCGAGCCACAGCCAGATGCGTGCCTCTACGCCTGGCGGCTGCGGCCACACCAGTGGCAGCGCCAGCAAGATGAGGCCGAGCGCGCCGAGAATATAGGAATACCGGGTCAACGAACGGTGATCCCGCAACAGGACGAGCAGCAGCGCAAAGAGGATGAGGCCTACCACGGTCCACAGCACTTGGCGCACGGCGAGCCCGCCGCCACTAGCCAGGTCAAGGCGCTGCAGCATGATGAGGCCGATGCCGTTGAGGATCGCGACGATGGGCAGCATGATCTGGTCCGCATAGGGCGCCAAGAAACACAGCACGACGTGCGCCACAGCGAAGACGCCGATGAAACCACCAATGAGGTAGAGGACATCAAAAGTCAGCACGTTGCCCTGGGAGAGCTCCAAGCTCACCAAGGTGATGGCAAAGACCAGCGTGGCGAGGACGAGTAGGCCGAACTCCGTTCCACGAGAAAAGAGCTTGCTCACCTACTTCACCTCCCGGCACTTGCCCTGTGCGGGCGTAGCGGCGTCCTTCTTGGTGTCCGTGGCCGAGCCTTTCTCTGTGCTCTTTTTTGTGCCCACTTCCGCTTCCTTTGACGTCGCCTTCGCACAGGGCTTCAACGCCTTTTCCGACAGCCGCGACAGCTGGGTCTGCACCTCGTCATAGGACCCCGCAGGCAGATTGCCCACCGCGGCGCGCTCTGACTCCGGCAAATCCGCGAGCTTGAACGGGGCATAGTCGCCCCCGCAGTCATCGCGGCCCAGCTTGAGCGCATTCTTCTCACTCAGGCACGCATGCTGATAGGTGTGGTGCAGCGGACGGCCGAAAATCTCAAAATCTGCGCCCTGCTGGATGGTGAGGACCTCCTCCTCATCCGTGGTCACGTAATAGTTGTTGGCCAGGTGATTCTTCATCCACAGCCCGCCGCTGATCACGATGACCAGCACCACAGCGAGGGAGGCGATGACCTTCCAGCCCACCCGGCTGCGTCGCGGCGGCCGCTGCGGTTCTTCCTCGGAATCCTCTCGGGGCGTGACCTCAGCGGCCTTCGCTTTTGGGGGCGAGACCAGCTTTGCTGCGCGGCTCGCGGAGGAATCCGGGTGCGTCGGGTCCGGGACTACGCCCTGGATGGCGCCGACGGTGATGGGGGAGGCGTCGTCAAGCACGGCGTCCACGACCTCCGCCACCACGATGGTGACGTTGTCCGGACCGCCCGAGCGCAGCGCGAGATCGCGCAGCATGATGGTGGCCTCCTCCACCGAGCCCTGTCCCAGCGCCTGCTCAATGGTTGATGCCGTCACCGGGTCCGACAGACCATCTGAGCACAGCAGAATGCGGTCACCCGGCTGGGCATCCAGCGTAAAGAGCGTCGGCTCCACCGGCCGGCCCGTGTAGGCCTTAAGGATCAGGGACTTCTGCGGGTGGGAGGAGACATCCTCCGGGTCGAGCTTGCCCTCATCAACGAGGGACTGCACGTACGTGTCATCCTTCGTGATCTGGGATAGCTTGCCCTCGCGCAAACGGTAGCCGCGGGAATCACCGACGTGGCACACGCCGAACGTGGAACCGTTGAAGAGCATGGCCGTGAGGGTGGTGCCCATTCCTTCGGTCTCCGGATGCTCATCCACGTGCGCACGGATGGCAGCATTGGCATCCTCGGCGGCCGCGCCAAGCAGGGCCAGCATGTCATTGTCGCCTGGATCGCGCTCGAGAGAAGCCATGTGCTCCACCATGGTGGTGGAGGCCACCTCACCAGCGGCGTGACCGCCCATGCCGTCCGCCAGCACCAACAAATGTGGGCCCGCGTGGGCGGAATCCTCATTGTTGCCACGGACCAAGCCGCGGTCCGTTACTGCAGTAAATTTCAGGCTTAAAGTCATGCCATCAACCTCACGGTCGTTCGACCAAGTTTGATATCCGAGCCCACGCCGACGCGTTCCGGCTGGTCAATACGGGCGCCACCGACGAAGGTGCCGTTGCGGGACTCCAGATCCTCCACAAACCACTCGCTGCCCCGACGGAACAGGCGAGCGTGGTGACCGGAAGAAAAATCATCACCAGTGACAAAGTCACAGTCTTGTGCGCGGCCCATCGTACAGTCTTCGAGGGTGCCGAGTTCCATATGGGAACCGCGCAGGGGCCCATCCACGATGGCGATTTCACGCGGCGCTTCGCGACGCCTCTGTGACCCCTTCACCGGGGCCGATGCCTGGTACACACCGGCCGCCTTGTTGGCGTCCCGGCGCATGGCGTTGAGTGCGACCAGAATAAACAGCCACAGCAACACCAGCAGGCCGATGCGCAGCGACAGCAGCACAACCGAGTCCATGGAAGGTCCTTACTCTAGGGGGAACTGGGGTTTAATAATTCTGGTTCTCAAGGCCGGTAATGCGGACCTCGATGTGGGAGTGGCCGAGGGTGATCACGTCGCCGTCGGCAAGCAGCCAGTTCTCAATCGGGGTGTCGTTGACCGTGGTGCCGTTCGTGGACTGCAGATCCACCAGCACCGCATCCTGGCCATTCCACGTGATTTCCGCATGCTGGCGGGAGACACCCGTATCCGGCAGGCGCAGGTCAGCGTCGTTGCTGCGGCCGAGGATGTTGGAGCCTTCGCGCACGTGGTAGACGCGGGAGGAACCGTCCTGCAGCATGAGCGTCACCGCCGGGCCCTGCGGGGTGGGTGCAGGCTCGTTGGGGTTCGGCACCATGAAAGCGGTGGTCTTTGCCTCGTCGGCGTTGTGCGGCTGGGTCATAGAGTCCTCCTGACCATGGTCGTGGTGGAAAATCGCGTCGAATCCCGTTTCTTCGGTGGGCTCGTGGTCCAAAAAGGAAGACACGCGCAATTGGCCCGTGCGCAGTCCCGACTCCTCCGCAATTCGCACGATGACCGGCCCAGCTAAGGACCAGCCACTGTTGCGAATGAAGCGGGTGAGTTGGTCAGACAAATCCGAAGGAATATCCCGGTCTTGGGAGAGGTTCTCAATGTCTTTGGAGGACACACCGACGGTCATGACGTTGGGGCTGTACAGCTTGCCGTCATCACCGCGGGACAGGTTGTCCTGCGCCTCTTGCTTGAGGAGTTCCTCAATCTCTGCGGGGACGACCTTGCCGCCAAAGACAAAGGCCATGCCGTTGTCCAATCCGCGCTGCAGGGAGGAATCCAGCTTGGCGAGTTTCTCGAGCAATGCCATGGGGAAGTGCCGTCCTCCTTTCAGGATGTTCCAGGGAAATATCTCACCGCGACGGTGGGATACAGCGATATAGCAGCGATCAGTATAGGTGGCTTTCCTCTATTTAACGTAGACGCGCGGCCCAAAGTTCCCTGTGTATTCAGGAAAAAGTTCGGCTTTGCCAGCGGATTTGTCGATTCAACGGGGCTGCGTGCTAAAGTTAGCTGGTCGCCAAGACATCTAAACCCTGCCCGGGTGGCGGAATTGGCAGACGCGCTGGCTTCAGGTGCCAGTGTCCTTATAGGACGTGCGGGTTCAAGTCCCGCCCCGGGCACCATGTGAAGTCTCGAGACATCGTTCCGGTCGGTGTCTCGAGATTTTCTGTTTTCAAGTGCCCCAGGCTCCCGAAAATCGGGCATCCGCAACGTCGCGAGTACTCCGAGGGGCAGGCGACTGTGCGGGCCAAGATTGTGCCCCGTTTGCGGGCGTTCAACGCTATAACCGGGACTTGGTTCCGGCCTCAGTTGCCGTTAGTTGTTAGCGACACACACCTAGAACTGCTCCTGAAGGCGCTAGAAGTACCAGCGCTGGGCCTCGCACGGGCATACTCTCAGAGTCCCCCCGCTTCGGTGCGGAAAGCTACAGAGGATCGATGTCTCGAGACATCGCTTTTCGCCGTGTCTGGGCAGTTTTAGCCTCAGGGTTTTCAACTGGATCGATGTGGTGAGACATTCGTGCTGGTTGGACCGGAACGATCTCATGAGACATGCGGAACGATGTCTCCGAACCAGACATTCTCTGGGGCACCATGTGAAGTCTCGAGACATCGTTCCGGTCGGTGTCTCGAGATTTTTCGTTTTCAGTTGCGGGATATGCGGGCTTTACGTTCGATGTATCTCAGCTGGGTGTTGCGACCGGCTATTTGGTAGCAGTGTCGTGACTATCTGGTAGCGCTTCAGTGAGTATCTGGTAGCAGTTCAGCGCGCTCGGGGTGATACTTCCGGTAGCCGCACCACTCGGGTGCGGCGTGTACTGGAAGGAGTCCGCTGATGACGGATTACCGGCTCTTCCGGTTTCGGAGTGCGTAGCGGGGTGAAATAGAACACGACGGGTCCAGCGGGTCACCACAACATATAAGGGTCCCTGGTGTGAAGATGAAAGCTCCTAAACAACCATCTACACCCACCAGGGACCCGTACTGTGAAGCCTACTGGAAACCTCGTTGCCGACACCATCTGCCGTACCGCGGAAATCGGGCTTGCCATCACCGGCGCCGCTGATGCCGGACCACTGACCATCATTGAGGCCACACCAGTAGCCGTTTCCGGCGTGTGCCCGGACTGTGGGCAGCCTGGCAAGCTTCGTGACCACATCACTCGTCGACTCGTTGATCTTCCTGTCGTCGGATTCCCCACTAGGCTGCACGTAACAGTCCCCAGATTCTTGTGCACAGCCGCCTCATGTAAGAGAAGGATCTTCCAGGCTTCCTTGGCTTGCGCGGATGACGGCTCCAAGCTCACTGACCGGGTCACCCGCTGGATCTTGCAGCGTCTTGCTATTGATCGGATGAGTGTGTCGGCTACCGCCAAAGCACTCGGTGTGGGCTGGGACCTGGTCAACCACGTCGCGCTGGATGCCTGCCGCCAGCTTGTCTACGGCGATCCCTGTCACCTAGACGGGGTTCGCATCCTCGGAGTCGATGAACATGTATGGAAACACACCCGTAAACCAGGCCAGGCATCAAACCTGGTGACCATACTTGTTGACCTCACCCCGCTGGTGGACGGGCGTGGGCCTGCACGTTTGTTAGACATGCGACCAGGCAGGTCCGCCGACGTGCTGAAGCGGGTGGCTTAAGGAACGCAACCCCAGCTTCCGGGAACAGATACAGGTAGTGACCATGGATGGGTTCACCGGATATGCCACTGCAGTCGAAGAGCAACTACCACAGGCGGACAAAGTCATGGACCCTTTCCATGTGGTGCATCTAGCAGCCGACAAGCTCACCAGTTGCCGACAACGACTCCAACGTGAGACCACCGGGCGCCGCGGACGCAAAGATGACCCGCTGTACAAGCACCGGCGCACCCTGTTGACCAGGACGAACTATCTCACCGAGCGGCAAAAGCAACGCTTAGAAATGTTGTGGGCCACCGATGACGACTACGTGGCCCTAGAAGTAACGTGGTTGCTCTACCAAGACATGATTGCCGCGTACGCGCATCCGAAGAAATCGGAAGGCAAAAAGCTCATGGAACGCATCATCCACACCCTGCGTAAAGGATTACCGAAAGGCTTAGAAGAGCTCGCCCAACTGGGCCGAACCCTGTGGCGAAGACGCAAAGATGTGCTCGCCTACTTCGATATCGGTGCCTCCAACGGCCCCGTCGAGGCAATCAACGGCCGACTCGAGCACCTACGCGGCATCGCCCTAGGTTTCAAAAACCTCAACCACTACATCTTGCGGTGCCTGATCCACTCCGGACAGCTACAGGACAAAATCAACGCACTCTAAAACCGGAAGGGCCGGATTACCGTGCGGTGATGACGCTGCTTTTAGGGAAGCGTTCTTACCGCCAGATTGAAGACCAGCTCGGGTGCTCGCACCGCGCGATTTCCCGAGCGAACCAAGCGCTGCGACGCCTTGGTT
>NZ_JAMFTP010000008.1:0-160859 GCF_024586525.1 Corynebacterium sp. BF-R-2 | reverse complement strand
AGCAGCAGGGAAACGCCCGGACCCATTCCGAACCCGGAAGCTAAGCCTGCCCGCGCTGATGGTACTGCAACCGGGAGGTTGTGGGAGAGTAAGAAACCGCCGACACCAAACAACAACAAACAACTCAATACAACGAAAAGAGACCGTTGAAGCAACACCGCTTCAACGGTCCCTTCCGGTTTTCCACAAACCCACCGCACCCACGCCGGGACACTTCATCAACCCCGCCGATGTAAAAGTACAGACCCAAAAGGCGACACACCCAGCTGGCGAAACACCCACCCAACAGCCCCGGCACACCACCACCTGCAGGTCTGCACTTCCACGTCTGGACACATAGAATCCACACCAAAAGAGGAGGTGCTGATACGTCCAGAGCTTTGCTGGGGGAAGTGGCAAAGGGCGTCACATGGATACCCGCCAACCCAAAAGCTGGGCTAGCGGGCTATTTGTATAAAGGTAAAAGCTGGAGGTTGGGCTTAGGCGCTTAACCCTTCTTGCATCCGCGGGTGTCATGCAAACCGCACTGAGGAATACCAAGGAACGACAGCGCGATAGATGAGAGCGTGACTGGGATAGCGATGATGCCGTAAATAGGGGAGTCGACGACGAGCTCATTGAGATCGGTGGACGGGCCCTGGTTGGAGTTGTGCAGTGTGCTGTCTTCAGCGTGGGCAGTGGGGGCTGCTGTCATAAGCAGTACGGTGGCGCCGATGATAGCTAGGGGCTTTTTCATCCTGACAGGTCCTTTCGGATAGGGAAGTATAGGGGATTCCTAGGCTATCGGACCGAAAAGTCAAAAGCAATGGGTCGCCAGCTAGCGCAACACTCACCGAAAACACCGGGATATCGCGACCTGTAGGTCGGTACTTCCACGTCTGGACACATAGATGATTCCGCAGCTGCGAGCAGAGGGGCCGCGACGATGATCGCCTGGGCGTGCTCGCCACTACTTAAGGTTGCATCGTCAGGATCATAAACAGGCACACCGTGAGTAGCGAGTAGATCATTGATTGGTTTCATGGGTATCAGTCTTTCCTTAGTGGTGGACGCGCATGCGCAATCACTAGAAAATATTTTCTATAAGTGCTTTATTAAACAGGATGCTGCATCGGTCGTCGCGTGCACGCTGACCCCAATCTGAGTGTTCCCGATACTGCCCAGGAGCAGCGAGCCCATATGACTACTTGTTCAAGCCGGTTAGAGTCCAAGCACTACCCGGATTATCCAGAGAAAAACTGAGAGCAACTGTCGTTGACTCCATGATTACAGAAGGCGGACTTGATGGAGAACACAGATCGAGAGCCTGTCGAGAGAACCTCACCCATTGTTCGCTGTCGCCCTTTCCTCTAAGAAAGAGGAAGTTTTCGTGATCGTCGAAGCCGTGTTCTGGAACAGGGGGATCATCAACCATAAGTGTTTCTTTGACTGTTTGATACGGAGTGTATGGGCACACGAGCGAAAACTCAGTCCACTCTGGTCCGTAGAGTTCCTCCAGTGTGATGGACTCAGTAACGGGGATTGCATGTCCCGATCGTCCTAGGGACGCGAGATGAGAAGCCAATGGGTCATTAAAACTACAAGAGGAGAGTGATAGGGAGACAATACTAGTGAACCCTATCCGTGCCATCATGCGTCTCATTAACATAGCCTCCTTCTCGTGCCTATCCTAGGATAGTGTATCGGGACCCACACCCACATCACGCGCGACCAGGCTAACTGCCTCGCCTGCAGCCACTCGCTCAATAGCAGCATCTTTAACATCCTTCGGAGTCCAACGCGTCACAACTACCTCCCGGTCGAAGTGGCGCATTCACCCCTTGACAGCACGGCTTAATGAGTCGCCTTCCAGGTCTGGACATGTGCAACCCCACCACACACCGCACGACCACAACACCCGCCCACCCAGCAGGGCGCGCGCTTACCCCATAAGGCCACACGCCATTAGCAGTACCCACACATCCCCAACACTGCGCCCACACCCAATACCTAGCTCGCTACAACGTCAGCGGCCACTACGCCGCCAAAAACATCGCGGTACCCTCTGATGCTGCTAGGAGAAAACTAGCGCCGCCGGGGTACTTCCGGAGCGGTCATTCTGGAGTAGGCGGTTAGTACAAATGCGAGTGGAACGTGAGGCGTACGGCGTGTTCGAATCGTTCGGTCGGGGTTCCGAAGGCGGGTTCGTAGTGCGGTTGTGACATGTGAGCTAAGTTTGTGAGGCTTAGCGGGGCCCGCCGGTTAGCCGGGGTATTCTCCCCAAAGTGGACTAGATCCCCAGAACTGATTTTGCGATGAGGAAGTAGATAATCAGGCCCGTCGCATCGCAGAACGTGGAAATAAACGGGTTAGAAAAGACTGCCGGGTCCGCACCCACGGTCTTGGCAACGATGGGCATAAGACCGCCGACTGTTGCCGAAATGGAGCAGATGAGAAAGAGGGTCGAACCGATCACGATTCCGATGTCGAGTCCGTAGACCAGGGTGGCGAGCACCAGTCCTGCTGATCCGAGGACGGCGCCGAGTAACATGCCGACGCGTAACTCGCGCCACATGACGGCGATGAGGTCGCGCGTGCGGACGTCGCCAAGCGCCAGCGCACGGGTTACCGTCGTTGCTGCCTGGTTTCCCGTATTACCGCCGGTTCCTGTCAATAGCGGGATAAACAGGGACAACACGACGGCCTTCGCCAGAGTTCCCTCGAAAGAGTCGAGTACCTGCACCGTGAGCAACGCGGAAACCGCCAACACCAGTAGCCATACGATGCGCGAGCGCACCAGCTTGAGCAAAGGCGTGGAGAGATAGGGCTGCTGCAGAGCCTCAGTACCACCGGCGCGCGCGGAGTCCTCACTATCAGCCTCTTCAACGATGTCCGTGGCATCGTCCCACGTGAGCAGACCCACCAAGCGGTGCGAGTCATCGACGATGGGAAGCGCGAGGATATCCAGGGGCAGGAACCAACGCACGGTTTCCTCGGCGTCATCGCTGGCATGGGCGTAGATCGGATCCTGCATGATGGATTCGATCAGAACACCTGATTGCGTAACGAAGATTTCGCGCAAGCTGACGACACCGACCAATCGGCGGTCAGATCGCGTAACCGGAATGGTGTAGATGGTTTCCAGCTCATCGGCGGTATCACGCAGGGTGCTCAACGCATCATCAACGGTCATAGACGGCAGAATCTCGGGGACTTCCGGCGACATTCGGCGGCCCACCGAACCTTTCGTGTACCCCAGAACCACACCGGTGACATCGCGGTCAGTCTGGTTGAGAGAACGTAGGAGGCGGTCCGCAATTTCCGCGGGCAGCTCATCGAGCAGCGCCACGCGGTCTTCGGGATCAAGCTCATCGAAGAACTCATAGACATCGGCGTTGCCTAGTTCATCAATGACGTCAGCTTGGTGCTTGGCATCGAGTGCATCGAAAACCGCAATGGACTGTGCTCGCGGCAGCAAGCGCAGCGCCAACGCGGCACGCACAGCATTTTGGCGCTCCACGATGGCAATAAGCTCCTGCCGAGGTACCTCAGCGAGAAGCTTCTGCAACTTTGGTGCTTTCTTCGGGTCGATGGCATCGTCCTGCTTCAGCCAGGCCTCGACGACTTCGCTGGCCTGCTCAGTTGTATCTGCCATTGCCCAGCGCCTTTCTTCTCGACGTCTAACCCCCTCAGACTACGCTAGAACTGTGACGGCGTTAGTATTGCTCACATGCTGTCGCTCTACCGTGATTTTCCCGACGATGAGATCCTTCAGGCAACTCTCACCAATGAGGCAGCGGAGTTCTTATTCATCGCCCCTACAGCCCCGCAGAGGTCAGAAAGCGAATCACCTTACTCCGAAGATAGGACGCACATTCAGCTATTGAGCATGGGCGGTCTCGCCCTCCGGTTCTTGCCGGATGGAGAGCTGATTACTGGTGACATCGACGTGCGCTACCCACAGCTTTTTCAGACCTCCGGAGGAAAAACGATATGGGATCCGCGGGAGCTCGCTGATTTAGAGCCTTTCACCGTGTACCGCGCGCGGGGAGCACGCCATTTCCATGAGAGAAGTCAGCAGCATTATGTCGATATTTGGGAGATTCTTCCTACTATCGCGGATCCTGCTATGGACGCCTTGGTGGCCAAGCTCGCGGCTCCGGTCATCCTTAACTCCGACCACGGGCCATTGGTGCTCGATCGTGCGTCGAACACGTTCGACGGGCGGGCCGAGGACCTCGGAGTGGATATCAGCATCGTGTATGAGGGGGAGGAGCTTCTCCTTGCGGACACAAAGAAGAACTTTAAAGCACAGCTGAAAATAATCAACAAGGTTGTGAACGCTGGTTTCCTTGATAAGGCGCGTCGCTTAGCCGCGAAGAAAACCCTCGCTGCAGCCAACCGCTGGCGCACCGATGTGGCGCAGGCAGAGGGCATAGATGCTCCCATCCCAGAGCTGAGCGTGGAGGACGTCTACCGCGCAGTGACACCGGTTGCCGTCGAGGTCCCCCAACGCGGGCACATTATCGTCGAGTTCGATGACGGCTACCTCTTCGGCGGCCATCCCGTCACGGTGACGACGAGGAGAAACGGCACGCCCGTAGGATGTGAGCTGGACGCCTAGCGCTGCTCGCGCATCCGTGTGAGCACGTTCTGGGCGGAAATGAGACACATCGGCACGCCCACGCCGGGCACCGTGGTGCCTCCGGCATAGTACAGGTTAGAGAGCTTGCGCGACACGTTGCGTCCGCGGAAGAACGCCGACTGCCGCAGCGTGTGCGCAGGGCCCACGGCGCCGCCGGACCACGAGTTGTACTGCTCGGCAAAGTCGCTGGGGCCGAGCGTGCGCTTGACGACGACCCTCCCCTCCAGATCCTCAATCCCCAACCAGGACCCCAGTTGCGCCACGGCAGCGTTAGCAATGGCACTTACTCGGGCAGATTCTTCAGCACCATAGGCATCGCCATGGCCATAGGATTCGTCCGCCGGGACGGGAACGAGGATAAAGAGGTTCTCATAGCCCGCGGGTGCCACAGTCGGATCGGTTGCGGATGTCTTTGATACATAAATTGACTCAGAGGCTCCCAGCGGTCGCGTTGGCTCTGGTCCGTGGTAGACGGCTTTGAAGTCGGGCGTCCAATCTTTGCTGAACAGCAGCGTATGGTGCGCAAGCTGCGGGACAGAGCCTTTCACGCCCAGAAAGACTAAGACCGTGCCCAGACCAGGATTTCGCCGCGCGAAGTAGCACTCGGGGTAGGTTCGTGCTTCGTCGGGAAGCAACGCGGTTTCGGTATGGCGCAGGTCAGCGGCGGAGATAACGGCATCGGCGGGGATGACGTGGCCATCGGCCAGCGTGACGCCCGTTGCGCGGCCATGGGCGCAGTTGATCGCCGTCACCGCCGTGCCCAGGTGAAACTTTGCCCCCGCTGCCTGCCGCGCAATCGCCTCCACTACCGCGGCGAACCCGCCCTGCGGATAGCGCACGCCCTCCACTAAGTCGGTATGGCTCATCAGCGAATACAGCGCCGGGGCAGCCTTCGGCTCGGTGGAGAGAAACACTGCCGGATAGGTCAGAATCTGCCGCAGACGGTAGTTCTGAAACCGCGCCGCCACTAGGCCATCGAGAGAACGCGTGAGCAGCAGAGTGAGCGTGCCCAGCCGGCTGAGAACATCCCGCGCGAGAAGCTCCGTCGGGCGGGAAAACGTGGTGTAGAGAAAGTTGCGCAGCGCGACAGCATAGACGTTGGACGCCTGCGTTAGGTACGCCCGCACCCGCGCGCCAGCGCCTGGCTCCACGGCCTCAAAAAGCTGAGCGACCTTCTCCACGCCGGTTTCCACGTCGAGAAACTCGCCGTCCTCGTTGTACACCCGGTACGCCGGGGAGAGGTCAACCAGCTCTAACTCGCGTTCAGTACTCGTTCCGCAGGCCCGGAAGAACTCTTCGAACGCTTCCGGCATGAGGTACCACGATGGTCCCGTGTCGAAGCGGAAGCCGTCCACCTCCAGCTTCCCCGCGCGCCCACCGACGCTGCTCTGCTTATCGACGACCACCACGTCCCACCCCTCACGCTGCAACAATGCCGCAGTGGCCAGGCCAGCGATGCCCGCGCCAATAACAACGGCCCTCACCTCAACGCTCCTGCTGCAGCTCGGCTCACCAAGATGGCCTTACGCGCAGCCGGAACCGACACGCGAGTCTCCATGATGTCAGCGGCGGGCGTGGCCTCGAGCAGGTCGGTGAGCTCGGTGAACAACGCCGTGGCTGCAGCCACGCCGATGCGTGAGCCGCGCGGCAACAACGTCGTGGCGGTGCGCGCCTCGGCGAGATCTGTGCGAATATCCGCGATAATTGCGGCCTTTGCCTCCTCATCCAATCGTGTGGGATCCGGCAGGGAGGGGAAATACGACCGACCCAACTCTGCCGAGTCCTCGTGAAGATCTCGCAGGAAGTTAATCTTCTGAAAGGCAGCGCCTAAGCGCCGAGCGCCGTTGTCCACACCCTCCGGCCGCGGCCCACCCGAGAAGAAGGCATCCACGCACAGCAACCCAATGACCTCTGCGGAACCACAGATGTAGTCCTCGAAGGACTCCTGCGTGTGCGTGCTCCGGGTCAGATCGCTGCGCATCGAGGAGAAAAACTGCGCCACATGGTCGTCCTTAAATCCACAGCGCCGAGCTGATAGTGCATACGCATGCACTATGGGATCGGTGTGGAAGCGCTGGGAAGGGGAGTGGCGGACGGTGGCCTCGTAGGCGTCGAGAAGCGCGGCGGCGTCGTGGGGATCAAGCCCCGCATCGACGATTTCATCGGCCGTGCGCACCATGGCGTACAGGTTACGGATATCCACTCTCACCTGGGGTGAAAGTAGCCGGGTGGCCAGGGAAAAGCTGGTGGAGTAGTGGCGCATCACCTGCGCCGCGGCGGCCACGGCGCTGCGGTCATAGCGTTCCAAAGCGGAAAGAGAAGCGCGCATGGCCCATATTTTAGACCACATGCGTCACACAACTCACCTTGAGCAAGATAGGGTAGTGACGTTACTTTCCCCATCTATAAGGAGAACACGTCCATGACCACCCCAACGATGACTGCTGCGGCCCGCGCCGTTGACCTGTTTAAGCAATACGGGCAGGGAGACACCGCAGTTACCGCGTTGGACCACGTCAACGTTGAGTTTGCGCGCAACGCCTTCACCGCCATCATGGGCCCGTCTGGTTCCGGTAAGTCCACTCTCATGCACACCATGGCGGGTCTGGACTCCGCGACGTCCGGCTCGGCCTTCATCGGTGACACCGACATGTCCCAGCTCAGCGATAAGGACATCACCGCACTGCGTCGCGACCGCCTCGGCTTCATTTTCCAGTCCTTCAACCTCGTGCCTACGTTGACCGCGGCAGAAAACATCACCCTGCCGACCGACATTGCGGGCAAGAAAGTTGACAAGGAGTGGTTCGATGAGGTCACCACGCGCCTTGGTTTGGCCAAGCGCCTGGAGCACCGCCCGGCGGAGCTTTCCGGTGGTCAGCAGCAGCGTGTGGCCTGCGCCCGCGCGTTGGTGTCGCGCCCGGAAATCATCTTCGGTGATGAGCCCACCGGTAACCTCGACTCCAACTCCTCCGCCGAGGTGCTCGATATTCTGCGCACCGCCGTCGATAAGGACGGCCAGACCGTCGTCATCGTCACCCACGATGCCAAGGCCGCGTCGTATGCCGATCGCGTGGTGTTCTTGGCCGATGGCCGCCTCGTCAACGAACTACACAACCCGACTATGGAGTCCATCCACGCTGTGATGGCAGAAATCGAGGGCTAAAGCATGGCCACGAAGAACTCCATGCGCACGGTATCCGTGCGCAACATTCTGGCGCACAAGCTGCGCCTTGCCCTGACGCTGTTGGCAGTGGTGCTGGGTACCGCGTTCATTTCCGGTTCCTTCATGTTCACCAACGCGTTGTCCAATACCTTCGACTCCGCCGTGGACACCGCCTTTACCGGCGTGGATGCCGCGGTCAGTCAGAAGGAGGGCGGACCGGTTCTGGATAGCAAAATGCGAGAGGACATCGCACACGATCCGGAGGTCCGCGCAGTTAACGTGCAGAGCAGCCAGACCGTCGTTGTTGCCAACAAGGACGCCGAGGCTTTTCAGACCGGCGGCGGCACCTCGAGCGTGCAGCCGTATTATTCCGCGGATCAGTCTGTAGGCGAGCCCGCCGAGCTTGTCGACGGCTCCGAGCCCCACGGCACCGGTGAAGTCGTCATCAATGATTCCGCGGCCGAGAAGTTCGGTATCACTATCGGTGACACTATTCTCGTAGTCCACCCAGACCAGCGCGATGAGGTGAAGGTCGTCGGTGTGGTCAAGCCCGCCGTGGATCAAGGGGCCAGCCTGACACTGCACATGGACCACGAAGGATTCACCGAACGCTACGGTGATTCCTCCCAGCTTAAGGTCGCCGCCGCTGAGGGAGTGAGCGCCGAGGAACTCGTGGATCACCTCAACGAAACCTTTGAGGTGGAGGCCGAGTCCGGTGAAGAGCTGGCCAAGGAAATCTCTGACCAGATTTCCTCTGCGCTGAAGTTCGTCAACTACTTCCTCATCGCCTTCGGCCTTATTGCGCTGCTCGTGGGCACGTTCATCATTGCGAATACGTTCTCTATGATCGTCGCCCAGCGCACGAAGGAATTTGCGCTGCTGCGCGCACTGGGCGCCTCCCGCGGCCAGATCACGCGTTCGGTGGTCACTGAGGCCATCATCGTGGGCATCGTGGGCTCTGCGGTCGGCGTTGTCGCTGGTGTGGGGCTTGTCGCGGCGATTAAGGCGGTGTTCACCGCGCAAGGTATGCCGATGGGTGGCGGCTTGGGCTTGAGCCTGAGTGCTGTCATCGTGCCGCTGATTCTGGGCACGGTAGTCACCGTGATTTCTGCGTGGGCGCCGGCTCGCCGCGCCGGTGCAGTCAAGCCGGTGGAGGCCATGCGTACCACCGAATCCGCCGCCGGTTCCTCCCTGATGGTGCGTACGGTACTGGGTGCGCTGTTGCTCGTTGCCGGCATTGCCTTCGCGGTGTTGGGCGTGCTTATCGACGCCAAGACGGGCCTTCGCGCCGCCCTCGTCGGCCTCGGTTCCCTGAACCTTATTGTTGGTTTCTTCCTTGCTGGTCCGGCGATATCGCTGCCGATTGTGCCGTCGATTGGGCGCGTCGTGGGCGCTCCCTTTGGCGCCGTGGGCAAGTTGGCGGCGACGAACTCTGCGCGTAACCCGCGGCGCACCGCGGCGACCGCTTTTGCTCTCATGCTGGGCGTGGCGCTGGTGACGGCCATCGGCATGCTGGGCGCGACGATGAAGGCCTCGGTCTCCGATGCCATCGATGAAGATATTCGCGCCGATTACCTGCTGGCCGGCCCCACCACCGGCAACTTCCCTACGCCGAACGAAACCGCCCAACGCGCTCGCGATACTGAGGGCGCTGGACAGGTTGTGGCGATGAGCTCTGCGCCGCTGCAGGTGGATGGGCAGGCCTCGATGAACTATGGCCCGGAGCTTGCCATCAGCCAGGTCATTGGTGGCAACGCCGATGACATCCTCAACCTCACTGTGGCGGAGGGCTCGTTGAAGTTGGGTGATGAATCCGGATTCATCGCCGATACCGACCTTGCAGCCGAGCAGGGATGGCAGGTGGGCCAGAGCTATGAGCTCACTGGCATGGACCCGAACCGTACCGCACAGGTGACACTCATCGGTACCTATGAGCCGTTCCAAATGCTTCCGCGCCTGGCTGTATCCGAATCCGCGGCAACCGAGGTGATCAACCCCGAGGGCCTCGACACGATGATGGTGGCGGTCAATGCCGCCGAGGGCTTCGACAAGGAGAAGCTGCGCTCCAACCTGGAGGAGTCCGTCAAGGACCTCGTCGTGGTGCAGGTGCGCACTGGTGAAGAGTATGCGGGCGAGGCAGCCGGCATGATCGATCAGATGCTCACCATCCTCTATGCGCTGCTGGCGCTGGCGGTGATCATCGCCATCTTGGGCATCGTCAACACCTTGACCTTGGGGGTTATTGAGCGCCGCCAGGAGATCGGCATGTTGCGCGCCGTGGGTACTCAGCGCCGCCAGATTCGCACGATGATCACGGTGGAATCGGTCCAGATTGCCTTGTTCGGCGCCATCATGGGCATGCTCCTCGGCCTCGGCTTGGGCTGGGCGTTCATCTCCGTGCTTGCCGACGACGGCCTCGACTCCGCCACCGTCCCGTGGCCGATGCTCATCATCATGTTCGTCGGTTCGGCTCTCGTGGGCGTGCTCGCCGCCATCTGGCCGGCGCAGCGCGCGGCGAAAACCCCGCCTCTCGACGCCATCGCGGATTAAAAGTCGGGTACTCCGGCTAGGCCAGGAGGGAGCCTACCCAGGCTCCGCGCCAGGCCGCCACGATACCCAGGCCAACCGTCCAGAAGAGGTAACGAGCCAGGCGCCACCAGCGCTTGGCTTTTATCATTTCTCCGAGTTCC
This sequence comes from Corynebacterium sp. BF-R-2, assembly GCF_024586525.1. Lineage (NCBI taxonomy): Bacteria > Bacillati > Actinomycetota > Actinomycetes > Mycobacteriales > Corynebacteriaceae > Corynebacterium > Corynebacterium sp. BF-R-2. Next base: position 150,382 of record NZ_JAMFTP010000008.1, on the reverse strand, counting down.
TTGGCCAGCGTGGACCAAGTTGATAAGCCGCCTGCTAATCCTGCCGCCAGCAGTGGGAGTAGATACTCAGGGGCTTGTGTATGCGCGGCATAGCCATAGGCCACGCCAGCGACCGCCGCGCCCGTAATATTCGCTGCAAACGTGCAGGTGGGGGAAGGCAAAATGCGGGTCAGGGCGAAACGCCCGCAACCGCCCAGAAAACCACCAACAAGCACGGCGAGGGCAGAGATGATGATCATGCGGGCCTCCGGGAGACGTCGCCAAGCACGTATGCCCCCGTACACCCCACCACGGTGGCCAGCACGTACGCGCCCGCCTGTGCCGGGTCGAACCCAGAGGTGAGGAAGGCAAACGTGGCGAAGCTGGTAAACCCGCCCAAGAAGCCCGTGCCCCAAAAAGCCGACGGCTTGGTGTAGCCCATAACGGCGCTGCCCACCACGTTGATGAGCAGCAGCGGCAGTGCACCACCGCCGAGGATAGTGGAGAGGGCGAAACGAGCCAGCGCCCCGAGCGCCGCCCCGCAGCCCACAAGAATGGTTTGTGGCATGCGCACCATCCTAATTGGGATGCGAAACCTCTGCGAAGAAGGCAAGCTAAAGGTATATCCACGTCTCAAGGAGGAAACAATGGCACACGAGCGCGCCGGCCAACTAGCCCAGCCTTCCGATCTCATCGACATCGCGGAGCTGGTCACCGCCTACTACACCCGCACCCCCGACGCTGACAATCCCGACCAGCAGGTCGCCTTCGGCACCTCCGGCCACCGTGGCTCCGCTCTGGACACCGCGTTCAACGAGGCCCACATCCTGGCCATTACCCAGGCCATCGTGGACTACCGCACTGAACAGGGCACGACCGGCGCCATCTTCATCGGCCGTGATACTCATGCCCTGTCGGAGCCCGCTATGGTCTCCGCCCTCGAGGTCCTTCTGGCCAATGAGGTGGAGGTTCGCGTCGATGACCGCGGCCGCTACACCCCGACCCCGGCCGTCTCCCACGCCATCCTCACCAACCCGGGCACCGACGGCATCGTTATCACCCCGTCCCACAACCCACCGCGCGATGGTGGCTTCAAGTACAACCCACCCACGGGTGGGCCGGCTGACACCGATGCCACCGACTGGATTGCTGCCAAGGCCAACGAGTATCTGCGCGCCGGGCTGGAAGGCGTGAAGCGCGTGCCGGTATCGGGTGTGCTTGATGAACGCTGCGTGAAGCACAACTACCTGGACACTTACGTGGCGGACCTCGAGAACGTCGTGGACATGAAGGCCATCAAGGAGGCCGGCGTGCGCATCGGCGCGGACCCGATGGGTGGCGCGTCCGTGGACTACTGGGCGGCGATTGCGGAGCACTACGGGCTCGCCATGACCGTGGTGAACCCGGAGGTGGACGGCACTTTCCGCTTCATGACGCTGGATACTGATGGCAAGATCCGCATGGACTGCTCCTCGCCGAACGCGATGGCGTCGTTGGTGGACAACCGCGCGAAGTACGACCTGGCCACCGGTAATGATGCTGACGCGGACCGCCACGGCATCGTCACCCCGGATGCGGGCCTGATGAACCCGAACCACTACCTGGCTGTGGCCATCGAATACCTGTTTAGCCACCGCCCGCAGTGGGGTAACGCCGGCGTGGGCAAGACGCTGGTGTCCTCTTCCATGATTGACCGCGTGGTGGCAAACTTGGGCCGCGAGCTCGTCGAGGTTCCGGTGGGCTTCAAGTGGTTTGTGCCGGGGCTTGTCGACGGCTCCCTCGGCTTCGGCGGCGAAGAATCCGCCGGCGCCTCCTTCCTCCGCTTTGACGGTTCCGTGTGGTCGACGGACAAGGACGGCATCATCCTGGATCTGCTGGCCGCGGAAATCCTGGCCGTGACCGGCAAGACCCCGTCCCAGCGCTACGCCGAGCTGGCGGAAGAATATGGTGCGCCGGCCTACGCGCGCACCGATGCCCCCGCCAACCGCGAGCAGAAGGCGATTTTGAAGAAGCTCTCCCCGGACCAGGTCACCGCGACGGAGCTGGCAGGCGAAGAAATCCTGGCCAAGCTCACCGAAGCCCCAGGCAACGGTGCCGCCATTGGTGGTCTCAAGGTGACCACCGAGAACGCTTGGTTTGCCGCCCGTCCATCCGGCACGGAGGACAAGTACAAGATCTACGCCGAGAGCTTCCGTGGCGAAGAACACCTCAAGCAGGTGCAGGAGGAGGCACAAGCGCTGGTGTCACAGGTCCTCGGCTCGTAGGTACGCGTCTATGCTGAAGGGCTATGGCTTCTCTTCAGCTCGCGCGTGTGGCAGACATCATCAGCGCACTTGCTCGTTTCGGTATGGCGGCGGTGTGGATCATCGCCGGCGTGCAGAAGCTCAACGCCCAGATGGACATGGCCCAGGCCATTCAGGCTTATGAAATCTTCACGCCAGAATGGTCTGGATACCTGGCTGTGGCGATTGGCCCGCTCGAAGTCATGGGTGGGGTGCTGCTCCTGCTGGGACTGTTCTTGAGGGAGGCGTCGGCAGTCGGCGCCGTCGTCCTCGTGCTTTTTATGGTCGGTATGGCCCAGGCGTGGGCGCGCGGGCTCGTCATTGATTGCGGATGCTTTGGCTACACTGCCAACAGCGGTTCCCAAGGGATGAACTACATGCTGACACTGCTTCGTGACATCGTGTTCCTTGCCCTCACCATGTGGACCATCCGCCGCCCCTATAGGCGGTTCGCTATTTATTCATAGTTAGGAATTAAAAGTACTGGTAGTTGGTTTGCTAGAGTGAATTCGTGGCACAAAAGAAGATAAGCGTGGCGCTGGTGCTCGACATCATCAGCGCGTTCGCGCGGTTTTACATGGCCTACGTCTGGATTAAGGCCGGCCTGTCAAAGTTTTCCGACCAGCTCGCGGTGACGCAGAGCATCGAGGCTTACGAGATCTTTACGCCGGAATGGTCGCACTACCTGTCGTATCTCATCGGACCCCTCGAGGTATGCGGCGGATTGCTGCTGCTTCTCGGATTGTTCCTTCGCCCCGCGGCGTGGGTAGGCCAGGTCGTACTGACACTGTTCATGATTGGTATCGCCCAAGCTTGGTTACGTGGGCTGGGTATTGATTGTGGTTGCTTTGCTCCAAATCCCAATGACGATGCGCAAGTGATGAACTACATGATGACACTGTTGCGCGATCTCTTCTATTCTGTCTTAATGGTGTGGACAATTAAGCGTCCGTTTACCAAGTTTGCACTGCATCCCTAGCCACGGTGTGTAGGCTTCCATCTGTTCCAAAAAGTCATGAAGGCAAGGTTGTTCAATGAGCACAGTTAAAGACCCCAACTCCAAGGGTAATAGTGGATTCCTTTGGGGCCTCGCTGTTTTGCTGGTGATTGTCGCCGTGGTTATCGGCTACATCGTCTACCAGGGCCGCGGCGCACAGACCGACGCGCTGGGAGACTACGCTGCTGAAGATGTCAGCATGGACATGTCTCTCGCGGATAACGCTGTGACTCTCAAGTCCCCGGACGCGGCAAAGGATGCCGTCGAAGTTGAGCTCTACGAGGATTACTCCTGCCCTCACTGTGGCGACCTGGCGAAGGAAACCGATGGCCAGATGAAGGATGCTATTGATGAAGGCAAGCTCATCGTCCATGTTCGCACCTTGAACTTCATCGACGGAAGCCAGAACGGTCTTGAGAGCATCAAGACCAACAAGGGGCACTCGTCCAAGGCTGCCGCTGCGATGGAGCAGGTGGCAAAGTCTGGTGATGCGAAGCTGTACTGGAATATGCGTAAGTACCTCTTGGAGAACCAGTCCAAGGTCTACAACAAGTGGGAGCTGAACGACTTTGCTGATGCGGCTAAAGCACTGGGTGCTGACCAGGACATCGTGAAGTCCATTCAGGAGGCCAAGGTGGGCGAGGGTAATGAGCTGGCCACCGCTAACTACAAGAAGCTTGATGCCGATACGGGCTCGGTTTCCTCGCCGCGCATCATCAAGGATGGCAAGGACATTCCTGAGGATAAGAACACCTCCATCATGGAGTGGGTTGACCTCGTCGTCGAGTAATAAATAATGTCTCCCGAACACGCGATTTGGTTCGTTAATTGGGAGGCGATATATTGTTACGAGTTGCACCCGCGGAGGTTGCACCTCGTATGAGGGGCTATGGCGCAGCTGGTAGCGCACCACACTGGCAGTGTGGGGGTCACGGGTTCGAATCCCGTTAGCTCCACTTTTAAAACTAAATATCATTTTGGGGCTATGGCGCAGCTGGTAGCGCACCACACTGGCAGTGTGGGGGTCACGGGTTCGAATCCCGTTAGCTCCACCGTTGGCCGTCTCCTCCGCGGGGCGGCCTTTTTCTATGCTGGGGTGCATGGATGTGTACACGAAGAAGGTTTCTCGTCCCGACCAAGCCGGTGCGGAGGCCGCGAGCCTGCGGTGGTTGGCGGCCGCGCGTGCGGATGTAGTGGTAGAGGTAGCGGGGGTTACGGAGACAAGCATTAGCACTCGACGAGTGATGGAGTCGCGGCCGAGTCTTAAGGCTGCGCAGTCGTTTGGTGCGGCACTACGCGAGGTCCACGAGGCGGGTGCTCCAGCATTTGGCGCGGCGCCCGAGGGCTGGGAGGGCGCGAATTTCATCGGGCGCGTGGAGCAGCCCTGTCAGCCATGTGAGAGTTGGGGAGAATTCTATGTTGAACAGCGGGTGCTGCCTTTCGTGGAAACGCTGCCGAAGGATCTTCAGGATGTCGTGCGTGTGGCAAGCGACGCGGTTCGATCAGTGGACTGGGAGGTAGCGCCGGCACGAATCCACGGTGACTTGTGGGCCGGCAATGTGCTCTTTACTGCGGAATCCGCGGTAATGATTGATCCAGCAGCGCATGGTCGGCACCCCTGGACGGATTTGGCCATGCTAGAGCTGTTCGGGACGCCCCTCTATGAGGAGATCTTGCGTGGCTACGGCGTGCCGAAGGAGTACGAGCGGTGGGTGCCCATGCATCAGCTGCATCCGTTGGCTGTGCACGCGACCACGCACGGTCCTGCGTATTATCGGCCCCTCGGGAAGGCCGCGGAAGCCACAATCGACGCTTTGCGCTGAGTGCACGATCGCCGACGTGCCCGCTGGCCGTGGTGTGGTTGGCGGGTTTCGGCGTAGGGTGCGTGTGTCTGCCTGCGGCGGGTTTAGCTTGCGCCTGGTGGTGGGTCGGGTGGTTGTCCTGCTGCTTGTTCGGTGGTGAGTCTGGTTACGGCTTGTTGGTATTCGGGTGTGGCGGTAATGGGCAGTCCCCAGGGTGGGATGTAGCCGATGCCGGTGTTGAGTCTGAAGACGTAGCCTCGTCCGGTGGGCCGCGATGGGTCATCATCGTTAATACCGTTGTGGTAGGCGCACAGGAAGGTCAGGTTCTTAATGTTGGTGTAGCCACCGGCTTGCCAGGGGATGATGTGGTGAACCTGGCAGTAATCGGCTGGTTTGTTGCAGCCGGGTCTGGAGCAGGTTTGGGTTTCAGCACATAAGGTGAGGCGTTGTTTCCAGCTGGCACTGCGTTCTGCGCGGTAGGAGTTAATGGGCCCTTCCACGGGGTGGACGATGGTGGCATACCCGATGGAGGCGAATTGATAGGACAGGAATTCTGCCCCGGTCATGCGTGCACCATTCGTCAGCTGTAACTCAATCTCGTCACCGTCGCCGTTGATGATGCGATCGAATTCGTCCAATGTCACTACGACTTGGGCATGCACGGCGGGTTTAGTGCCCACACTGCCGGTGACGATGACGGTGCGTGCGGCGTCGAGGAGGTTGTGTTTGTTGACGGATTCGAGGGTGCCGCGGATATCGGCGATGACGGTGGCGTCATCGGTGATTGTCATGGAGTTGGGTCCGGTGGCCCGGTAGGTAAACCGCACCCCGGGTTTGGGTGTGCGTTTGGCTCTTAGTTCTTTGAGTCTTTTTACTGCGATGTCGCGGATTTTGTGGGCTGGTGTGGAAGCAAGTTTGATGCGGAGGTTCCAGGCGTCGAGGTCTTTTTTGACTTTGGCGGTGTAGGACTCAATCAGGGAGAGGGTGGCAAGGCCGTGCTGTTGGTCTAATGCAGCGGTGCGCGCTTTGCGTTGTTTGCCGCTAAAGCGGGTGTGCCCGAAGTAGGTGCGGTGCAGGTGCGCCAATTCTGCGGCGTCAGACGCGTCGGCGCCGAGCGCGCGGAGCTCATCGGGTGAGCTGGATGCATGTTCCACGAGCGCAATCCCCGAATTGCGGTAGTGGAAGTAGGTTTCTAATACCCCCATGACCCGGAAGCCTAAAACAGGTCTAACGACCCCGCAACCGGAACGTGGTTATTGTGGGCCAGGGGGCATGATGCGCTTATGGGCGCCGCGGCGCCAGAGGGTCTCGATGCGCTCGCGGGCGTCGGCAGGAACGGCTTTGCCCTCGAGGTAATCGTCGATGTGGGTGTAGGTGACGCCGAGGGCTTCTTCGTCCGAAAGCAGCGGGCGGTCATCCTCAAGGTCCGCAGTGGGGATCTTGGTCCACGTGGATTCAGGCGCACCGAGGTATTCAAGGAGCTGGGCGCCCTGGCGCTTGTTGAGGCCGGCTAATGGGATGAGATCGGCGGCGCCGTCGCCCCACTTAGTAAAGAAGGCGGTGATGTTCTCTGCAGCGTGGTCGCTGCCAATGACCAAGGCGCCGACCTCGCCGGCTACCGCGTACTGAGCAGCCATGCGCAAGCGAGCTTTGAGGTTGCCGCGATTGAAATCACTAAGCGTAGAGGATTCGAGGGCAGAGGCCACGGCGCTATCGAGTGCTGAGGTGGCGTCAGCGATATTGATGGTGAGGCGGTAATCAGGCTGGATGAAATCGAGAGCCACCTGGGCATCGTCCTCGTCGGCCTGCACACCGTGAGGAAGACGAATGGCCCAGAAGTGGGTGCCCTCGACGCGGTCAACGGCCAGCTGCGCCAAACGGCCAGCCAGCGTGGAATCCTGGCCGCCGGAAATGCCCAAGACATACCCCTTCGCGCCGGTGTCACGAAGGTAATCGGCGAGGAATGTGACGCGGCGCTCAACCTCCTCGGCTGGATCGATCAAGGGCTTAGTGCCCAGGGCTTTTATGATGCTGCGCTGGAGATCAGTGGATTCGTGTGACATGACGACCATGGTAGCCGCCTGCGACAATTGGCACCCGTGAAAAACGATACCTACGTGATGATCGTCGCCAGCGTCGCTGCGCTCGGCGGCCTTCTTTTTGGCTATGACACCGGCGTGATGTCGGGCGCGTTGCTCTTTGTGGGGCCAGAGTTTGGCATGTCTGCCCACGAAGAAGGATTAGTGACCTCAACCTTGCTGGTTGGCGCGGCCGCGGGCGCACTGGCGGCCGGGCGCGTGGCAGACCGTCTGGGCAGGCGGCGCACGCTCATCGCTGGTGGCCTCATTTTCCTCGGCGGTTCGGTGTGGTGCGCACTGGCGGGGTCGACGGCAATGCTGGCTGCTGCCCGTACCGTTCTGGGGCTGGCGGTAGGTGCAGTGTCCATCGTCTCGCCCATGTACATCTCTGAAATTACCCCGGCGGCAGTACGCGGCCGGATGGTGTCGCTTAATACGCTCATGATCGTGGTGGGCCAACTGTTGGCCTATGGGGTGAACTCGGCTCTGGCAGCAAGCGGCAGCTGGCAATGGATGCTAGGGCTGGCGGCGGTGCCGGGAGCGGCACTGGCCATAGGTATGTTCTTCCTGCCCGACACTCCAGTTTGGCTCGCCGCGCAGGGCCGCCACGACGCTGCCGCTGAGGTGCGCGCACGGGTGGGGGCGACTGCGGAGGCGACGAGGGAGGCGTCGGAAAGCGCAGGCGAATGGGCCGCACTCACAGCACACCGATGGATGCGCTGGGCGGTGGGCCTGGCCATGCTCATGGGGCTGACACAGCAGATTACGGGCGTAAATGCGATTGTGTACTTCGCGCCGACGATGATGAACCAGGTGGGCATCTCGACGACAAACGCTGTGTACACGTCCATGGTGATTGGCGCTGTGTCCGTCGTGGCATGCGTGGTGGGCATGCGCGTGGTGGACCGCGTAGGGCGACGCCGGCTGCTGCTGGTGGGGCTGGGTGGCAACGTGGTTGCTCTGGTGGTGCTGGCGGTGGTTTATCACTACGCCACAGAATCGACGGCGATGGCGATGGTGTCGCTAGCGTGTATGGCGGCCTTTATTGCGTGCCAGCAGGCGGCGGTGTCGCCCGCAACGTGGCTGCTCATTTCCGAGATTGTGCCGCCGCAGGTGCGTGGGCTAGGTATGGGAATCGCGGGCCTCGCCCTGTGGGTGAGCAACTGGGCTGTGGCGCAGTTCTTCCTGCCGGTCGTGGAATGGCTGGGAGGCTCGCTCGCCTTTGGGGTCTTCGCGGTCTTAGGCCTAGTGGCGCTGGGATATACGCGGGCGCTGGTGCCGGAAACGATGGGTAAGACACTAGGGGAGGTCTCCCGGGAACTGCAGTCGCGATACTCTGCTACGTGAGTGTTTTGGTATTGACGCGCTTGTGCGGTAACATTTTTCCTCGTGTCATTGCTGGGCGCTTCGCCCGGCTGTGCTTGAACTAACCATTCGCATGAAGTTTGCGCATAACGAAAGGAGCGCCCGATGAAGGTTCGCAAGTCGCTTCGGTCGCTGAAGAAGAAGCCGGGCGCCCAGGTTATTCGCCGCCACGGTAAGGTCTTCGTGATCAACAAGAAGGATCCGCGCTTCAAGGCTCGCCAGGGCTAAGAATCGAAGGATTCCCATTCCGCCTCTTCCGCTACGTTCGGGGGAGGCGGATTTTTTATGCTCATTCACCTCGCCACATTAGGGTAAAGGGTCAGAAAGTCTGTCTGGGATCGGGGATTTTTAGGCCCTGACCTCTAAGTTAGCGTCAAATATACGCTTTGAGTGCGTATATCTGAGGTCCAGATGCGAAATGCGCGGTGTGGTAGCACGCGGTGGTGCGGATGTGGTCAACAGTGACCGTGGGGAACTGTGCGGGGCCGAGCTGCGGCTCGTTTGTGGTGTTTGTCACAAAATAGGTGAACGTTTGGTAAACTTGCAGGAAATGCCACCCGTGTAGTTACGACGGTGGTGGCGGTGCTGAGCGTGAGAGGTCAACATGTGGGGTCGGGGTAGCTTACATCCTGGGAATATCATCGTTGTAACTACTATATGTAGTGTCAGTTGCGGGGTTTCGGCACAAAGTATAGTGTCGTTGATGTTGCTCAGGCAGCGGCCCTACACCGCGTAGCCAGAGCTAAAAGTCACTCAGCAGAATTCATTAGTCACTCCTCGTGCAGCGTTAAAGGAAACCGTCATATGAGCATCACTCTTTACACCAAGCCCGCGTGCGTTCAGTGCAACGCCACCAAGAAGGCCCTGGACCGTGCAGGTCTCGAATACTCCACCGTGGATATTTCCCTGGATGATGAGGCCCGCGACTACGTCATGGCTCTGGGCTATGTTCAGGCGCCGGTTGTCGAGGCCAATGGTGAGCACTGGTCCGGTTTCCGTCCTGACCGCATTAAGGCCTTGGGCTCCTTGGCGGCGACTGCCTAAAGATTCTCCATGTTGGTCGTGTATTTCTCTTCCGCTACGGAAAATACGCACCGCTTCGTTGAGAAGCTCGGTCTTCCCAGCGTTCGCATTCCCCTCCGCCTGACCGATGAGCCACTCATCGTCAACGAGCCCTACGTTCTGGTCTGCCCGACGTACGGGGGAGGGGCGTCGATAAGCAAGCAGAATACGAGGCCCGTGCCCAAGCAGGTCATCCGTTTCCTCAATAATGAACACAACCGCAGTTTTATTCGTGCGGTCGTGGCTGGAGGAAACAGCAACTTCGGCACTGACTTTGGCAAGGCCGGCGACGTCATCGCCGCCAAGTGTAAGGTGCCTTATGTGTACCGCTTCGAACTTCTTGGTACCGAGGAAGATGTCACAATTTGCCGCGAAGGCCTATTAGCCAACGCAGCAGCCCTGGGTCTCGCAGCCTAGGGCTTCTCCTTATATATTTCGTGTAGATTTTTCGTCTCTCCAATTTCGCCATAGTAAAGAAAGGCACGTGAACGTCGTGACCACGCAACTGGGTAAGACCGTCGCAGAACCTGTGAAGCCTGAAGAGCAGCTGGATTACCACGCGCTGAATGCACTGCTCAACCTGTATGACGAGAACGGTAAAATTCAGTTCGACAAGGACCGTGAGGCCGCGAACCAGTTCTTCCTCCAGCATGTCAACCAGAACACCGTCTACTTCCACGATCTGGAAGAAAAGATGCACTACCTGGTGGAGAACAAGTACTACGAGCCGGAACTGCTCGAGCAGTATGACTTCGAATTCATCAAATCCCTGTTCAAGCGCGCCTACTCGTACAAGTTCCGCTTTAAGTCTTTCCTGGGTGCCTACAAGTACTACACCTCCTACACGCTGAAGACCTTCGATGGCCGCCGCTACCTGGAGCGCTTCGAAGACCGCGTATCTATGACAGCTCTCTTCCTCGCAGATGGCGATACCGAGGTGGCTGAGCACCTCGTGGATGAGATCATGACCGGCCGTTTCCAGCCGGCCACCCCAACCTTCCTCAACGCAGGAAAGGCCCAGCGCGGCGAGCTCGTATCCTGCTTCCTGCTGCGCATCGAAGACAACATGGAGTCCATCGGCCGCTCCATCAACTCCGCCCTGCAGCTGTCTAAGCGCGGCGGTGGCGTGGCGCTCCTGCTGTCCAATATTCGTGAGTCGGGCGCCCCGATTAAGCACATTGAGAACCAGTCTTCCGGCGTTATCCCCGTCATGAAGCTGCTCGAGGATTCCTTCTCCTACGCCAACCAGCTTGGCGCACGCCAGGGAGCAGGCGCGGTCTACCTCAACGCTCACCACCCGGACATCATGAGCTTCCTCGACACCAAGCGTGAAAACGCCGATGAGAAGATCCGTATTAAAACCCTGTCCCTCGGTATCGTCATCCCGGACATCACCTTCGAGCTGGCCCGTAAGAATGACGACATGTACCTGTTCAGCCCGTACGATGTCGAGCGCGTCTACGGCAAGGCTTTCGGTGACATCTCCGTAACTGAGCACTACGAGGAGATGGTGGAAGACCCGCGCATTCGCAAGAAGAAGATCAACGCGCGTCACTTCTTCCAGACCATCGCGGAGCTGCAATTTGAGTCCGGCTACCCGTACATCATGTTCGAGGACACCGTAAACCGCGCGAACCCGGTCAAGACCGGCCGCATCAACATGTCCAACCTGTGCTCCGAGATCCTCCAGGTCAATGCTCCTTCTGAGCTCAATGACGACCTGACCTACAAAACCCTCGGCAGCGACATCTCCTGCAACCTGGGCTCCCTCAACATTGCGACCACCATGGATTCTCCGGACTTCGGCCTAACGGTGGAAACCGCCATCCGTGGTCTGACCGCCGTGGCGGACAAAACCTCCATCAACTCCGTGCCGTCGGTACGCAAGGGCAACGATGATTCCCACGCCATCGGTCTGGGCCAGATGAATCTGCACGGCTACCTTGGCCGCGAGCACATCGAGTACGGTTCCGAGGAAGGCCTAGACTTCACCAACGCCTATTTTGCTGCCGTCCTTTACGCCGCTCTGCGTGCTTCCAACAAGCTGGCCCGCGAACGTGGCGAGTACTTCACCGAGTTCCCGCAGTCCGAATACGCCAGCGGCGAGTTCTTTGACCGCTATGATCCGGCAGACTTCGCTCCGCGCACGGAGAAGGTGAAGGAGCTCTTCGCCAAGTCGTCCATCCATACCCCATCAGCGGAGGAGTGGGCGCAGTTGAAGGAGGACGTCGCCAAGCACGGCATCTACAACCGCAACCTGCAGGCCGTGCCGCCGACCGGCTCCATTTCCTACATCAACAACTCCACCTCGTCCATCCACCCAATCGCCTCCAAGATTGAGATTCGCAAGGAAGGCAAGATCGGCCGCGTCTACTACCCGGCGCCGCATATGGACAACGAGAACTTGGAGTACTTCAAGGACTCTTATGAGATCGGCCACGAGAAAATCATCGACACCTACGCCATTGCCACCAAATATGTGGATCAAGGCCTGTCGCTGACTCTGTTCTTCAAGGACACTGCCACCACGCGTGATATTAACCGCGCGCAGATTTATGCATGGCGCAACGGTATTAAGACCCTGTACTACATCCGCCTGCGTCAGATGGCGCTGGAAGGAACCGAGGTTGAGGGCTGCGTATCCTGCATGCTCTAGGCCTCTTTCGCACGTGCCGCCGTGAGGATGGCACGTGCGATTTTTTCTGCCTCGACGGCGTCGCTGCGGTGGATAGCCTCCGCTAGATCCAAGTGGAGGCGCGCTGTTCCAGCGGTGGGGTTGCGCTTGTGTGACCCAAAAACTGAGCGCCCGCGCACCATGGAGAGAAGGAATGGGCTCAGCGCTGCGAACATTTCGTTTCCTGAGGAGTGCAGAACCATGGTGTGAAAACGCAGGTCCGTGGCTAGTTGCTCACCCACGCGGCGTGCAGGGGTGTCCTCGAAAGAGTGAAGGCGCTGTGCCAACGACAGGATTTCCTCTTTATCTTCTGGGGATCCGTGCTGCGCTGCGAGTGCTGCGGCGGTGGGCTCGATAGCGAGGCGCAGCTCATTGAGGGAGTTGCGCTGTCCGTCCCGTGATTTTTCCGAGTTCAATCGCCACGTGATGATGGAGGAATCGTACACAGCCCACTCGCTAATCGGCAGCACGGTAATACCCACGCGCCGTGAGGACGCAACCATGCCGAGTTGCTCGAGTGCGCGCATCGCTTCGCGGGCAACGGTGCGCGAAATGTCGAAACGCAGACAAATATCGTTGAGGGTGAACCGTTCGCCGGCAGGGAGGGTGCCGCTGACGATGTCTGACCCCATGGTGTCCAACACGGCGCTGAGTAGGGGAGTGTGCGACTCTTGTGTGGCTGTCACGATGTCGGAACCTTCCTGCGCGTGGGGAAAATGAACTCGAAACGTATAAAAAATCAGTATAAATTAACCGGCCTGACGTGCATGTTCCGTGGGGAGTTGCGACACTTACCGGAACGGTGGCCGAATGGGTACCATGGTCACAGAACACAGTAGAAGTAGAAAGACGAGGTAACGCGCGTGTCTCAAGAGTATGACGACTACATCGCCAGCCACGAGGCGCCGGTGAAGGCAGTTAACTGGAACACCGTCCCGGATGAGAAGGATTCCGAGGTGTGGGACCGCCTCACTGGTAATTTCTGGCTCCCCGAAAAGATTCCGGTGTCTAACGATCTCCCCAGCTGGAAGACGCTGACGGAGAAGGAGCAGGAAACCACCATGCGTGTCTTTACCGGCCTGACACTCCTGGACACCATCCAGGGTACGGTGGGCGCGGTGTCGCTGCTTCCCGACGCCACCACGCCACACGAAGAGGCTGTCCTCACCAATATCGCCTTCATGGAGTCTGTGCACGCGAAGTCCTACTCCAACATCTTCATGACGTTGGCATCGACGCCGATGATCAACGATGCCTTCCGCTGGTCTGAAGAGAACGAGAACCTACAGCGCAAGGCCAAGATCGTCATGTCCTACTACCGCGGTGGCGATCCACTGAAGAAGAAGGTGGCTTCCACGCTGCTGGAGTCCTTCCTCTTCTACTCCGGCTTCTTCCTGCCGATGCACTTCTCCTCCCGTGCGAAGCTGACGAACACCGCGGACATCATCCGCCTCATCATTCGTGACGAGGCCGTGCACGGCTACTACATCGGCTACAAGTTCCAGCAAGGCTACAAGCAGCTGTCGGAGGAGCGCCAGGAGGAGATGAAGGGCTACGCCTTCGACCTGCTCTACGACCTCTACGAGAATGAGATCGACTACACCGAGGACCTCTACGACGAGCTGGGGTGGACCGAAGACGTGAAGCGCTTCCTGCGTTACAACGCCAACAAGGCACTCAACAACTTGGGCTTCGAGGGGCTCTTCCCGGCGGATGAAACCCGCGTTTCCCCGGCCATCCTGTCTTCCCTGTCTCCGAACGCTGATGAGAATCACGACTTCTTCTCCGGTTCTGGTTCTTCCTATGTCATTGGTAAGGCCGAGGAGACCACTGATGAGGACTGGGACTTCTAGGTAACTCCAGTCGCTTCGGGAAGAAACGCCACTTCCACACCAGGCTGGCATGACACGCACCTCCCGTCAGGATCATCCGAAAGGTTGATTCTTTCAGGGGGTGCGTTTTTCCCGTTTTAGTCAGCGCCTGCCCCCGGTGCTGTGTTCTGGATCACCGGCTGGCGAGGGGGTCGAGAGGGTGTCGGTGCAGGGGCTGCCCGCGTGCAGGCAGTTCGTGGAACTTTCCGGCTCCAAACGGGGTTAGCAAGCTTGGCAGAAGTTAGGGGAGCGCTGGAAATTTATCCGTGGGGTGCCCTAATATAAGGCGAGTAAACCTAGGTGTTTGATCACGTAGTGCGCAACGCGAGTCCTCGCGTGCACACGTGCGCGATGAAGCACTTGTTCTTCAGGAGGATTTTATGACCGCTGTGGCGCCACGGCTCGACGATTACGTCGCGCCCACACGTCCAGAGCCGACTGGTAACGCAAAGACTGGTTCCAAGGCTTGGACGCTACTGACCACCACCGACCACAAGCAGCTGGGCATCATGTACATGATCATGGCCTTCAGCTTCTTCTTCCTCGGTGGCTTCATGGCACTGCTGCTCCGTGCTGAGCTCTTCACCCCGGGTCTGCAGCTTCTGTCCAACGAGCAGTTCAACCAGCTGTTCACCATGCACGGCACCGTGATGCTGCTGCTCTTCGCAACGCCAGTTGTGTGGGCTTTCGGTAACTACGTGCTGCCCCTGCAGATTGGCGCACCGGATGTGGCCTTCCCGCGACTGAACGCCTTCGGCTTCTGGATTACCCTGACCGGTGGTGTCGTCATGTTGCTCGGTTTCGTCACCCCGGGTGGCGCCGCTGACTTCGGCTGGACCATGTACATGCCGCTGGCTGACTCCGTTCACACCCCGGGCATCGGCGCTGACATGTGGATCGTCGGCGTTGGCGCTACCGGTGTCGGCACCATTGCTTCGGCTGTCAACATGATCACCACCGTGCTCACCCTTCGTGCGCCGGGCATGACCATGTTCCGTCTGCCGGTCTTCACCTGGTGTGTCTTCACTGCATCCGTCATCGTGCTGATGATCTTCCCGCTGCTGACCGCAGCCGCCCTGGGTGTTCTGTATGACCGCAAGCTTGGCGGCCACATCTATGACTCCGCGAACGGCGGCGCTATCCTGTGGCAGCACCTGTTCTGGTTCTTCGGCCACCCGGAGGTCTACGTCCTCGCAATCCCGTTCTTCGGTGTTATTTCTGAGGTCATCCCGGTGTTCTCCCGTAAGCCGGTCTTCGGCTACATCGGCCTGGTCTTCGCCGTTCTGGCCATTGGTGCACTCTCCATGGCTGTGTGGGCTCACCACATGTTCGTGACCGGCGCCATCCTGCTGCCGTTCTTCTCCTTCATGACCTTCCTTATTGCGGTTCCGACCGGTGTGAAGTTCTTCAACTGGGTCGGCACCATGTGGAAGGGCCACATCACCTGGGACACCCCGATGATTTTCGCCATGGGCTTCCTGGCAACCTTCCTCTTCGGTGGCATGACCGGTGTCATGCTGGCTTCCCCGGCACTGGACTTCCAGCTGGCTGAGTCCTACTTCCTCATTGCCCACTTCCACTACACCCTGTTCGGTACCGTGGTGTTCTCCGCCTTCGCTGGTCTGTACTTCTGGTTCCCGAAGATGACCGGCCGCATGCTGGATGAGCGCCTGGGCAAGATTCACTTCTGGCTGACCTTCATCGGCTTCCACGGCACCTTCCTGATTCAGCACTGGGTGGGCAACATGGGTATGCCGCGCCGTTACGCCGACTACTTGGAGTCTGATGGCTTCACGGTCTTCAACCAGATTTCCACCATCTTCTCCTTCGTCCTGGGTGCTTCGGTTATCCCGCTCATCTGGAACGTGTTCAAGTCCTGGCGCTACGGTGAGATCGTCACCGTGGACGATCCGTGGGGCTACGGTAACTCCCTCGAGTGGGCTACCTCCTGCCCGCCGCCGCGCCACAACTTCGTCTCCCTGCCGCGCATCCGCTCCGAGCGTCCGGCCTTCGAGCTGCACTACCCGCACATGGTCAAGCGCATCCGCGAGGAAGCCCACTACGGCCACTAAACTAGCGGGTCTCCCGCGCCGTCCCGGTGCTCTCTGCACCTCGGTAGCGTAGAGAGAAACGCATACTCCTGAAAACGCCGCCTCCCCATCGTTGTGATGGGGAGGCGGCGTTTCTCGTTGAACTGCCTTCTGGCTACGAGCACGACGCCTCAAAGGTTATCGGTGGCCAACCTGAACGTGCGATAATGAGCAACGTGGATAACCAGATTGATCACCCCAACCAGACAGCTTTCGCCGTCGTGACAACCTCCGGTCCCGACAAGCCCGGTGTATCCGCGGCCTTCTTTCGAGTGCTGAGCTCGTACAACGTTGAGCTTGTCGACGTCGAACAGGCCATTTTCTCCGGCCGCATCTCCCTGTCCGCGTATATCCGAGTCGATAACGCACGAATCGAGGCAATGGAGAAGGGGTTGCGCAATACGCTGAGCATCTACGCACAGTCGCTGACCGTGGAGCTGCGCGCCGATGAAGTCACCTCCCGCCCGCGGTCCACCCACGTTGTTGTGGTACTGGGCCGACAGCTCAACGCCAGCCACATCTCCGCCATCGCGCAGGAGCTGGCTAACTTTAACGTCAACATCGATCGTATCCGCGGGCTGTCCACGTACCCGCTCAATGGGTTAGAGCTGTACATCACTATCGACGGTTCCTCGGATCCCGTTCGCGCGGTCCTTGCGCGCTTGGCCACCGAGCAGGGCGTAGATATCGCGATCGAGCGCTCTGGTCTGCAACGCCGCTCCAAGCGCCTCATTTGCTTTGATTGCGACTCCACCTTGATCACGGGCGAGGTTATCGAGATGCTTGCCGCTCATGCGGGCAAGGAAGCTGAGGTCGCGGCCGTGACCGAGCGCGCGATGCGCGGCGAGTTGGACTTCGAGGAATCCCTCCGCGAACGAGTGGCTGCGCTAGCTGGGTTGCCGGAGTCGGTCATCGCGCAGACCGCGGCCGATATTGAGCTCACGTCAGGCGTGCGCACCACTATCCGCACCCTCAAGCGCATGGGCTACCGCGTTGCGGTGGTATCCGGTGGCTTTATCCAGGTTCTGGAGGATCTGGCGAAGGAACTCGAACTAGACTACCTGCGCGCTAACACTCTTGAAATTGAGGACGGCAAGCTCACTGGCCGCGTCATTGGTGACGTTGTTGACCGCAAGGCTAAGGAGAACTTCCTCCGCGAGTTCGCCGCCGATTCCGGCCTCAGCATGCGCCAGACGGTCGCGGTTGGTGATGGTGCCAATGACATCGACATGATTTCGGCCGCCGGACTAGGCATCGCCTTTAACGCGAAGCCGGCGTTGCGCGAGGTCGCCGATACTTCGGTCAACTACCCGTATATGGACGAAATCCTGCAGATTCTTGGTATCCCCATGGAGGAGGTTGCCAGTGAGTAATCTTCGCGAGGCCCACCGCCGCCTTGTCGAGGCCTGTAGCGAACGTAGCTGGCGCGATGATCCTGAGGACCCGGATAAGCCGGAGACTATTCAGGCGATGCAGATTGCGCTTCACCTGCCAAAGCAGGATCCGCCAAGTCGCACCGACGTGTTGGAGGCGGCGGGAAGGGCCGTCGTCAAGCTCTGCCTTGATGAGCGCGCCGGTCAGGACGGTGCCTTCGCGGAGGCCCTGGGGCAGTGGTACGGGCACCGGATTCGCAAAGTCGCGCGCCGCGGCCGTAACAAGGCATGGCGTGACGTGCAGACTCTGCCCGGTGTCACCGTCGAGGATCGTGCCCGGGCCTTCGTCCCCTCGGCTGTGTCGGAGGTTGATCCGCTCGTGGCGAAGCTCCAGATTGGGCACACGGATCTGCCGATGGATGAGCCAGGGCCCGCGCTTGCCGACGTCCCCCTTATCCTCATCGACGCCTCCCTCACGATGAGTGCGGGCAAGGCCGCAGCCCAGGTTGGCCATGGATCGATGCTGCTGGCTGCGGCGATGAGCCTGGAGGACGTCGAGCAGTGGGCTGAGCGCGATTTCCTCTTGTCCGTGCGTGAGGTGAGCTCGGAGGACTTTGCCGAAGCCTGTAGCCGCGAGGGTGCTGTTGTTGTGCGCGACGCCGGCTTTACCGAGGTTGCCCCAGATTCGGCCACGGTGTGCGCACTGCGCCGGCCTTAACTAGCGTGACTCGACAAGCCGCTTGAGCGCGCCCTGCACGATCTCCGGATCAGTGGTGCGCCACATCTGCGGCATAGAATCGCGCAGGTAGGAGCCGTAGCGTTTGGTTTCCAAGCGGTTGTCTAGAACTGCTACTACGCCGCGGTCATCAACTGAACGCAGCAGACGTCCCGCGCCCTGCGCCATGAGGAGGGCCGCATGCGTGGCGGAGACCTCCATGAACCCGTTGCGCCCGGCCGCCTTCGCCGCCTCCGTGCGAGCCTGCATGAGCGGATTATCCGGGCGCGGGAACGGGATGCGGTCAATGAGAACCAGGGAGCAGGAGGGGCCGGGCACGTCGACGCCCTGCCATAAACTTAACGTGCCGAAGAGACACGAGTTCTCGTTCTTCGTGAACTTGTCCACCAATGCGCCGATGGAATCCTCTCCTTGCAGGAAAATGTCGAAGGGAATCTTCGGCTTGAGCGCCTCCGCCGCCTGCTGGGCAGCGCGGCGGGAGGAAAAGAGCCCCAAGGTGCGCCCGCCGGCGGCCATGATGAGCTCGCGGATCTCCTCGAGAGTTTCCGGGGATAGACCATCGCGACCTGGCTGTGGCAGGTGGCTCGCGGTATAGAGGATGCCGCTGCGGGCGGGATTAAAGGGGTAGCCCACGTCGAGGGAATCCCACGTGCCCTTCGGTAGACCCCACTGCGCTGCCATGGCATCAAACCGCCCACCCAAAGCCAGCGTGGCCGAGGTCAGCACGACGGTCTGCTCGCCAAAGAGCTTCTCATGGAGCATGCCCGCGATGGACAGCGGAGCGACGGCGAGGGTATCGGTGAGCGTGCGCTCATCGCGCTCCAGCCACACCACGTCGGCGTGGGCAGCTGGGTCCCCGGTGGCGAAGACATCAAGGATGCGGGCAATGGCCTCCACCAGGGTGCTCAAATGATTGGCTAGGTTCTGGCGCTCAGCAAACTTCTCAGGATCGGACGCTTGCTCGCCCTCCGGGGTACGGGCAATAGTGTCGCGGCAGGAGGACAACGTGTCCGCCAAGGCCATGAGCTGCTGCTTGGCTTCCTCGGGAAGGTCTGTCCAGCGGCCCGGGAGAAATTCACCGAGCAGTTGGGTGAGCTCGGCGGCCTGTTCAGTGAGGCGCTGGTCCTTGCCATTGGCGCCTAGCGATTTGGCGCGGGTAGCTGCCATTTTGAGCGCACGGCCGGTGATTTCCGCGGTAGAGACCGACGTGATGCGGCCATCGAGCTCATGCGCCTCGTCGATGATGACGACGTCATGCTCAGGCAGGATGTTCACATCTGCGACGGCGTCGATGGCCAAAAGCGCGTGGTTGGTCACGACAACGTCGACATCGGCAGCCCGGCGCCGCGCCAGTTCCGCGAAGCAGTCTTCGCCGTGGGGGCAGCGCGTCGCGCCCAAGCACTCGGCGGAGGTCACTGAGACTTGGCGCCACGCCAAGTCCGGCACGCCCGGTTCGAGATCCTCGCGGTCACCAGTCTCGGTGTCTTCGGCCCACTCGTAGACGCGCTGGACGTGGCGGCCGAGGGCGGAGGGGGAGTCGGCGTCAAGCAAGGTATCCTCACTCTCCAACTCGGAGGCGCGAGATACCTTGTTGAGGCAGACGTAGTTGGAGCGGCCCTTCATGATGGCGAAGGTAGGTTTCTTCGCCAGATGCGGTTCGAGGGCCTCGGCTAGGCGCGGAAGATCGCGTTCCACGAGCTGGCGCTGCAGGGCCAGCGTTGCGGTGGAGACGATGACGGTGCTGCCGGTTTCCTGCGCATGGCGGAAGGCGGGAACCAGGTAAGCCAAGGACTTACCTGTACCGGTACCTGCTTGCACCGCGAGGTGGCGCTCCTTCTCCAACGCGGAGGCCACCGCAGTGGCCATGCGCACTTGGCCCTCGCGGCGCGCACCACCTAGGGCGGCGACGGCGGCGTCGAGAAGTTCAACCGTTGCTGAGTGCTCGTCCATTTGCCCCAGTGTAGTGCTACTCGCACGCCATGCTGCGACGGCGGGTGGCTAGGAGTCGAACCCGATGAAGCGGGTGGGCACCGCCGGCTCGTCACGGGTCAACGCCAGGCCCTCCCATGGCAGGGTGGTGATGGCCTGAGCCAGGTACTCGCGGGATTCATGGAGGGTAGGCAGGCCCTCCACAATCTCGCCGTCGCGCATGAGAGGAACAGTCATCTCGCGGGTGCTCAGGGTGCCGGTGTCCGGATCCTGGGCGTCGAAAGGCAGCACGAGCTCCTCGACGGCCACGCCGGACGAGCGGTACGTGCGCAGCGCGCGCTTGGAACCACCGCGAGACTTTTTGGAGGAAGAACGCTTGGCCACCGGATGGCCATCGACCTCGACGACCTTGTAAACCATGCCTGCGGTTGGAGCGCCGGAACCAGTGACCACGGAGGTGCCCACGCCGTAGACATCGACCGGGTCGCCGCGGAGACCAGCGATGGCAAACTCATCGAGATCGGAGGAGACCACGATCTTGGTGTTGTGGTTTCCCAGGTCATCGAGCTGCGCGCGTACGCGACGGGTAACCGCAGCCAAGTCACCGGAGTCGATGCGGACACCGCCGAGTTCTGGGCCCGCAACCTTCACGGCGGTTTCCACCCCCTTGGTGATGTCATAGGTATCGACGAGCAGCGTGGTGTCCACACCGAGGGTCTCGATCTGGCCGCGGAAGGCAGCCTCTTCATTGGGGGTGCCATCCTCGTTGACGTGGGCCAGCGTCCAGGAGTGCGCAGCAGTTCCCGATACTGGGATGTCATAGCGGTAGCCCGCCTCCAGGTTAGAGGTGGCCTCGAAGCCCGCCAGGTAGGCAGCGCGCGCGGCAGTCACTGCGGCATACTCGTGCGCGCGGCGCGAACCCATTTCAATGATCGGGCGGCCATCAGCCGCTACGACCATGCGAGATGCCGCGGAGGCCACTGCGGAATCAGAGTTCATGATGGAGAGGAGGACCGTCTCCAGGATGAGGCACTCACCGAAGGTACCGCGCACCGTCAACAGCGGGGAGTAAGGGAAATAGATTTCGCCTTCGCGATAACCATCAATCTGACCGGAGAAACGATAATTGGCCAGGTAGTCCTTGGTCTGCTCATCGAGGAAATCCATCTCTGCCAGCTGCTGGGCTGTGAAGCGGAAGTCTCGCACCGCGCGCAGCACGCGCTCGGTTCCAGCGACGACGCCATAGCGCCGCTCGTTGGGCAGGCGGCGAGCAAAGACCTCGCAGGCAACTGTGCGGTGTGCAGAGCCATCACGGAGCGCTGCCTGCAGCATGGTGAACTCGTATTTGTCGGTGAGGAGGGCCGTGGAACGGTCAGAAGGAGCGCTTCCGGTCTCCACAACGTGTTCTGAGGTATTAGTCACATCAAAGATGCTACTCAGTGTGCCGCGAAAATTCAGTAAAACTATTCTTCGAGCTGGATGACTACGTAGACTTCGCCGTCACTGTAGGCCACGCCGACGGCGGCGGTGCTCATGCGGCGATCCCGAAGCGCAGCAAGGTGGGAGGGGGACTGGCGGAAGGCCTCGACAAATTCATAGCCGCTGGCTTGGTCGAGCGGAAGGTGGTGCTGCACCATCTGAACATTCTCATCCGCAGGTTTCTGGCTGTGTGTCACCGCGTTGCATTCGGCCTTTTCGCGAGCAGCGGTCTGGCGTTCGATCCACGGCAGCAGGGGCCCTTGATTGTCTTCCTTGCGCCACTCATTGAGGGCCTCGATGAGGTCAGTTTGAATATCCTGGAGCTGACGCTGCACGTAAACCTCAGGGAGCTCATAGTCGCACGCTGCTGGTGCCGGTTCGGGGGCCGGAGTGTCCTTCGAGCTGCCATCCTGTGAGGGACTAGTCAGGCTGATGATCGCGGTAACAAGGGTGCCACCGAAGACGACGGCAGTCAGGACACGCTTCAGGAGCAGCACGAGGTCATCTTTGGCCGGGCCGCGTCCGGCGAGGAGATCCGTCACGACGGTGGGGAGGAGAAAAGTGTTCATCGAAGTGCAGCCATCTGGAAGTGAAGTCACATATTGAGTCCCCGCTAGTATAGCGGCTCACAACGCCGGATTTTTTGGCTAGGGTGGAGGGCATGAATGCGCACCAAGAAACCTCCGCGGGCGTGGTAATGAGTTCGCCCATGGCCACCCCGGAACTGGATGAGGCTATTGAGGTCGACGTTGCCACGAGCGAAAACCTGCCGTGGATGTGCATCGTCTGGGATGATCCCGTCAACCTCATGAGCTACGTTTCCTATGTCTTTCAGACGGTCCTGGGCTATGACAAGAAGCGGGCTAACGAACTCATGATGCAGGTCCACACCGAAGGTAAAGCCGCCGTGTCTAGCGGTGAGCGCGATAAGGTTGAGGCCGATGTGAAGAAGCTCCAGGTCGCCGGCCTGTGGGCCACGATGCAGCAGGCGGGCTAAGGAGAAGAAACAGTATGCAGGCGTGGAAGAAGAAAAAGTCTCTCATGCGCGGTGCTAAGTTCACCGCTGTTTTCGAGCCAATGGAGCGCGAGGTCATTGGGGATCTCACCGCGACGGTCTCCGAAGCCATCATCGCCCGCGCCCAGTCCGCGCCGAAGGATGAATTGGCGGACCTTGTAGATATGCCCACCGGTCACACGGAGGCCCCGGAGGATCCTTCGCTGGCTCGCCTCTTCCCGGATTTCCAGAAGCCCGGCGATGAGGAATTCGATGGTGATAATTCCCTGCTGCGCTCGCTGCACGAGAATGATATTGCCCGCGCCAAGCTGGAAAACCTCCAAATCATCAACGAGGCGCTAGGCCCCACCGGTGGCGTGGAGGTCACCGTCAGTGAGGAGGAGGCCCACGCCTTCCTCGCCGGACTCAATGATTTGCGTCTTTTCGTTGCGGCGGGGGATCTTGATGACCATTCCCAGGGCGCAGACCGCGACACCCTCGTCGAGTGGCTGGCCTTCTGCCAGGACTCTTTGCTCAACGTCATTCTGGATTAAGCCCATGCGGAGTTTGCCCGAGATCGGATTTTCTGTCGGCCACGCCACGCGCGAGGATACTGGGGTTACCGTCATCTATTGTGGCGAGCACGGCGCAGTGGCCAGCGTTGACGTGCGCGGCGGCGGCCCCGGCACGCGCGAGACAGACTTGTTGGAGCCGCACAATACCGTCGAGCGTATCCACGCCCTAGTGTTGGCCGGCGGCTCGGCTTTTGGCTTGGCAGCCGCGGACGGAGTCATGCGCGAGCTTGCGGAGGCCGGGGTCGGTTTTCCCGTCTTTGGCGAGGACAAGCCGGGCCCACGCGTGCCTATCGTGCCCGGTGCGGTCATCTTCGATCTGTTGGCTGGCCCGCAGCGCCCTACCGCGGAGGATGGTGCAGCGGCCTTGCGCAGCGCATTGAGCGGTCATGACGCCTCTACAGGCAGCGTGGGTGCAGGGGTGGGGGCGTGCGCAGGCAAGGTGCGCGGGGGAGTGGGCATAGCGCTTATCGACGTCTCCCCCTACACCCTTGCCGCTGTCATCGTGGCCAACCCCGTGGGTAACGTCATCGATGGTGAGACCGGCCGGCTGTTCGGAGCTCCGGAGAAAACCCCCGTGGACGTGGAGCGCTTCGCCGCCGCACAGAGCCTGGCGGAGGCCCACCTCAACACGACCATCGGGGCTGTGCTCACAGATGCACCCATCACCAAGGCTCAGGCCAAGCGTTTAGCCTTGGCCGGCCACGATGGTATTGCGCGTGCGGTGCGCCCGGCGCACTCGCCACTGGATGGTGATGCGATCTTCGCGGCGTCGTCAAGCGCGGCGGGAACCGCCTCCGACGTAGACTCTGAGGTTCTCGCTACCTTGAGCGCCGCGGCGGCAGATGCTGTCGAGGCCGCAATCGTGGATGCCGTGGTGAGCGCCTCCCCGGGGCTGGGCTTAGAGGCGTACTCATCGCTGTTGGCTTGCTAAAGTTGGGACATTATGACGAGCAATGGACCGTTCGGCCAGAAGAATTCCCATCAGACCAACCCCTTCCAACCCATCCCGGGAAGCCCCGGGGTGAGCCACCAGCGCACCGTGAATTCGGGTGATTCGAAGAATTACACGCGCACCGGGAGGCTCAAGACGGCCGCAACTCTGACCGTGGGGTTCCTGGTCGTTGAGTGGGTTATCCACATCATCAACTTCCTCGTTTTCCGCAACGGGCTGGGTCAATACGGTATTCACCCGTTGGACTTCAACGGCATTTGGGGAATCTTCACCGCACCGCTGTTGCACGCGAATTTTGAGCACCTCATTGGAAACTCCCTACCAGGTGCGGTGTTTTGCTTCCTGATCGGTCTGTCCGGCCGCAAGGCGTGGTGGGAGGTCACCATCATCGTCGTGCTCATTGCGGGCGTCGGCACGTGGCTTCTGGGCGGGCCGGGTACCTCCCACATTGGTGCCTCGGGCATGGTCTATGGCTGGTTGTCTTACCTCATCGTCCGCGGCATCTTTAACCGGTCGCTGACGCAATTCCTTGTCGGTCTTGGTTTGGGCTTTGCCTACTCCGGTCTCATTTGGGGTGTGCTGCCTATTTATGAGGGCGTGAGCTGGCAAGGACACCTCTTCGGTGCGATCGGTGGCATCGTGGCGGGCATGGTGATTACCTCCGATGACCCGATCAAGAAGGTTACGCCGACGCCTAGGGCAGGGATGCGCTAATGCCTGATGCATCGTCCCCCATCGGCATCTTCGATTCGGGGGTGGGCGGGTTGACCGTGGCGCGCACCATCATTGAGCAGCTGCCGGACGAGTCCATCATGTACATCGGTGATACCGCCCATGCGCCGTATGGCCCGCGGCCGATTGCCCAGGTCCGTGAGTTGTCCACGGCCATTGCGGATGAGCTTGTGGAGCGCGGCTGCAAAATGCTCGTCATTGCCTGCAACACCGCCACTGCCGCCTTTCTTCACGACGCCCGCGAGCGCTACAGCATCCCCGTCGTGGAGGTTATCCGCCCGGCCGTGCGCCGAGCCATCGCCACGACACGCAACGGCAAGATTGGTGTCATTGGCACTGAGGGCACCATCAACTCCGGTGCCTATCAGGACCTGTTCGCGGTCAACCCCCATGTTGAATCGTTTTCCGTAGCCTGCCCGGACTTCGTGAATTTTGTGGAGCGCGGTATTACGGCCGGCCGCCAAATTCTGGGGGTGGCGGAGGGCTACCTCGCGCCTTTGCAATCCGCGGGGGTGGACACGCTCGTGTTGGGCTGCACGCATTACCCGCTGCTCACCGGGGTTATCCAGCTGGCCATCGGTGACAACGTTACGCTTGTGTCCTCCGCGGAGGAGACAGCGAAGGATGTCATGCGCATTCTCACCACAACAGACATGCTGGCGCCTCAGGGGCATACACCGACGCGCAGCTTTGAATGCACCGGTGACCATGAGTCGTTCTCCCAGCTGGCTACCCGCTTCTTGGGACCCCAGATTTAGCGGGACTCAACAGGTACAATCGACGCAAATCCAGCAATCCGCTTTGTTTCGTGGGACTATTGAACGCATGAAGTTGACCATCCTAGGCTGTTCCGGCTCGGTGCCGACTATCGGTAACCCCGCCTCCGGCTACCTCGTGTCTTTCGACTCTGCCCCGTCCATCGTTATGGATCTGGGCCCTGGCACCCTTGCTCGCCTGCAGGAACATCAAGATCCGTGTGATGCCCACGTGGCGTTGACCCACCTGCATGCAGACCACTGCCTGGACTTCCCTTCGCTGATGGTGTGGCGCCGCTTCCATCCCACGGCGCCGGCAGCTTCTCGCAATTTCTGCCTCGGTCCGAAGCGTACGGAATCCCATTTGGGCCGGTTGTCCTCGGATGACCCCGAGGGCGTGGATGACATGAGTGATACCTTCGCGTTCAGTCCCTGGGTGGACCGCGAGCGCCAGCTTGTCGACGATGTCTTTATCACCCCGTTCCGCACCGTCCACCCGGTAGAGACGTACGCACTGCGCATGGAGCACGCGAAAAGTGGGGCCACCTTGTGTTATTCCGCGGACTCGGCCTATACGCCCGCGCTTGTCGATGCCTCCCGCGGCGCCGACATTTTCCTTTGTGAAGCCGCATGGGGCGAAACCTCGGAGGACAAAGCACCGGACATGCATATGTCCGGCGCGGAGGCTGGACGCCTAGCCCGCGAGGCCGGAGTTAAGAAGCTCGTGCTCATTCACCTGCAGCCGTGGGGCGACGCCGCCGCTACCTATGCGGCCGCGGCCCGCGAGTTTGACGGTGAGATCGTCCTCGGTGCGTCCGGGATGGAGTTTGAGCTCTAAGGCCTGACGGTAGGGTAGGGGGCATGACTGATTTCACTCGTGCTGATGGTCGCGCGCTCGACCAACTCCGTAGCGTCCGCATTACCCGCAACTTCACCACCAACCCGGCTGGGTCGGTCCTCGTGGAGTTCGGCAACACCCGCGTCATGTGCACCGCCTCCGTCGAATTCGGAGTGCCCCGCTTCAAGAAGGATTCCGGCGAGGGATGGCTCACTGCCGAGTACTCCATGCTGCCGTCGTCCACGCATGAGCGCATGCCGCGTGAATCCATGAAGGGCAAGGTCAAGGGCCGTACCCACGAGATTTCTCGTCTGGTGGGGCGCTCCTTGCGTGCTGCCGTTGACCTGTCTGAGTTGGGCGAAAACACCATCCAGCTGGATTGCGACGTACTCCAGGCTGATGGCGGTACCCGCACCGCATCCATTACGGGCGCCTACGTGGCTTTGGCTGATGCGATTGCATACCTCAAAGAAGAGGGCGTTGTACCAGGCGAGCCCCTGCTTGACCCGATCGCGGCAGTCTCTGTGGGCATCATCGATGGGCACGTCTGCCTGGACTTGCCTTATGAGGAGGACTCCCGTGCCGAGGTGGATCTCAACGTGGTCATGCAGGAAGGCGGCGACTTCGTGGAAATCCAGGGCACCGGTGAGCACGGCCTCTTCGGCCGCCAAGAGCTCAACGACATGCTCGACGTAGCCCAGACCGGCTGCGCGCAGCTGATTGAGGCCCAGAAGGCGGCCCTGGGATGGTAAAGCTTCTCGTTGCCTCCAATAACACCAAGAAGCTTAAAGAGCTGGAAAAGATTCTGGCAGAGGCGGGCATCGCGGGTATCGAGCTTCTTCCGCTGTCCGCGGTGGAGGCCTACCCGGAGCCAGTTGAGGATGGCCGTACTTTTGCCGACAACGCTCTGATCAAGGCTCGCGCCGGGGTGGAGCACACCGGCCTGGCTACGATTGCTGATGACTCCGGCCTCGCCGTCGAGGAACTCAACGGTATGCCGGGTGTTCTTTCGGCGCGCTGGTCTGGCGGCCACGGTGATGATGAGGCGAATAACCGCCTTTTGTTGGGGCAGATGGCCCACGTTCCGGCTGAGCGCCGCGCAGCAGCATTCGTCTCGGTGTGTGCACTTGTGACCCCAGACGGTCTGGAGCACGTGGTGGAAGGCCGCTGGCCTGGTTCCCTTCTCACTGCGCCGCAGGGCGAGAATGGCTTCGGCTACGACCCTCTCTTCCAGCCCGAAGGCGAGGAGCGCTCCGCAGCCGACATGTCCCCGGAAGAAAAGAACGCTGTGTCGCACCGCGGCCGTGCTTTGGCCCAGCTGCGCGAACCGCTCGCTGCTCTGGCTAGCCGGTCCTAGGCATTCGCCGAGCCACGGCAGCATCTGACCGGGGGAGTCGGGTTCCTTAGCCCAAGCAACAAGGCCTGTGTTGAAGTACATAGCTTCAGCACAGGCCTTAACGTTGTGCGCCCGGTGAGACTTGAACTCACACGTCATAAGACACTAGAACCTAAATCTAGCGCGTCTGCCAATTCCGCCACGGGCGCAAACACAATTGCCACAGAGCACAGTGTGCTCGAAGCAACGCTGAATAGCATACAGGGCGGCAGGCCATCGACGGAAATCCACTTTTCAGATCGAGGTGGGTAGGCTGATACGCGTGAGCACCAACCAAGCCCCGCGAAAGAAGATGAAGGCCCGATGGTGGCATATCGTCCTCATCGTGTTTTTCGTCGTGCTCTTTTTGTTCCTTGCCTACTGGCAGTGGACGCGCTTTAAATCTGGATCGGGTACCTTCCAGAACCTAGGCTACGCCTTCCAGTGGCCGCTCTTTGCCGTGTTTGTGGTCTATGCCTATCGCACCGCGATGCGCTATGAGAACGAACGCATTGATACGGAGAATGAGGCCCTCGAAATGGGGCAGGAGCCTGCCCAATATGAAGCCACGCCCAAGGACGCCGCGCAGGAACAGCAGGTGACGAAGATCGACGAGGATTTCCTGCCGCCGCGGCCGCAGGTGGACGTCGAGACGTTTAACGCCATGAACAAACAGCGCCGCCGTCGCGGCACCGAAGAGGAGAACCTATGAGCAACCCAGCGACCAATGCCGTGCATCCAGACCGCAAGGAGCGTATCCGCGGTCCGCTGAAGTTCTTTTCCATCGCCGCTACGATTACGGGTATTTTCCTGCTCATTCTCGTTGTGCGTATGATCTTGCAGTACGGCGTGGGCATGGAGATGCCTTCCTGGGCCACCCTCATTGCCCAGGCTCACGGCGTCGCCTACATGGTCTACCTGGTATCCATCCTCATTCTTGGACCGCGTGCACTGTGGCCGGTGGGCAAGCTCATCACTACTGCCCTGGCCGGCGTGGTGCCTTTCCTGTCCTTCTGGATGGAGCACAAGCGCCGCAGTGAAGTAACCGAGCAGTTCCAGCTCTAAGATCCATGACGAGCCGCAAACTCAGCACCATGCTCATTGCTATCGTGGTGCTTCTTTCTTTAGTCTGCGCTGGCTTGGGCGTTTATGCTGTTCGCCAGCCACATGACGTCTATACGGCCCCAGTAGAGTCCACGAACTCACAGGTTGTCACGGCCGTGGAACGGCAGGAACAGGTTGTCTTGCTTAGCCTCGGAATCCAAGGTTTGGCGGAAAAATCTTCCGCTGGTGAGGTCTTTGGTGTGCGAGTTCCATGGACCGACCGTACCCAATTTGTCCAGTACTCCTATAAAGCCAAGCTCGGCATCGAAGGCAAGGATGTCCGCGTCACCGAGACGAGCGAGCATGCTTATACCGTTGACATCCCTGAGTTCATTTTCATTGGTCACAGCGATGAAGAGTTCAAGACTGCGGTGGAGGACAATGGTGTGCTGAGCTGGACCACGCAGCCGCTGGATGCCGCGTCCACGGTGTCTGATGTGTTGAGCGCCGATAAGAAGCGCAAGGATATCAACGACAATCGGGAGCTACTCCAAGACCAGGCCCGAGCCTTCTACGAGGGCATTATCCGGGGCGTGGACCCAGAGGCCCACGTCACCATGACATTCAAATAGCCCCACGTCTCCCCGTGGAGTGTCCTCCTCACCGTCGAATGACCCGCTTGTCGTCGAATGACCTGCTTGTCGTCGAATGAACTATGTTCATTCGACCTCGGTGAACTTGCGGTCCCAGTAGGCGCGCACCGGGTTGGCGTCTGCGAGGAGGATGTCGAAGCGGTCATTGGCAATTTCGATGATTTCGCTCAGGATGACACGCTGCTCTAGCTCATCGGAGTTGGCCAGGCGGCGCACGCCTTCGTCGATGACACGGTCGGCAGAATCGTTGGTGTCCAGGTAGGCAACGAAGGGCATGTCGAAGCGTTCGCGGTAGGCCTGGGAGACGTCGATAAGCTGCTGCGTCTGCACGTCATCGAGGTCATCAAGGGCTAGTGAGCCGCGGTCGGCGGAGATGGTTGCTGCGGTGTCGGCATCGGCCAAGAGCAGTTCATCCATTGCGGGGTAGTCGTGGATAAGTGTGCGGCGCTGCTCGCGCGACGCGGTGAGCACGGCGACCTGAATGGCTTCCCGCAACTGGCTGACATCGGCGAAGGGACGGGATTCCCACGCTGCTTCGAGCGGCCAGGTCTCATTGTTAAAGAGCGGGCGCAGCGCACCGACAAAGTCCTCGCGCTCCATCGCGTTGAGTTCCTTGAGTGAGACACCGGCGCCGTCGATGCGGCTGATGTCGTCACCAGACTGCGTGCCGATGTGGAAGAACAGTAGGTTGAGCAGAATGGCGGTGATTGCACCGATGGACATGCCGGAGGAGACGAAGATGCGCGCCCACTCCGGGAAGGCCTCAGCCACGTCGGGCTTAAAGGTGACGAGCATAGCCAGCCCCAGTGCAGTGGTGACGATGGCGGCGTTGCGTCCGTCAGCAATGTCTTCCTTTGCAATGGTCTGCAGGCCGGCCCACGCGACGTTGGCGAAGAGTGCCAGGGAAGCACCGCCCAGAACGGGGGAGGGGATAGCGGCGACGATGGCCGCAGCCTTGGGGAGCAGGCCCAGCACAATCATGAAGCCTGCGGCCGAGGCGGCAACCCAGCGTGACTTCACGCCGGTGAGGCGCACGAGGCCGACGTTTTGCGCGAAGCAGGTGTAGGGGAAGGAGTTCATCACACCGCCGAGGGTGGTGGAGAGGCCGTCGGCGCGAATCGCACGCACAACATCGTCACGTTTGATTCGCTTTTTCACAATCTCACCGGTGGCAAAAACATCACCGGTGGTCTCCACCATCGTGATGATCATGACGATGATGAGGGAAAGAATGGCAATGATGTCGAACTTCGGCATACCGAAGTAGAAGGGCGTGGTCACGCCGATGGCATCGGCCTCACGAACGCCGTCGAAGGACGTGTCACCCAATGCGAGGGCCACGCCGGTACCGATGACCAGCCCCAGCAGTACTGACAGCGTTCCCAGGAAGCCACGGAAGAAGCGTTGGACGATAATGATGATGGCGAGCGTGCCGAAGCCATACAGAAGATCGCGTGAGGCAGGAACCCCCTCGGCGTAATTGATGAAGTCATTGGCCGAGACCGCAAGCAGGGACGTACCCATCACGAGCAGCACGGTGCCGGTGACGATCGGCGGAAAGTATTTGAGGACGCGTCCGAAAACCGGTGCGGCGAGGAATGTGAAGATACCGGCGGCAATAATCGCGCCGTAAATGGTGGGCAGAGGCTGTTCACCCGCGCTCATGCCGATGGCGATGATGGGGCTCACCGCGGTGGTGGTCACGCCCTGGATGATGGGCAAGCGAACGCCAATGTGCTTGCCGACGCCCACCGCTTGGATCAACGTCGCCAGACCACAGGTCAACAGGTCCGCGTTGATGAGGTGAATGGTCGTCGCTTCATCCAGGCCGAGGGAGCCGGCGATGAGCAGCGGCACAATGACAGCGCCGGCGTAGAAGGCTAGGACGTGCTGGAGGCCGAGCGCCGCCAGTTTGGGAGCCGGTGGAACGGCATCCACGGGATGCACTGGAACAGTGGTTGGGCTGGCGGTGGCGGCGGTGTCAGACACGCTGAAAAGCTCCTTGGTGGAGGGCGAGATGAAGATACTGCGCATAACAATAGAGCGCGGCACAGACACGCACCAAGATCGAGCCAGAAACGTGTGTTAAACGCCACGTCAGGGGGTGATTTACCCCCGGTGCAAATAGTACGGTCGTTTCTTATGACAGCGATGACCAGTGGGGTGCTCGAAACGACAAGCGTTAGTGATCTGGAACATAAGAAGCGAGATATGAGCTATCCCGGCTTTGCCCCTACTATGGGCTACAGAGAGGGGTTCGGTGACGAACGTGTTGATCGATTTACCCGTGAGCTGGCGTCACCCGTAGCCCTTCTGCGACAGATTTCAACACGTCGTGTGAACTACGAAGGGAGTCATTATAGTGACCACCGCAACTGAGCAATCCGTGCAGTTTGAGGGTTGGAAGGGCTTTGAAGAAGGCCCGTGGACCGAGGGGATCGATGTCCGCGACTTCATCCAGCGCAACTACACCCCGTACGACGGAGATGCTTCCTTCCTCGCCGGTCCGACCGAGAAGACCAAGCGCGTCTGGGACCATCTGGAGGAAAATTACCTGTCCGTTGAGCGTCAGAAGCGCATCTTCGACGTGGACACCCATACCCCGACGGACATCGATGCCTTCCCCGCTGGCTACATCTGTGAGGATGACAACGTCATCGTCGGTCTGCAGACTGATAGCCCGCTCAAGCGCGCCATGATGCCGTACGGCGGCTGGCGCATGGTCAAGCAGGCCATTTTCGAGGCTGGCAAGGAAGTCGACCCGGATGTGGAGAAGATCTTCACCCGCTACCGCAAGACTCACAACGACGCCGTCTTCGATATTTACACCCCACGCATCCGCGCTGCTCGTTCCTCCCACATCATTACCGGCCTGCCGGATGCTTATGGCCGTGGCCGCATCATCGGTGACTACCGCCGTGTGGCCCTCTACGGTGTTGACTACCTCATTGCTGAGAAGGAAGCATCCAAGCATGCAGTGGGCGATGTTGGATTCTCCGAGCACTGGGCTCGCTACCGTGAGGAGCACTCCGAGCAGATCAAGGCCCTGAAGAAGCTCAAGAAGATGGCTGAGTCCTATGGCTTTGACATCTCCAAGCCGGCGAAGACCGCTCACGAGGCAGTGCAGTGGACCTACTTCGGCTACCTGGCTTCCATCAAGTCCCAGGACGGCGCCGCGATGTCCATCGGCCGCCTCTCCGCCTTCTTCGATGTTTACTTCGAGCGTGACCTTGCCGCTGGCATCATTACTGAGGAAGATGCCCAGGAGATCATCGACCAACTGGTGCTCAAGCTGCGCATCGTGCGCTTCCTGCGCACCGAGGACTACGACCAGATCTTCTCCGGTGACCCGTACTGGGCAACCTGGACCGACGCTGGTTTCGGTTCCGATGGCCGCCACATGGTCACCAAGACCTCCTTCCGTCTCCTGCAGACTTTGGTCAACCTTGGCCCGTCCCCGGAGCCGAACATCACCATCTTCTGGGATCCGAGGCTGCCGGAGGGCTACAAGGAATTCTGTGCCCACATCTCCATTGAGACCTCGTCCATCCAGTACGAGTCTGATAAGCAGATTCGTGAGCAGTGGGGCGATGACGCGGCGATTGCGTGCTGCGTGTCCCCGATGGCCGTCGGCAAGCAAATGCAGTTCTTCGGTGCCCGCGTGAACGCCGCCAAGGCTCTGCTTTACGCCATCAACGGTGGCCGCGATGAGGTCAGTGGCAAGCAGGTCGTCGATGGCTATGAGGCTATTCAGGGTGACGGCCCGCTCGACTTCGATGAGGTCTGGCAGAAGTACGAGGAGATGCTGGACTGGGTTGTCGGCACCTACGTCGAGGCCCTCAACATCATCCACTACTGCCACGACAAGTACGCCTACGAGGCCGTCGAGATGGCGCTGCACGATTCCGACATCGTGCGCTCCATGGGCTGCGGTATCGCCGGTCTGTCCATCGTGGCTGACTCCCTCTCCGCCATCAAGTACGCCGACGTTTACCCAGTGCGCGATGAGACGGGCCTCATCGTGGACTACAAGACCGAGGGTGACTTCCCGTTCTACGGCAACGATGATGACCGCGCCGATGACATCGCCGCCACCATCGTTCACACCGTGATGTCCAAGATTAAGGCCATCCCGATGTACCGCAACGCCATCCCGACCCAGTCCGTGCTGACCATTACCTCCAACGTTGTCTACGGCAAGGCCACTGGTTCCTTCCCGTCCGGCCACGAGGCAGGTACTCCGTTCGCCCCGGGCGCAAACCCGGAGAACGGTGCGGACAACCACGGCATGGTTGCGTCCATGCTGTCCGTGGGCAAGCTGGACTACAAGGATGCGCTCGACGGCATCTCGCTGACGAACACCATCACCCCGTCCGGTCTGGGCCGCACGCCTGAGGAGCGCATCACCAACCTGGTGGGTGTCCTCGACGCCGGCTTCATCATGGATTCCAAGTAAACCTCTTTCACACCACTTTCCAAAGGAGAACACATCATGGCTACCCCAACTTTCGACGAGCGCCTCGCAACCATGAAGGCCAACCGCAGCGCCAACAACATGGACTCGGGCCTCTACCACGCCAACATCAACGTTCTGGACAAGGCCACCCTCGAGGACGCCGTTGAGCACCCGGAGAAGTACCCGAACCTCACCGTTCGCGTCTCCGGCTACGCGGTCAACTTCGTCAAGCTGACTCGCGAGCAGCAGCTCGACGTCATCTCCCGTACCTTCCACCAGGGCTCCTAAATGGCAGATGGCATTACCGGCGTCGTCCACCTATCCCCTGAAGAGGGAGACAAGGTGCGCGGCGCCGCCGCCGGTTTGGGCACAGATAATAACCTCGACGACATCACCCGCCCAGAGTTGATGCAGGCACGCCGTTCTGGCGATATTGCCTTGGTTCACTCCTGGGAGATCGTGACCGCCGTGGATGGACCTGGAACCCGCATGACCATGTTCATGTCGGGCTGCCCGCTGCGCTGCCAGTACTGCCACAACCCTGACACGATGGAGATGAAGGTCGGCACACTGGAGCGCATCGACGATGTGGTGAAGCGCATTAAGCGTTATAAGCCTATCTTCAACGCCTCCGGCGGCGGACTGACGTTGTCGGGTGGCGAGGCGCTGTTCCAAATCGCTTTCACCCGGCGCCTGCTCAAAGAGGTCCATGACGCCGGTATTCATACGACGATTGACACGTCGGGATACCTAGGCTCACGCGTGCGCGATGAGGACATGGACAACATCGACCTGGTTCTTCTGGACGTTAAGGCGGGTGACGAGGACACCTATAAGGAGGTCACGCGCCGCGAGCTGCAGCCGACCATCGACTTCGGTGACCGCCTCAACGAGATTGGCAAGCCAGTGTGGATCCGTTTCGTGGTGGTGCCCGGCTTGACTGACTCTCCGGAGAACGTCGCCAACGTTGTCAAGATTGTCTCCCGCTGGAAGAGCAACGTCGAACGCGTCGAGGTCCTGCCCTTCCACAACATGGGCGCGGACAAGTGGCGCGAGTTGGGCTACCCGTACACACTCGAGGACACCAAGCCGCCGAAACCGGAAGATGTTGAATCTATCCGCGATGCGTTCCGCGAGGAGGGTTTCGTGGTCTACTAGAAGCATGAAACGCTTCGGCCACACCATCAAGGAACACACCCTCACCGTCCCGTGGGACTACACGGACCCCACCGCGGGTTCGTTCGAGCTCTACGCTCGCGAGATTGTCCCGCCGGGCGGTGAGAATTACCCGGCACTGCTCTATAACCAGGGCGGGCCGGGTTTTCCCGCGCCAAGGCCCATAGGCGCCGCCGGGCTCATCGGGAAGGGCTTAGAGCGCTACCGCTGGATCCTCATGGACCAGCGCGGCACGGGTCGCAGTCACCGGATTGATGAGTTGAGTCCTGCTGAGGACCGCACCGCCACACGCTTAGCCCAGTTGCGCCAAGAGAATATCGTTCGGGATGCCGAGCGTTTGCGCGAATTCTTAGGGGAGGAGCGCTGGGATCTTTTCGGCCAGTCCTTCGGTGGCTTCATCATCACCGCATATGCGTCGATGTACCCGGAATCTATTGGCCGCGCTTTCCTGACCGGTGGTCTGCCCACCCTGACCAAGGACGCGGACGATCTGTACCGCACTACCTTTGCCAAGCTCAAGGTGCGCCACGACCGTTTTACCGCGCAGTTCCCGTGGGCGCAGTCCCGCATCGAAGAGATTATTCACCACCTGGACAACTCCGAGGAGTTCTTGCCCACGGGCGAGCGCCTGTCCTCGCGCCGTTTCCGCACCATCGGCATTGAGCTGGGCCGTGGTGCCGGGTTCGATGCGCTGGGCTACCTGCTGGAGGATCCTTTCCGGACCGTGGGCGGGCAGAAGCGCCTGCGTTCGGACTTTCTGCTGGACGTGGGGCAAAGGGTGAGCTTCCAGGCCGGGCCGTTGTACGCGGCGATTCATGAGTCCATCTACGGCGGCGTCGGTGGTCAGTCCGTCACAGGGTGGGCGGCGCATCGCATGCGTGAGGAATTCCCCGAGTTCGCCGAGGACGGCACCTACCTCACCGGTGAGCATGTTTTTCCCTGGCAGTTCGACGAGGACCCGGCGCTGCGCCCCTTCAAACAGGCCGCGGAGGAGTTGGCCGCCCACGAGTGGACACGGTCGCCGTATGATTCCGCTGCGCTTTCCGACGGCTCCCTCATCGCCGCTGCCGCCATCTACCTAGACGATATTTTCGTCCCGTTTGAGGACTCCCTCGCCACGGGGGAGGCCTACCGCGACCTGCGCCCGATGGTGACCAACCGCTTCCAGCACAACGGCGTTGCTGAAGACGGCACCGGGATTTTGGGCGAGCTGTTCCGGTTAGCTGATGAACGCTAGAGCATACTCGGGGCGGCTCATATTACTACTTGGCAACGATTCCTGGGGAGTGATCCGCATGGTCTCGTGGCGAGCATCACGCTGTGGCAAAATAGTTGCGAAAAGTGAAGTGATCCTAGAAAGGCTAGTTCATGGGACCTCTGATTATTATTGGCGTGATCGTGTTGATCATCGCTGCCACCGTCTTTGACGGCTTTTTTATCGTTCGTACGAAGGAAGCCGCCATTATCGAGCGTATGGGTAAGTTTGTCAACGTTGCCCACGCTGGTCTGCACCTCAAAGTGCCTTATGTTGACCGTGTCCGCGCGAAGATCAGCCTGCAGATCCGTCAGCTCGACGTCATGGTAGAGACCAAGACGAAGGATAACGTCTTCGTCCAGATTCCCGTCGCTGTGCAGTACGAGGTAGTTCAGGGTGCTGAACGCCAGGCTTTCTACACTTTGTCCAATCATGAACAGCAGATTGTGGCCTATGTCCAGGACAACGTCCGTTCCTCTGTGGCGAACATGAACCTGGATGACTCCTTCTCTTCCAAGGACACCATCGCCCGCAACGTGGCGATGTCCCTGCGCGATAACATGGCCGCCTACGGCTGGAACTTCGTCAACACCCTCGTTACCGATATTCGCCCGGATGCCCGCGTGCGCGAGTCCATGAACTCCATCAATGCTGCGCAGCGTGAGCGTGAGGCGGCCGTCGCCCAGGCGGAAGCTGAGAAGATCCGCGTGGTCAAGGAAGCCGAAGGTGCAGCCGAGGCCAAGAAGCTCCAGGGCCGCGGTGTGGCCGATCAGCGTAAGGAGATTGTTGAAGGTATTGCGCAGCAGTATGAGCTCCTGCGTGCCGCTGGCGTGGAAGAGAATCCGGAGACCCTCATGCTAGTCTCCCAGTACCTCGACGCCATGGTGGACGTGGCCGACCGCGCTCACACCAACGTGCTCTACATGCCGTCGAACCCGGGCGGCATGCAGGACCTCTTCAGCGGTATGCGTGACACGTTGCTGTCCACGGACGCCATCAACTCCGCCCCGAAGCCGTCGGTGCCGGCCGGGGAAGCAAAGCACAGCCGCGAGGACTTTGCTGAGGCGCGCCGTCGTCGCGAGGAAAAGGAGCGCCGAGAGCGCGATGAGCGCGCCAGCCGTGACGCAGAGATGATGGAGCAGGCCAAGCGCGCCCAGCAGCAGGCCGACGAGCGAGTACAGAACGCCCAGAAGGGATTCAGCCAGCTTCCGGGCTTTTCCTCCGCGCAGGGCAACGCCCAACCGCAGAGCGCACGTGATTACTTTGATCAGCTGCGCAACCAGCTCAACCAGAACAACAAGGGAAACTAAGTTTCCGGGGCGCGGTTAGCAGGCCTGCAACAAGCCTCTGAGTGCTTGTCTCTCGGCGTCGGTGACCCACACGCCATACGCTGCCTTTACCTCCACAATGCGCTGCGCATACTCGCAGCGAAAAGCTTTGTTGGGTGGCAGCCAGGTGGCGGCGTCACCGGCGCCTTTTTGCTGGTTGAGGGGGCCATCGACGGCAAGGAGGTTGCGGGGATCGTTTCCAAAGTTCCGGCGCTGCTCGGGTGACCATTGTTGGGCGCCTTTCTGCCAGGCGTCGGCAAGCGCGACGACGTGATCGATCTGCACCGCATCTGAAGTCTCGGCACCGCGTTGGAACTCGATTACCTGGCCAGAGTAGGGATCCTGGAGGGTTCCAGACAACGCAACGCAATCATGGGTGCCATCCTTAATGACGAGGTTGTCCAAGTCACGGCGCAGAATGTCGTTGCGCGTATCGCAGCCATTGTGGCCGAACTCCACGGTGACATCATCAGACCAAGCCTGTCCAAGTTCCTCGCGCTCGTAGCCGGTCATCGGCGCACGTCCTTTGACCTCGAGGGAATCCAGCGTAGTCAGCGCCGCAGCTGCCTCGTGCTCACCCTCCACGGTGTTGGATGCCGGGGTGCTCTCCCGAGTGGTGTTCGGGGCGGCGCCGGGCTGCGCGGCGGGGATGGGAAATGCGAGGCCAACCAGCACCAAGGCAGCAACGAGAACATTGAGGAGAGCTGCGAGAATGAAAGGGGTGCGAGAGGCCATGACGCATCGATCTTAGTGGGTAGAATCTGGTGTCGGTATGAGTATCGATATGTTCTTTGATGAGTACCTCTCCGAGCGTGGTTTGTCCCGCTCGGCCGAGGTCGTTCCGGACCACGCCTGCCAGGTCTTTTGCGGCCTGCCTGAGCCCCAGACCCAGCCTTCCCTCGATGCGGCCGTGCAGCTCGTTGCGCGTGCCCTGGGGGAGTAGCGCCGGTGACCCATCCCATGAACATCGCACCCCTTGCCGCGTGTTTAGACGTGGAGCCTTGCGCGCTGTCCTTCTCCGGGCAGGGCTATGCGTGGCTGCCCACCCTCCGTGAGGCCTTAGCCACAGGTGTGCGGCCGCAGCTTGCCCGATACCTGGATGCGGCCGAGGAGCTTCTCGCCCCGCTTGTCGGCGCGCTCCTGCCCACCACACCCCACGGTTTCTCGCCGCTGGAGTGGGCAGACGCCGAGCCTGCGTTCGCGCTCTCCGCGCCAGCTGTGTCCACGCCGGGCATTGTGATGTCCCAGCTCGCGGTCCTCGAGTCCGTGCGCGCACAGGGGCTCAACACTGACGTCGCCGTGGCGAGCATCGGGCACTCCCAAGGCGTTGTGGCTGCCGCCGTCGCCGCTGGCCGGGTAAGCCCAGTTGAGGCCTTGGCCTTGGCCCGCCTCATTGGCGCTGCTCTGACCAGGACTGCCCGAATCCACGGACTCGTCCGCACCGACCAGGGTTCACCCATGGTGGCGGTGTCGGGTGCCTCGGAGGAACAACTTCGGGCAGCCGGCGCCCACATCGGCCTCATCAATGGCCACGAGCGCTTCGTCATCACGGGAACCCCTACGGAACTTGCCCGGGTGCGCCATACGTTCGCGGATAAACAGATAACCTTCACGGACCTCGACGTCGACGCCGCGTTCCACCATCCGACGATGGCGGCGGCCGTGAAACAGGTGGAGCACTGGGCAGTACGCATCGGCCTCGAGTCTGAACTCGTGAGTGAGCTGGCCCGCGCGGTGCTCACGGACACCGTGGACTGGCCTGCCCGTGTCACTGAGGCTGTCGCCGCCGGCGCGCGCTGGATTCTGGAGATGGGTCCCGCTCGCGGCGTTGAGCCTTTAACACGAGGCATCGTCGCTGGCCGGGGAGTGGGCACGGTGGCCGCAGCTACCACAGAGGGGCAAGCGCAGCTGTTTGAGCCCGGCCACGCGCCCGCGCTGCCTGCCGCCTGGTCTACCTTTGCACCGCGTCT
The DNA here is from genome assembly GCF_024586525.1 of Corynebacterium sp. BF-R-2. Lineage (NCBI taxonomy): Bacteria > Bacillati > Actinomycetota > Actinomycetes > Mycobacteriales > Corynebacteriaceae > Corynebacterium > Corynebacterium sp. BF-R-2. Next base: position 110,562 of record NZ_JAMFTP010000008.1, on the reverse strand, counting down.
GGTGGAAGGGCGCCTCACCACGCGCTTCACCGACGTGACGGGCTATTCCCCGGTCATGTTGCCCGGCATGACGCCCACCACTGTAGATCCGACCATCGTTGCCGCTGCCGCCAACGCAGGACACTGGGCAGAGCTCGCCGGCGGTGGCCAACACACCGATGAGATCCTGGCGCAGAACCTGGATAACCTCGCAGAGATGCTCGCGCCGGGCGTGAATGCACAGTTCAACGCCCTGTATCTGTCTGCTGCGCAGTGGCGCCGCCAGATTGAGGGGCAGCGTGCCATCCCCCGCGCCCGAGCCGCAGGTGCGCCGCTCAACGGCGTGGTCATTTCCGCTGGTATCCCGCCGCACGAGGAGGCCCTTGCGCTGGTAGAGCGCCTGCAAGCAGAAAACTTCCCGTGGATAGCCTTTAAACCTGGCACCGTCGAGCAGGGCAAGCAGGTGCTCGCGATTGCGCGCGAGGTGTCCACCACACTCATCCTTCAGCTCGAAGGCGGTAGCGCCGGCGGACACCACTCCACCGAGGAACTCGATGAGTTGCTTGTGGCCGCGTACGCCGACATTCGCCAGCAGCCTAACGTGCTGCTCGCCGTCGGCGGTGGCATCGGAACCCCGGCGCGCGGCGCGGAGTACCTCACCGGCGAGTGGTCACGGCGCTTTGGCCTGCCCGCAGCACCTGTTGATGCCATCATGGTTGGCACCGCCGCTATGGCCACCGCGGAGTCCACCGCGTCGGAGTCAGTCAAGCAGGCTCTCGCCGCCGCCACGGACAAGGACGTCACGTCCGGACGGTCAGATCTGGATGCGAGCATCCATGAGCTGGACAATTCCTTCGCCCGCGCGGGCAGGCTGCTCGATGAGGTCACCGGCGACGAGGCGCACGTTGCTGCCCGTCGTGAGGAGATCATCGCTGCGCTGGCGGCGACGTGCAAACCCTACTTTGGCGACCTCGCCGCGATGTCGTACTCCCAGTGGCTGCACCGCTATGTGGAGCTGTCTTTCCTCGACGGGTGGGTCGACGAATCATGGTTTAATCGCTTTAAGGACATGGTCGCGCGCAGCGAAGCTCGTCTGCACGAGGCCGATCACGGTGAGATAGAACTTCAGGTGAGCGTGGATCGTTCTCACCCCACAGACGCCATCGCTTCGCTCATAAAGCTCTACGGAGACGCCGCGCTTCATCCCACCGATGCCGCCTGGTTCATCACCCTGCTCGATGGTCCGGGGAAACCGCCGAGCTTTGTGCCGGTTATCGATTCCTCCGTGCGCCGCCGCTTCCGCCTCGACTCCCTGTGGCAGGCCCACGACGAGCACTATGACGCCGACCAGGTCTGCATCATCCCCGGCCCAGCCGCTGTTGCGGGTATTGAGCGCGCCAACGAGCCGGTGGTTGAGCTGTTGGCTCGCTTCGAGCAGGCCGCCGCAGACCGCCTTCCCCAGGAAGTACCGGACGCACGCGAGTCTGCACCGAGCGCTGAGACTCTCATCCGCCGCGCACCTACCCTGAACTGGGCTGGCCGCGAAAAAGTAAATCCGCTGCTCCTTGACCTACCCGGCGCGATTCTTCGCCCGAGCGGTGCAACTGTTCCCATCGGTGAGGGCTCTGCGGACTTCTGGTACACCGTGCCCGTGGGCGCTGACTCGACGCAGGAGGGTGACGCTGTGCTGCGCGTGCGCATCATGGCACCGAGCATTCCGGGCGCCTCGCCTTCCGTGAGCACCGAGGATGCCGCTTCTGCTATGCGTGAGCTTGCCCGTGCAGCGGCCGGTGGCACACTGCCGGAAGTCAAGGACGGTCGTGCCTCGGTGGAGGCCCGCCTCGATGCAGCGGACATGGCTGACTACGTTTCCGTGACGAGCTCGGATAGTGCCGGTATGGCGGCCGCGGAGTCAGCCGCGCCAGACGTCCTCGTAGGAATGGCCTGGCCAGCGATCTTCGCTGTCATCGCGGATGCCCGCATCACTAACGATGCGAAGGCTGAGCCAGTGGTCGAGGGTCTGCTCAACCTGGTCCACCTCGAACACTCACTGATGCTTGGTAAGGATGCCACCGAGCGTCTTGCAGCCACGGCCGCACCGGGTTCCACGCCGCTGGAGGTGACCATCACCGCCGACCTGGTCGCGGTAAGTGATACGCCCTCGGGTCGAGTCATCGACGTTGCGGTGAGCGTGGGGGACATAGCAACGCTACGCGAGCGCTTCCTGATTGCTGGGCGCACTGGGACCGCGAGTATGGACGAGTTCCGTGATTCAGGCGCAGCGTCGGAAGGGATACGCGAAACCCCACGGTCCTTCCTTCACCAACGCACCGTGACCGCGCCGGAATCTCTGCGCCCCTTCGCCGCGGTGACGGGGGACCATAACCCTATTCACCTCTCCGCGAATGTCGCGGCGCTGGCAGGCCTGAAGGACGGCCCTATCGTGCACGGCATGTGGACCTCGGCCCTAGCTCAGGCGGCCGCGGCCTGTGATGGCACACAGGTCCTGGAGTGGTCTGCATCGATGCTGGCCCCAGTCCTGCCCGGCAGTGAGGTGGAGTTTGGGGTGGAACGGGTGGGCGTCGACAAGCGCGGCGACCATGGCGAGGTCCGCGCTGTCACCGCAACGTGCAATGGTGTGGTGGTGCTCGAGGCCCGCGCCACAATGAGCACTCCGCGCACGTTTTATGCCTTCCCCGGCCAGGGCATCCAATCCCCGGGGATGGGCATGGCGGACTACGGACAGTCACTGGCTGCGCGCGCGGTGTGGGACCGTGCGGATGCGTACACGAGAGAACACCTTGGCTTTTCCATCCTGGCGATCGTGCGCATCAACCCGGACAACGTTGTGGTGGGTGGCACTACCTATCACCATCCGAATGGTGTGCTGTTCCTGACCCAGTTCACCCAGGTCGCCATGGCTACGTTGGGCTGCGCCCAGATCGCCGCCCTGAAGGAAGCAGGGGTCCTCGACACCACGGCATCCTTCGGCGGACATTCCGTGGGCGAGTACAACGCCCTGGCCGCGTATGCGGAGGTCCTCTCCCTTGAGGCGGTTCTGGAGATTGTCTATGTCCGTGGGCTGACCATGCACCGTTTCGTCGAACGCGATGCTGACGGCGAGTCCCGCTACGGCCTGGGAGCGCTCCGACCGCACAAGATGGGGATGCGTGCGGATGAGGTTGCGGACTACGTTGCCGAGACAAGCGAGGTCACCGGGGAGTTCCTCGAGGTGGTCAACTACAACGTCCAGGGGCGCCAGTACGCGATTGCGGGGACCATCGACGGCCTCGAGGCCATCGATGAGAATGCCGAGTACTGGGCTCCTGGCCAGCGCGCCTTCGTGCCCATTCCAGGCGTTGACGTGCCCTTCCATTCCTCCCTTTTGCGTGGTGGGGTAGAGGACTTCCGCTCGCATTTGGAGGAGCTCATTCCACGGGACATTGACCTCTCGGTGCTGGTGGGCCGTTACGTGCCAAACCTCGTGGCCAGGCCCTTTTCCCTGGACCGTGAGTTCGTGGAGGCCATTGCGAACGCAGTTGAGTCTGAACGCATCGAGACCATCGTGGACAATTTCACGGCGGCCGCAGCAGAACCGGCGGTGCTCGGGCGCACGCTCCTCATTGAGCTTCTGGCCTGGCAATTCGCCTCCCCAGTGCGCTGGATTGAAACTCAGGACCTTCTGCTTACCCCACGCGGTTCCATGACAGAAGCAGGCGTAGCGGGACTGGGCATCGAGCGTTTCATCGAGGTTGGCGTGGGCGCTGCACCGACCGTAGCTAACATGATGGGCCAAACACTCGGCCTGTCTGACTACGCGGGCAGTGAGGTTGAGGTGCTCAACATTGAACGCGACCACGCCCGCGTCTTCGCCGAGGACGCGCAGCCCGCGCCGGAGCGCACTGCTGAAGAAGCTGTGGAAGACCTCACGGAACACGTGGCAGACCCCACGCCGGAACCGGTGGTGGCCGCTGCCCCCGACGAGCCGCACACAGAGGTGCCAGACCGCGCGCTGAACCCGCAGGTGGCCGTGGAGATGCTCATCGCCCTGTGGACCAAGGTCCGACCCGACCAGATGGAGGCTACCGACACGATCGAGACCCTCGTGGAGGGCGTGTCCTCCCGCCGCAACCAGCTGCTGCTGGACTTGGGCGTGGAATTCGGGATCGGCGCCATCGAGGGCGCGGCGGATAGACCACTGCGTGAGCTTGCGGAGACAGTGGCGCAGCGCGCGCCTCGCTATGACTCTTTTGGTCCCGTACTCGCCGCGCAGGTGGGGCAGGCGGTGCGCCGCCTGACGGGCCCGGCGGGGAAGAAGCCGGGGTACATCGCCGAGCGCGTTCACACCGAGTGGGGCCTAGGCCCTGGCTGGGCTGACCGCGTCGTAGCGGAGCTCGTGCTGGCCAGCCGCGAGGGTGCCTCCCTGCGTGGCGGGGACCTGGCCACCCTGCCGCGCGCGGAGGTGTCGACTGTGCGTGAGCTCGACGAGCTTATCGACGCCTCCCTGACCGCCGTCACCACCCGCGCCGGGGTGACAGTGACGAAGCGCGCGCGGGCCACCGCGGAAGCGAACGTGGACCCGGTGGCGCTGACGGAGTATGCGCAGCGGTTGGAAACCGCACTCGAGGATTCTGCGCGCTCGCTGCTCGACGCCCTGGGGTGTGGCGCTCGCGACGACGCGGCCGCGTCGATGAAGAATACGACGGACACCGACAACCGTGCCGGCCTTATCGAAGCGGAGCTGGGACCCGACTGGGAACAGCGCGTGGCCCCTGCCTTTGACGCTACGAAGGCAGTGCTTTTCGACGACTACTGGGCCTACGCCCGCGAAGACCTTGTCCAGGCTGCCGCAGCTGGAGTCGAGGAACCACGCCTCGATGTTCTCGGCGCCGGTGCGGAGGTCGAGCGTATGGCAGCTTATCTGGGCTATCGACGCCAGGCCGCGGACGCCGCGGTGCCAGGCGAGTTCCTGCTCCACTCCGGTCAGGTGGCTGTGGTGACGGGAGGTTCGCCGGGCTCGATTGGTGCGGAGATTATCTCCGAGCTCCTCGTCGAGGGCGCCACTGTCATTGCGACGACCTCGCAACTCACCCCGCAGCGCGTTGAATTCTTTAAAGACCTCTACCGCAAGCGTGGAGTCGGCACGGCCGTGCTGTGGGTGGTCCCAACCAACCTCAACTCTTTTGCAGATATCGATGCGTTTGTGGAGTGGATCGGTGCGGAGGAGACTGCCACGGTGAATGGCGAGACCGTGGTGCGCAAACCGGCCTTCATACCCGACCTACTCTTTCCCTTTGCGGCACCGCCCGTCAGCGGAACCGTGGCCGATGCGGGGCCGGCGGCTGAGGCCCAGATGCGCCTGCTGCTGTGGTCCGTGGAGCGGCTCATCGCGGGGCTGTCCGCGGTGGGCGCGGATACCCACCTGGGGCATCGCCTCCACGTGGTGCTGCCCGGCTCACCCAACCACGGGCGCTTCGGCGGCGACGGCGCGTATGGCGAGGCCAAGGCCGCTTTCCACGCCCTGGTCAACCGTTGGCATGCCGAGCAAGATTCATGGGGCGCTCGAACCTCGCTGGTCCACGCGCTCATCGGCTGGGTTCGCGGAACCGGGCTGATGGCGGGCAACGATTCTCTTGTGTCCCAGGTCGAGGCCCGCGGCGTGGCCACATTTTCCGCGAAGGAGATGGCCATCCGCCTTGTCGATGGCGCCGCCAACGAATCGGTGCTCATCGAGGCCGCCACTGCGCCACAAACCATGGACTTTAGTGGCGGACTGTTGGGTGCCGACCTTAATCTGGCCGAGGTGGCACGTGAGGCACACGGTGCCTCCACAGCCCCCGAGTCCGGGACCGAACTGCCCACACCACGCACCGTGACGGCTCTACCGCACGTGCTGAAGCCACTGGAATGGACCCACCCCGACTTCAGCGAGGTCACCCAATCCCTGGAAGACATGGTGGTCATTGTCGGCGCCGGCGAACTGGGGCCGCTGGGCTCATCGCGCACCCGCTATGAGGTCGAAGTCGGCGGTGAACTTAGCGCTGCCGGCGTGCTGGAGTTGGCGTGGACCTGTGGACTTGTGACGTGGGATGAAAAGACAGCGGCGTGGATCACGCCAGAGGGCGAGTCCATCGCGGAGGAAGAAGTTTATGAGCGCTTCCACGACGAGGTCCTCGCCGGCATCGGTGTGCGGCGCTTCCACGACAGTTTCGGACCTCACCTGCCCATGGTGGACAACCTCGCCCCAGAGCTGACCACCATTTACCTGGAGAAACCGCTGACCTTCACCGTTGAGGATGAAGCCACCGCACGCTCCTTCGTGGACAGCTGCGAGGGTGCCACGCTTCAGCGCGTGGAATCCACTCCGGGCGGTGAGACCGAATGGCAGGTCACCCGGCCAGCTGGCTCCGCCGTGCGCGTGCCACGCCGCGTGGCTATGACACGCGTAGTGGGTGGACAGATCCCGGAAGGATTCGACCCCGGGGTCTACGGCATCCCAGCCGACATGCTGGACAATCTCGACCGCCTTGCCGTGTGGAACCTCGTGTGCACGGTGGACGCCTTCCTCTCTGCAGGGTTTAGCCCAGCCGAGTTGCTGTCCCACGTCCACCCGGCGCGGGTGAGCTCCACACAGGGCACCGGCATGGCAGGGCAAGAGGCGTTGCGGTCGCTGTACGTCGATAAGCTCTTGGCCCACCCGCGGCAGAATGACATCCTGCAAGAGGCGCTACCCAACGTCATCGCCGCGCACGTCATGCAGTCGTACGTCGGTGGCTACGGCCAGATGGTCCACCCCGTCGCCGCCTGCGCCACGGCAGCGGTGTCGGTGGAAGAAGCCTGCGATAAGCTGCGCCTGCACAAGGCCGACTTCGTTGTCGCCGGTGGCATCGACGCGCTCTCGGTGGAGGGCATTACAGGTTTCGGCGACATGGCCGCCACGGCCGATAGCACGCACTTGGCCGCACAGGGCATTGAGAACCGGTACTTCTCCCGCCCGAATGACCGCCGCCGCGGCGGATTTGTTGAATCGGAGGGCGGCGGAACGCTGCTGCTCGCGCGTGGAACCCTCGCCGCGGACCTAGGCTTGCCGGTCCTCGGCGTGGTGGGCTTTGCCGAATCTTTTGCCGATGGTGCGCACAACTCCATTCCCGCGCCGGGCATCGGTGCGCTCTCGGCGGCGCGCGGCGGTTCCGAGTCCCGCCTTGCCCGTGGTCTCAAGGACCTAGGTGTGTCTCCGGATGACATCGCCGTGGTGTCCAAGCACGACACGTCCACGACAGCCAACGACCCTAACGAGTCCGACCTGCACGAACGAATCGCCTCTGCCCTCGGGCGCAGTGCAGGCAACCCGCTGTACGTGGTGTCCCAGAAGTCACTGACCGGCCACGCCAAAGGTGGGGCCGCGGCCTTCCAGATCGTGGGCCTGAGCCAGGTGCTGCGCCAGGGCATCATCCCGCCGAATCGCTCCCTGGATTGCGTCGACCCGCAACTGCGCCGCCACGAGCACCTCGTGTGGCTGCGCAGGCCACTGGATCTGCGGCGAACTCCGCCCAAGGCAGGGCTCGTGACTTCTTTGGGCTTCGGGCACGTCTCAGCACTCATCGCGCTCGTCCACCCGGAGGCCTTCGTGGCGGCAGTGGCCAGCGAGCGCGGCGACGATGCCGCACAAGCGTGGCATAAGGCCGCCGAGGCGCGTGAACGCGCCGGGCTGCGCCGCCTAGAGGAGGCCATGCGCGGCGGAGCAGCACTGTACGAGCGGCCGATCGAACGCAACCTCGGAGGCGGCGATACCAACGCAGTAACAGAGCGGGAAGCCGCCGTTCTACTCAGCGAGTCGGCGCGCCTGCGCAGCGGCATCCTAGAGCCGGACGCAGCACCACACGACACATCCGAGCGGGGGTAAAACACCGAAGAATAACCCCAGCTCGAACCCTCTGAAACGATAAAGAACCAGGTCAAGCGGGTTGAACCCAGAGTGTGTGCTGGGGCACCATGCAAGGGTGAAAATCAACACAAAGTTTGCACGTGGTGTCAGTGCGGTCGCCCTCGCCGCCACGATCGGGGGATGCTCCGCCACCGGAGGCGCGCCCCGCCCGAGCGAGGAAGGCGAGCTGGCCGGTGGTGTCGACACCGAGCGCCTCGTCGTCGCCATGATCTCCCATGGCGCGCCGGGCGATACCTACTGGGATCTCGTACGCAAGGGCGCGGAGGATGCCGCGCGCAAGGACAACATCGAACTGCGCTATTCCTCCGACCCGGAAGCCCCCAACCAGGCCAATCTGGTGCAGTCCGCCATCGATTCTGGTGTGGATGGCATCGCCGTCACCATGCCGAATGCAGGCGCTATTGGCCCGGTGGCCAAGAAGGCTGCCGATGCCGGAATCCCCACCGTCGGCCTCAACGCCGGCATGGATGACTACGAGAAGTACGGCATGAGCGCCTTCTTTGGACAAGAAGAAAAGGTCGCGGGCACCAAGGCCGGCGAGCGCCTCAAAGCCGACGGGGCACAGCATGCTCTGTGCGTTATTCACGAGCAGGGCAACTCTTCCCAGGAGGCGCGCTGCGCCGGCGTCAAGGATGGTATGGACGGCGGAAAGGTAGAGATCCTCTACGTCAACGGCAAAGACCTCACCGCTGCCCAATCCACCATTAATGCCAAACTGGCACAGGATAAGTCCATCGACTGGGTCATGGCGCTCCAGGCCTCGGTGGCCATGCGTTCGACCGATGCGGTGGCTGAGGCAGGGTCACAGGCTAAGGTCTCGACGTTCGACACCAACGCCGAGCTTGTCGACGCCATCGCCGACGGCACCGTCCAGTGGGCCGTGGACCAGCAACCCTATATGCAGGGTTACCTCGCCGTCGATGCACTGTGGTTGGCTCACCGCAACGGCTCCACCCTAGGCGGCGGCCGTCCGGTCTACACCGGACCCTCGTTTGTAGATTCCACCAACGTGGACGTCATTTCCGAGTCGGCGAAGGAGGGCCTGCGATGAGTGGGGCGGTGCCGGTAGGGGAGGCGTCGGAAAGCATAGGCGATACCCGCCTGACTCGCCGCAGCGCCTTCTCGCGCCTCATTCGCCGCCCGGAGCTGGCCAGCCTGCTCGGCGCGGTTGCCATCTTCATCCTTTTCATGATCGTCGCCCCGGCCTTCCGCTCGATGGAGGCTTTTTCCACGGTGCTCTATGCCAGCTCCACGCTGGGAATTGTGGCGCTGGCGGTGGGTCTACTCATGATCGGCAATGAGTTCGACCTGTCCTCCGGCGTGGCCGTGACCTCGGCCGCGCTTGTGGCCACGATGCTCAACTACAATTTCCATCTCAATTCCTGGGTGGGCGTGGGCCTGTCGCTGCTCACCGCGCTGGCTATCGGTGCGCTCAACGGCCTGCTGGTTGTGCGCACCAAAATTGATTCCTTCCTTATCACTTTGGCGGCCTTCCTTATGCTGCAGGGCCTCAACCTGGCCATCACAAAGCTGGTGACGGGGCAGGTGGCCACCCCTACCATCGCGGATATGGAGGGATTTCCTTCCGCACGCGTCGTCTTCGCTGGCACGATTCACCTGGGCTCGTTGAGTATTCGCGCCACCGTCATCTGGTGGTTAGTGTTTGTCGCCATTGCTTCGTGGGTTCTGTACAAGACGCGCTGGGGCAACTGGATTTTCGCTGTTGGCGGCGATGACGAGGCTGCTCGCGCCGTCGGCGTGCCCGTGCGCCGCGTCAAGGTGGCGCTGTTCATGTTTGTCGGTTTTGCCGCCTGGTTCGTGGGCATGCACACCCTGTTTGCCTTCGACTCCATCCAAGCGGGCCAGGGTATCGGTAACGAGTTTCTCTACATCATCGCTGCAGTGATCGGCGGCTGCTCCATGACTGGTGGGCGCGGTACCGCGGTGGGCACGGCCATTGGCGCGCTCATTTTCGGCATGACCAACCAGGGCATCGTGTATGCGGGCTGGAACCCGGACTGGTTTAAGTTCTTCCTCGGTGCCATGCTGCTTTTCGCCGTGCTGACGAACACGTCGGTGGCCAACTTCACGAGGAAACGATAAACCATGATTGAGCTGCACGATATTTCCCAAACCTTCGGCAACTTCCACGCCTTGCGGGATATCAACTTGGCCGTGAAGGAGGGGACTGTGACCTGCGTGCTGGGAGATAACGGTGCGGGAAAATCTACGCTCATCAAGATTCTGGCTGGCCTGACCCCACCGACCGGTGGCACCATCACCGTTGATGGCGATGAGGTGCGGTTTGCCAGCCCCCGCGATTCCCTCGACGCGGGCATCGCCACGGTGTATCAGGACCTGGCGCTCGTGCCGTCCTTGTCGGTGTGGCGCAACTTCTTCCTGGGGCAGGAGCTTACAGGCGCGTTGGGTCGTCTCCGCGAGTCGGAGATGAAGCGAATTACGCACGACCAGCTCTCGGATATGGGCATTGTGCTTGGCGACGTCGACGTGGAACTCTCCGCACTCTCCGGTGGCCAGCGCCAAGTTGTCGCCATCGCACGCGCGATCTATTTCGGCGCTCGTTACATCATCCTCGATGAGCCCACCGCCGCCCTCGGCGTGAAGCAATCCGGCATGGTGCTGCGCTTTATTGACGCCGCTCGCGAGCGCGGCATGGGCGTTGTGTTTATTACCCACAATCCGCAGCATGCTTACCTGGTGGGCGACCACTTCGTCGTACTCACGGTGGGAGAGATGTCCTTGAACGCGCCGAAAGAGGCGGTTAGCCTGCCGGAACTGACTCAGTGGATGGCCGGCGGCGATGAGCTTGAGGAGCTCAAGCAACAGTTGGCGCGCTAGGCTGTTCTGCATGAGCATGAGCGGAATGAGTGTGGGCACCGACCTCGTGCACATCCCGTCCTTTGCTGAGCAGCTTGCGCTGCCTGGTACGCGCTTTGCCCGGGTCTTTAGCGCTGCCGAGCTGCGCGGGGTGCAGGCTCGGGGGCTTGAGGGTGCTGCCCGCGTCCAGTACATGGCTGGGCGCTGGGCTGCTAAGGAGGCCTTCATCAAGGCGTGGTCGCAGGCGCTCTACGGGCGCCCGCCAGTCATGAATGAGGAGGCTGTTGTCTGGTCAGACATTGAGGTCCGCCCCGACGCGTGGGGTCGGGTGGCCCTCGAGCTGCGGGAGAGTATCGCTGCTGCGGCGCAGGAGTCCTTGGGGGATTACACCACAGCGCTGTCCATCAGCCATGACGGTGACTATGCCACCGCCACGGTTCTTCTTCTCACCGCGGGGTGCGGCTAGTCCAGCGCTTTGAGAACGCGGGCGACGTGGCCGGTGGCCTTGACGTTGTACATGGCCTGGGCGATGGTGCCATCCTCGTCCACGAGGAAGGTGGAGCGAATAACGCCTTGGACGACCTTGCCGTAGTTCTTCTTTTCACCGAACGCGCCATAAGCCGTCATGACCTCCTTTTCGGGGTCCGACAGCAGCGGGAAGTTTAGCTCGTGATCCTCACGGAACTTCGCCAAGGCCTCCGGCTTGTCGGGAGAAATGCCCACGACGGCGATGTCCATACCGTTGAGCTGCTCGAGGCTATCCCGGAAATCGCACGCTTCCTTGGTGCATCCAGGGGTGTTGGCGCGCGGGTAGAAGTAGACCACGACGCGTTTGCCTGCATAATCGCTCAGGCTCACGGTAGTGCCGGCATCATCGCTCAAGGAAAAGGCCGGGGCTTTATCTCCTACGGACAGTCGTTGTGCTTCAGTCATGGTCTCCACCATACCGTGCTTCACTGCGTGCTCTCCGGCACAGTTCTTGCGCCCTCACTGTGCGGGTAGACATGCGGCAGCGGTGAAGGTCAATGTAGAATATCGACGTTAGAACTTCAGCGGCCAGATTCTGGCCGCAACAGATCACACAATCACAGTCAAAATCTCAGGAGATTTACGTGGCACGCAACATTGATGATATCCAGCGCGACATCGAGCGCACCCGCCGTCAGCTGGCTAGCACTCTGGATGAGCTGGCTGACCGCAGCAAGCCGCAGAACTTCGTGGACGACGCCAAGGGTGCCGCCACTGAGAAGCTGCAGGACCGCAACGTGCAGATGGCGCTCGCTGGCGTCGGCGCTGCCGTCGTAGGCCTCATCGCTTTCTCCGTTTTCCGCTCCAAGCGTCGCAAGTCCGACATCAAGGAGCTGCAGCGCCTGCTGGCTGAGCGCCGCTAAGCACTCTCCCCATATTCGCTGCGCTGACTGCGCACGCATGAGAACCCTGCCCTGGACGTTGTCCAGGGCAGGGTTTTATTACGCTCCGCATAGCAGGGAAAAGTGTTGCCTACCCTATGTCGACTTTGGGTAGCCTAACCTGAATGTGTAGGATGAACTCGTCCTGATTGGAGTGCGCTCCCCGCGTGGGTACCGCACACGACGATGAAAGTACGAGGAACAACAGTGGTTCACAGCCCTACTCACCACCAAACGGCACGACCGCGTGTCGTAGGAACCTTTGCTCTAGTGGCGGCACTTGCCAGTACTGTGACAGGCTGCGCTGCCGGGACAACGGCCGAGGATGCCACACAAGACGCATCTACTGATAGCACTGCAGCCGTGACTTTCACGGACCTAGCCGGCCGCCAGGTGGAGCTGGACCACGCACCCGAGCGCGTCATCCTGGGCGAGGGGCGCAGTGTCTTCGCCACCGGCGTCCTCAACAAGGAAGACCCGCTGGACAAGGTCGTGGCTATCGGCTCGGACCTCAAGCAAACCGTCCCGGACTACTACCGCGAGCTGGAAAAGTCCGTTCCCAAGGTCAACGAGCTGCCTGAAATCGGCGGCTTCACCAAGGGCGACGTCAGCGTGGAGGAGCTGATTAGCCTCGACCCGGACCTCATCGTGCTCTCCATGGACCAGTACGAGGCCTCCCAGACTGCCGGGCTCACCGACAAGCTGGACCAGGCCGGTCTCGACTACGCCGTCACGGACTTCCGCGCCAAGCCGCTGGAGAGCACCGCCCCCACCATGGAAATCTTCGCCGATATCTTCGGCCACGAAGAGCGCGCCGACGAGTTCATCGCCGACTGGCAGAAGACTGTGGACCTGGTGAGCGAGCGCGCCCAGAAGGCGCAAGACAAGCCCACCGCCTTCGTGTGGCGCGCCGCGGGAGTCTCCGACTGCTGCGGCTCGTGGAACGACTCCAACATCTCCGAGCTGGTCAACGTCGCCGGCGGCTCGAACCTGGCCGACGGCATCATCGACGGCGAATCCGGGGCCCTGACCCCGGAAAAGGTCATCGACGCTGATCCCGACATGATCATCGCCACCGGCGGCGACTGGTCCGCCAAGGTCGATAGCTCGAAGGGACACACTGGCTTCGCGGCCGCCGGCTACGGCATCAGCGACAAGGACGCTCACGACAGCGCCGCCACGCTGGCCAGCGTCCAGCCCGGCTTCGAGGACCTCACCGCCGTCAAGGAACACAACCTCCACGGCCTGTGGCACCAGTTCTACAACTCGCCCTTCAACTACCTGGCACTCCTCCAGATCGCCGCGTGGCTCCACCCGGAGGACTACGCAGACATCGACGTCCAGCAAGAGTGGGCCGATGCCCAAGAGAAGTACTCGCCCGTCCCCGGCGACGGAACCTTCTTTAGCACCAACTAGTTATGAGCTTTTCTACGACCACCGCACGCCCGGTTCGCGCTGAGAGCACCACCGATCCCGTGGCCGCCGCCGCGGCGCTTGCCCGCGAGCATTCCCGCGTAACCCGCCGCCGCATTGCCATCGTTGCCGGCCTTATCCTCGTCGCACTCGCCGCCTTCGTCGTCAGCGTCATCGTCGGCGCCATCAACCTCACCCCGGCCGAGGTGCTGCGGGGGATGGTGGACCCAGGGGGCGTCGACAAGCAAACGCGTACCGTCCTGTGGAGCCTGCGCCTGCCCATGGCCGTCATGGCGCTGCTCATCGGGGCCAGCCTGTCGCTCGCCGGCGCGCAGATGCAGACCATCCTGGATAACCCCCTGGCAGAGCCCTTTACCCTCGGCATCTCCGCCGCTGCGGCCTTCGGCGGGGCCAGCGCCATCGTGCTGCGCTGGCAGCTGCTGGCCCAGCCACAGTTCAACCTCGCGCTCATCGCGTGGCTGTCCGCTGCGGTAGCCACGGCCATCATCGTCGTCGCCGCCGTCATCCGCGGTGCGAAGTCCGAAACAATGGTGCTGCTCGGCATCGGCCTCGTCTTCTTCTTCCAAGCCATGCTGGCGCTCATCCAGTACCGTTCCTCCAGCGAGGCGCTCCAGCAAATCGTCTTCTGGTCCATGGGCTCGCTCACTCGCGCCAGCTGGCAGGCCAACGCCGTATTAGCGGGTGTGCTCGTGGTGGCGCTGCCCATCCTGGGCGCGCTGTCGTGGCGGCTGACGGCGCTGCGGCTTGGCGACGCCCGCGCCACCGCCCTCGGCATCAACACTTCCCGCCTGCGGGTCATCGTGCTCGTCGTAGTATCACTCGTCGCGGCCACCACCGTGGCCTTCGCCGGCATCATCGGTTTCATCGGCCTCGTCGGCCCGCACATCGCGCGCATGCTGGTGGGCGAGGATCAGCGCTACTTCGTGCCGGCCTCCATGGCTGCAGGCGCGGCGGTGATGTGCGCTGCCCACGCGCTCAGCCTCGTGATTAAGCCTGGGCTGGCCATCCCCATCGGCATCGTCACCTCGCTTCTGGGCGTGCCGTTCTTTATCGCTATCGTCATGACTCGGAGGAGGGCATTGTGGACGTAGAACTAACCATTTCTGATTTGTCAGCCGGGTACGGCTCGTGCATGGTGGTGGATAGATTGAGCCTGCCCACGCTGCGTGGCGGGCAGGTGGTGGGATTGCTGGGGCCGAATGCATCCGGCAAGACCACGACCATCACGACGCTTGCCGGGGTACACCGCGCACGAGGCGGCACGATAGATTTCCGTGTCGACGGCCAGACTCCGCGCGGACAGCGCCGCCGCCAGCTCATCGGCTATGTACCCCAGGACCTGCCGCACAGTGCGGCGTTGCGGGCGTTTGAAGCCGTACTTATTGCGGCCCGCCGGGAACTATGTGAGGACCCGGTCACCCGCACTGCCGAGGTACTGCACTCCCTGGGGCTCGATGCGATTGCGCAGCGCTACCTCAACGAGCTTTCTGGCGGCCAGCGCCAGCTAGTCGCTGTGGCACAGATGCTGGTGGGGCACCCGGGACTCATGCTTCTCGACGAACCCACGTCCGCCCTCGACCTCCACCGCCAACTCTTCGTCTTGGAACAGGTACGGAAAAAGACACAGGAGGAAGGCAGTGTGGCGCTGGTGGCGATTCACGACATCAACCTGGCAGCCCGGATGTGCGACCAGCTCGTCGTGATGAAGGACGGGCAGGTACATGCTCACGGTGCCCCAGCGGACGTGCTGAGCCGTGAGCTATTGCGCGAGGTGTATCGCGTGGAAGCTGACATCGTTGAACACCGCGGATATCCCGTGGTAGCGCTGGAGGCCGTTAGTTAGACTTAGGCGGCGTGAGTCGCAATTCGCCTGAGAACCTACTGTTGTATTTGGCTCCGGAGGACGAAGAATCTGTGCGGGCAGTCTTTTCTGTGCTAGCTGAGCGGGGATTTCCCCTCCAGCACCAGCGCCCGCACATCACGGTTACCTTCGCGCCTACGATGGACACGGCTGTGGTGGACCAAGCCCGCGACGTGTTGCCGCCGCTTGTTCCTGCAGTGTTTCGCCGCGTAGGGACCGTTGTTTTCGGCACCAAGAGTAAACAGACGGTGGCATGGATGCTGGAAACCACCGATGAACTGGAGGCCGCTGCCCGCCAGTTAAGTGCCGCAAACTCGGACGGACGAGGGGCTCGCTGGACGCCCCATCTGACGATGGGGCTACGCCTTCCACGCGTCATGGTGCCTGAATATGTGCGGGCTCTCGACGAGATATCTGGGCCAGAGCACAAGGAGTTCCTCGCCACGACTGCCGCTTGGTGGCGGCCGAAGGTAGAGCAGCTCGAGGTGTTTTAACGATCGAGCGGGTGTTGGATGTGGGGTGGGGACGCGGAGCCCCAAATACCACCGAAAGCACATCTAGAACACGAATCCCCAGAAACGAAAGAAGCCTCAAGACACCGAAAGGGAATCGGCGTCTCGAGACTTCTTATTTGTGCGCCATCAGGGACTTGAACCCCGAACCCACTGATTAAGAGTCAGTTGCTCTGCCAATTGAGCTAATGGCGCAGTCATTGTCATGGCTGGCTTCTGATTTCCTCAGCGCCTGCCGTGCAACGAGATGTAACTTTAACACCCTGTGTGGAAAAAGGTAAAATCGCCTGGTTGTTGCGCATTTCAGAAGTGTTGCTGCGTGCATCTTTTGTTCCGCTGTACCGCGGCCAGTGACGGATGGATAACGAAACGGTTAAAGGCGGCGGGGTCAACTAGTTTGGAGTCGAGTGCGCGGACTAGTCTGAGGATGTTGTCTTAATAAACGTTGTATCTATCTAGGGGTTTGTGTGCGTTCTCTATTCCCTGCTGCACGTCCCGCAGTGTTTCTTTCTGGTCTTGCCCTGGCCGGGTCGGTGATGGCTGCGTGCACCATCGGAGAGCCTGAAGGTCACGATGAGGCAAAGAACCTCTCGGAGGAACAAGTGCAGGCGAGTGCGGAGGCTTCGGCGGCCGCGAAGGCGAAGGAGCTGAGGTTCTCCATCAAGGACGGGGCGGAGGACGTGGATCCTTCCGAACCGATTGAGGTGACATCCACCGCGGGGCTCTCAAAGGTCACCATGACCAACGAGGCCGGCAAGGTTGTCAAGGATGAGCTGTCCTCCGACGCTATGACGTGGAAGAACACAGAGGTGCTGGGGTACAACCACACCTACACCGTTAAGGCCACGGACAAAGACGGCAACAATAAGACCATCACGTTCACCACTCCGCAGGCAGCAGCCGTCTCTGAGGTGGCGATGACGCCCATCCCGGATTCTGTTGTGGGTGTGGGTCAGGTCATCGGCGTGCGTTTTGGTAACTACGTCACCGACCGGAAGGCGGCGGAAGACGCTATCACCGTCAAGACGGAACCCGCGGTGGAGGGTGCTTTCTACTGGGTGAATAACCAGGAGGTGCGGTGGCGTCCCGAGAAATACTGGGAGCCAGGGACGGCCGTGACTGTTGACGTCGACCTCTACGGCCGAAACCTCGGCGGCGGGGTCTATGGAGGCGAGGACGCCTCAACGAATTTCACCATTGGGGACCGCGTCATCACGCTGGTGGACAACAACTCCAAGATGATGTCGGTGTTTAAGAATGGAGAGGTTCTGCGGCGCATTCCGATTTCTATGGGTACGGACGGCCAATGGGATACGCCGAATGGTGTCTACGTCATTGGTGACGAGTATCCATCCTTGACTATGGATTCCACCACCTTTGGGCTGGCTCTCGATGCTGGTGGCTACAAGACGGACGTCCAGTGGGCGACTCAGATGTCCTATTCGGGTATCTACGTCCACGCGGCTCCCTGGGCGGTTGGTGCGATGGGAAGCTACAACCAATCGCATGGCTGCATCAATGTGACGACTGCGGATGCAGAATGGTTCCAGAGCACGGTGAAGCGCGGTGACGTGGTCAGGGTGTACAACACCGGTGGCGGCGTGTTGAGCCCGCTCGATGGACTAGGTGACTGGAACATGGACTGGGAGACATGGTCCGCGGGGAATGCTACTGCAAACCAGTAAGTAACCGAGAGGGGCGAGAACTACGAAGGGCGCCCACGACGCCGAGACACGGTCTTGTCAAAGGGAATCCAGAAGCGCAGGGCCGCGTCCGTGTTCTTGGAAATGCCAATGCGTGGACCGCGTACCCATTCGGGTTCCGTGGTGCGTTCTGCCAAGTGCACTCGTGTGCCGTTGTCTTCCAAGCTGAATCCGAGGGCCTTGCCTAGGTTTCCTGGCCCGCGGGCGAGGTTATGGAAGTCTGTGTTGCCTCGGCGCTCATAGGCCACATCCACTCCGTCAATAACTTCGCCGCTACGCAGCAGACATCCTTCGCCGCGGCCTTCGGGCGCGCAGACAATGTTGCCGTTGCGGTGAATCCCGTATGACATGTAGACGTAAAGGCGCCCCGGTGGCCCAAACATTGCGGCGTTGCGTGGGGTACGGCCGTTGAAAGTGTGTGAGGCCTCATCGTGGAATCCGAGGTAGGCTTCGACCTCGGTTATCCGAATGGAAACCCCGTTGTGGGTAAGTACCGCGCCCAGCAGTTGGGGAGCCACGACATCGGCGGAGGCGGTGAAATCAATCATTGCTGCAGTTTAACGGGCGGGATCGCCGACGTGCCCGCTGGCCGTGGTGTGGTTGGCGGGTTTCGGCGTAGGGTGCGTGTGTCTGCCTGCGGCGGGTTTAGCCCGTACCTGGTGGTGGTTGTTCTGCTGCTTTTTCGGCGTTGAGTCTGGCTATGGCTTGTTGGTATTCGGGTGTGGCGGTGATCGGTAGTCCCCAGGGTGGGATGTAGCCGATGCCGGTGTTGAGTCTGAAGACGTAGCCACGGCCGGTGGGCCGCGATGGGTCATCATCGTTAATACCGTTGTGGTAGGCGCAGAGGAAGGTCAGATTCTTGATGTTGGTGTAGCCGCCGGCTTGCCAGGGGATGATGTGGTGAACCTGGCAGTAATCAGCGGGTTTGTTGCAGCCGGGCCTGGAGCAGGTTTGGGTTTCAGCTGCCAGGGTGAGGCGTTGTTTCCAGCTGGCACTGCGTTCTGCGCGGTAGGAGTTAATAGGCCCTTCCACGGGGTGGATGATGGTGGCATACCCGATGGAGGCGAATTTATAGGACAGGAATTCTGCCCCGGTCATGCGCGCACCGTTGGTGAGGTGGAGTTCGATTTCATCACCGTCGCCATTAATAATGCGATCGAATTCATCCAATGTCACTACGACTTGGGCATGCACGGCGGGTTTAGTGCCCACACCGCCGGTGACGATGACGGTACGTGCAGCCTCGAGGAGGTTGTGTTTGTTGACGGATTCGAGGGTGCCGCGGATATCAGCGATAACTTGTGCGTCATCGGTAATCGTCATGGAGTTGGGTCCGGTGGAGCGGTAGGTGAACCGGACTCCGGGTTTGGCTTCGCGTTTGTTGCGTAGTTCTTTGAGTCTTTTGACCGCGATGTCGCGGATTTTGTGTGCGGGTGTGCCGGCGAGTTTGATGCGGAGGTTCCAGGCGTCGAGGTCTTTTTTGACTTTGGCGGTGTAGGACTCGATGAGTGTGAGGGTGGCTAGGCTGTGTTTCTGGGTTTGGGCGGCGGTGCGTGCTTTGCGTTGTTTGCCGCTAAAGCGGGTGTGCCCGAAGTAGGTGCGGTGCAGGTGGGCTAGTTCTGCGGCATCAGACGCGTCGGCGCCGAGCGCGCGCAGCTCATCGGGTGAGCTGGATGCATTCTCCACGAGCGCAATCCCCGAATTGCGAAGGTGGATGTAGGTTTCTAATACCCCCATGACCCGGAAGCCTAAAACAGGTCTAACGAACCCGCAACCGGAACGCGAAACGCCGCGCGATGAGCACCGCGCGGCGTTTGAAACTTTGGGGTGGCTGACGGGGCTCGAACCCGCGACACCCAGGATCACAACCTGGTGCTCTACCAGCTGAACTACAGCCACCATCGTTGCCCGAAAGCAACGAGATACAGGTTAACTCACACCGTGGATTTTACAAAAACGCCTGGTAGTCTGCCGTAGTGGCGGTCTTGAGTTCCTCGGCTTCCTCGCTGGAGGGGCCTTCGTCGGTGCGGAAGACGCTGCGGCGATAAAAATCCAATTCCCGGATGGATTCAATGATGTCTTGCAGTGCGCGGTGCGCCATGCCTTTATCTGGCTGGTTGTAGTAAGCACGTGGGTGCCAGCGACGCGCCAGCTCCTTGATCGTCGACACATCAATCATTCGGTAATGCAGCGCTTTATCCAGTCGCGGCATGTAGGCGCGGATGAAGGTGCGGTCGGTGGCGATGGAATTTCCGGCCAGGGGAGCGGGGTGGTTGGGGTCGCAGTGCTTCTCGACGAGCCTCAGCACCGCCTCCTCTGCTTCCTCAATAGTCACCGTGGACTCGCGGATTTCCTTGTCCAGCCCGGAGTTGGCGTGCATCTCGGTGACGAAGTCATCCATCTGGCCAAGCTGTTCTTCGGTGGCGTGGACAACGAGATCGAGGCCTTCGTCCAGGATGGTGAGCTCGGCATCGGTGACGACGGCGGCGACCTCCACGATGACGTGACGCTCGGGATCCAAGCCCGTCATCTCCAGGTCTATCCAGACGAGGCGGTCGTTTTTAGCGGGGATTTCACTCATGTTCCCCACCATAGTTTCTCTACTGATTCTGCTTCTTCTCATGGGGTATAGGGCAGATTCGGGGGTGGCTGAGGGGGTATGTGGGGCTGTAGCGTCAGAGTTTTACCGGACGAGTGCGGCACGTCACCTTAATCGATGTGAGCTGGTCTTTTGTTGCGTCCGGAGGGTTGCGGGCGGAGGGCTGCGTGAAGTTTTTCATGATTCTACTCACGAAAGGCTCAGGTCATGAGACATGATTGATTCAGTCCGAATAGTGACGGCACTCACATATACCGAAGGACGGTTTCCTCCGATGTCAGGCTTCCTCGACACACTCAACACAATAATTTGGTCGCCAGCGCTGGTTTTCCTGTGCCTAGGCGCAGGAATCTATTTCACCCTTGCCACCAAGTTCCTGCAGATTCGCTGCATCCCCGACATGATTAAGCAGCTGAAGGACGGTGAAAGCTCCGAGTCCGGCGTCTCCTCGTTCCAGTCGCTGATGATTTCGCTGGCCGGCCGAGTCGGTGTGGGTAACATTTCTGGTGTTGCTACCGCCATCGCATTCGGCGGCCCGGGCGCCGTGTTCTGGATGTGGGCTGTGGCACTGTTGGGTTCGGCGACGTCCTTCGTCGAATGTACGCTCGCCCAGGTTTACAAGGAAAAAGACCAGGACACCGGTGAGTACCGTGGTGGCCCGGCCTACTACATCGAGAAGGCTTATAAGCACACGAAGGCTGGTCCTTTCATGGTGGTTTACGGCATTGTCTTCGCCATCGCCATGATTCTGGCCACCAGTTACTTCCTACCTGGCATTCAGGCCAATGGTGTGGCTGCGGCTGTCGAAAACGCCTGGGGCATCAAAGTGGGTTGGTCCGCCATCATCTTGGCCGGCGTTCTTGCCCTCATCATCATCGGTGGTGTGAAGCGTATTGCTAACTTCGCTTCCTTGGTCGTCCCGTTCATGGCGGGTGCCTACATCCTGTTCGCCATCATCATTCTTTTCGTGAACTTCAACCAGATCCCAGAGGTCTTCGGGATGATCTTCAAGTCTGCCTTCGGTGCGGAGCAGGCCTTCTCCGGCCTGCTAGGCTCCGCCATTATGTGGGGTGTTAAGCGCGGTATCTACTCCAACGAGGCAGGTCAGGGTACCGGCCCGCAGTCCGCGGCAGCCGCTGAGGTGTCCCACCCGGCGAAGCAGGGCTTTGTCCAGGCCTTCGCCGTCTACATCGACACCATCTTCGTGTGCTCGGCTACCGCGTTCATCATTATCTCCACGGACATGTACAAGGTCTTCGAGAACGAGTCCGAAGATGGTCCGACGCGCTACGCGGGTGCTATTCCGGATGACGTGGCTGTTGGCCCGGGCTATGTTCAGCACGGCCTCGACACGTTGCTTAACGGCTTCGGCCCAAGCTTCATTGCCATTGCTATCGCCTTCTTCGCCTTCACCACCGTGCTGGCGTACTACTACATGGCGGAGGTCAACCTGACCTACTTCAACCGTTGGATCAAGAACAAGACCGCTCGCCGTGCCTTGGTCTGGCTGCTGCGTGTACTGCTTGTTGTTTCCGTCGTCATCGGTGCGACCACCACCCCGGGTGCCGCCTGGGCGCTCGGTGACATTGGTGTGGGCGCGACCGCATGGCTCAACATCATCGCCATCCTCTTCCTCCAGGTCCCAGCGCTCAAGTGCCTCAAGGACTACACGGCTCAGAAGAAGGCTGGCAAGGATCCGCAGTTTGACCCAGAGGCGCTCGGTATCAAGAATGCTGAGTTCTGGGTAGAGCGCAAGCTTGCCCGCGAGGAAGCCGCGCAGAAGGCCATCGCGCAGGATTCCCCGCTGCAGGGTCAGTAATTCCCGTCACAGGCGTAAGACGCCCGCTCTCACCCAGTGAGAGTGGGCGTTTAGGCCATCTTGGAGTAGAAGCTGCCGATGAGGGGTGCGGCAATCGGGGTGGGCACAATGTTGCCCAGCGTGTTCATCGCCTTCGAGAGCGGGCCAGGAACGACCCGGCGCTGGTTTCGGGCCATGGCCTCCAGAGTTTCCTTAGAGCAGGACTCGTAGGTGGTCCACAGAAAGTCTGGTACGACTTTGTCAACGATGGACTGCTCTTCCTCCGGAATTACGGCGTCGCGCACCGGGCCAGGTGCAAGCAGCGTGCAACTTACGCCCGAGCCCTTGAGCTCATAGTGCAGCGCCTCGGTAAAAGCGTTAACGCCGGCCTTGGTGAAGACGTAGGTGGCGTTATTGGGGATCGAGACATTGCCCGCGGCGGAACCGACGTTGCAGATGGCGCCGCTGCGCCGCGGCAGCATCTGATCCAACGCGGCACGCGTCAGGCGATGGACAGCCTTCGCATTGAGATCGAACTGGCGCGTCTCATAGTCCCAGTCCTGGTCCATAAACTTGCCAAAGCTAGCAATGCCAGCGGAATTTACAATGATGGAGATCTCTTTGCTGTTCATGAATTCGATGACCCTGGAGACGTCGACAGTCGCGGAGAGATCCGCGGCGAGCGCGATGGCGTCGACGTCGTGGCGCGCACGCAACTCCGCAGCGAGAGACTCCAAGACTTCCTCACGGCGGGCGACGAGAATGACGTTGTACCCGCGCGCGGCCAGGTCCTTGGCCATCGCGGCACCGATGCCCTGGCTAGCTCCAGTCAGAAGCGCATACGAGGTGCGGGTAGGGGCAGGCAATCCGGGGGAGTGAGCCATGGTGAAACGGCATCCTTTCTCTAAGGTCAAGGTTTCCACCCAGCGTAGAGGAAAAATCAGGGGTTTCCCCGATGCCGTTCTTATACTCGTTCAGCATAATGGAAAAGGAAAGGAGAACATCATGAACAACCAGCGCTTGACCCGTTCCACTACCGACTCGATGATCGGAGGCGTCTGCGGCGGCATCGCCGAAACCTACGACCTCGACCCGACCTTGGTTCGCATCGTCTTCGTAGCGGCCACCCTTCTCGGCTTTTCTGGTGTCCTGCTCTACCTGATTCTGTGGGTTGTTATCCCCGTGCAGTAATTACTGCAACGGCCCCATCTCCATAAAGCTCTTCCACAGCTGCCATTCTTCATTGAGGCGTGGAAGGGCGGAGAGTGGGGTGGCGGTGCCGTCGATAAGCGTGGCATCCATCATGCGCACGCCATTGTCGAAGAAGAGCGCCGCATGCCCGGCCGCACCGTAGCGCAGCAGCGGGACAAGGTTGAGGCCGTCAAAGGACAGTGCGGCGTTGGGGCGCACGTCGAGCCCCGCAATGGCCGCCAACGTCGGTGCGAGGTCCAATGGAGAAACCAGCTCATGGCTCTCGCCGTCCTCAGCCACGCCTGGCCACAGCAGTGACATCGGGGCTGTGCCGTCCTCCCCGGGCTGCAATGAGCACACAGCCACGACTCCATGGAGCTGCTCGAGCGCGTCGGCTTCAGGTTGCTCGAGAAGCCTAAACACCCCCGTGTCACCCTCGACGTCCTGGCGAATCTCGTATTCTGCCTGCTCGAAAACGTCGGTGATGCGCGTTGTCGCACCGCGTTGCGGATACTGCCCGGTGAGCACTCCACGGCGTGACTGGGCATAGCTTTCCGACGGCGCCCAGGCATTCAAAAAGCGCCGTCCCCTCAGTGCAGCATCTGGGGCATGGTCAAAAGTAGCGAGGGTGATATCCATACCTTCAGCATATGCTTGCGTGTGCCCGAAAACAGCCCAAAAGCCACTTTCCACCGCCCACTAGAACGGTAAAAAGTGGCTCTGACCTGCGTGCCCCCAGCAGGACTCGAACCCGCGACACATGGGGTAGAAACCCACTGCTCTAATCCGCTGAGCTATGGAGGCCTACCGAAACATCATAGCTTAGCTATTCACTTGCTCGAAAAACTAGCTAGCCGGTGGCAGTCCGACGATAGCTCCATCGGTGGGAAGCTCGGCTGGGGAATGGCTGGCGGTGTCCAAGAGGATATCGATGAGTGTCTGTGCAGCCGGGGTCAGTGCGCGGTCCGCGCGGTAAATGAGCAGTGCCTCCATTGAGGGCAGCGGTTCCTCGATACGGTGAAAATGTACGCCCCGCTGGCCCAGCGCTTGGGCCGTGTGCGGCATCAGGCTGATGCCATAATCGCCCGCTACCAACGGAAGGCCAGTCTGCAGCGTGGAAATCTCCTGCACAATCGCCGGCTTGCAGTCCGGGGACGTGGCCCACAGCTGATCCAGCAGCTCCGGCAGCCCGCTGAGCTCCGGCCAGCGCGGCGGCAGCAACCATGTTTCGGTGGTCAGGGAGGACAAGCGGACGGGATCCGGAAGGTGGGACAAGCGCTGCGGAAGGGCGACGCGGAATTCCATATCCGCCGCGCGATTAATAGCAAGCTGGTCGCCATAGCGGTTCTGGAAGTGCTGCGGATTGGTGCTTGGGATGATGCCGATCTCCACGGAACCATCCAATACACGCTTGAGCGTGGCGGTTGGTTCTAAGTCACTTAAGGAAACGTTTACCTGCGGTGCGCGCTGGCGCATGCGGCGCAAAACAGTTGGCATAAACAGCCAGTTGAATTCAGGTGCCGAGCACAGAGTGACCGAGCCAGCGCTGCCAGCGGCGATTTCGGCTAAGCGTGTGGTGGCTGTGGCCAGCAACGAATCGATTGAGGTGGCGACCCCATAGAGAAATTCGCCAGCCTCTGTTGTCTTAACGCCGCCACGCCCCCGGGAAAGTAATTTGACGTTGAGATCCTCTTCGAGCTTGCGCACAGTCAGGCTTAGAGAGGGCTGTGTAAGCCGCAGTGTTTCCGCAGCCTGCGTGAACGAACCGTGGTCCACGATGGTGCGAAAATGGTGAAGCTGACGAGAGTCCATGAGTGCATCCTACCCTATTGCTGAATCTTTGCTGCCTTTTAGGTAAGAGAACATGCCTGGCGGTAGACTGCCGACTATGCACGAAGAGAAAGATAACTCCAGCTCACAGGCCTTGCAGAAGCCTGTTCAGGCGAGCTCTACAGTAGCCTCGCGAGCACGATCTTCCCGCCTTCTGCATCTTTCTTTTGTCGTTTTTGCGGGCCTTGTGGGGGGAATTATTTCCCTCTTCTTCCTTGCGGATTCGCTCGCGGCCCTCGGCATCCCTGACCCAGGACGCTTGACCACCTTTGGTTTGCCATTCTTCCGGGCCGCCGCGTGGATGCTCATGGCGCTCTCGATTGGCTCCTTCATGGCCAGCGCCTTCTTCATCTATCCGGCCGTGCCGGACAACGATAACGAGCAGCTTCATAAGGCGGGGCTGAGCGTTGACGGTCATATCGCTGCCCGTACTGGTGCATGGGCGGCTGTCGGCACCGCGGTGGTCGCGCTGCTTGAGGTGCCCCTTGTCATGTCGGATTTAACCGGCACTCCCATCGCCAAGGTTCTCAATCCGGAGCTTATGGGGATGGCTGTGGGGCAGATCGCGGCGTCGCAAGTCTGGCTCATTACCGCCGCGCTGGCTGCTCTGGTGGCCATTGTGGGATTTGTTGCGCGCACGTGGGCTGGTCAGGTGGGGGCGTTCTTCCTCTCGGTGTTGCTGACTGTTCCGCTCGGTATGGAGGGCCACTCTGCGGCGGGCGGTGATCATGACTATGGAACGAACTCCCTGCTCATTCACCTTTTCTTCATCATGCTGTGGGTGGGTGGTCTCATGGGGCTCATCGCGCATGGCCGTCGCCTTGGCCCGAATATGGGCGTCGCCGTGCGCCGCTATTCCTCGGTGGCGCTCTTTTCTATCATCGCGCTCGCAGTCACGGGCGTGATCAATGCGCTCATTCGTGTTGAGTTCAGTGACCTTGTCACTACGCGCTACGGCTTGCTCGTGCTGAGCAAGGCTGTGCTTACGGTGGTGCTTGCTGCCGTCGGATTCGTTCACCGCCGGGTGACGATTCCGCAGCTTGAGAGCGCACCGCGCCTCTTTGTTCGGGTCTCCATCGTGGAGGTTTTCATCATGGCTGCCACCGTCGGCGTGGCTATTTCCATGGGGCGCACACCACCGCCGCCGCCGCGCGATCCGAATCTGAACTCCATGCAGATTCTGGTGGGCTACGAGCTTGTCGACGCCCCCACCTCCACCAACGTGTGGACCATGTTCCGCTTTGATCTCATGTTCGGCTCGCTCGGGCTCGTGCTGGCCGGCTTCTACCTGTATGCCCTGTGGCGCCTGAAGCGCCGTGGGTTGACGTGGCCCGGCGGTCGCACTGCCTGGTTCCTGCTGGGCTCGCTGGGCATGACAGTCATTATGAGTAACGGTATTGGCCTCTACATGCCGGCACTGTATTCCATGCACATGCTCGTGCACATGATTCTGTCCATGGCCATCCCCCTGTGCCTGGTGCTGGGCGCGCCGGTGACTTTGGTGATGGAGGCTTTTGAGCCAGGGGAGCCGGGTAAGCCCACGCTTCACGACGCCTCCGTGGCCCTCACCAAGTCCCGTACCCTACGTTTCCTCACGCACCCAGCGGTCAACGTTCTGCAGTTCCTCGCCTTCCTCTACGTGCTTTACCTCTTCCCGAGCTTCTATGAACTTGCCATCTCAGAGCATGCCGGGCACGTCATCATGAACTGGGTTTTCTTGATTTCCGGTTACATCTATTACTGGGAGGTCATCGGGCCGGACCCGTTGCCGTGGCGCGCGCCCACGAAGGTGCGCTTGGGCATCCTCTTCTTCTCGATGCCGCTGCACCTTTTTGCTGGCGTCTACCTCATGCAGATGCAGTCCATTCTGGGGCTTGACTTCTACGAATCCCTCAACTTGCCGTGGAACCCGGACTTCATTAAGGATCAACGCACCGGCGGTGGTATTTCCTGGGGCTTTGGCCAGTTCCCGCTCGTCGTGGTGTTTGGCACGTTGTTTACTGAATGGTTGCGCGAGGACCGCGCCCAGGCCCGCCGCTATGACGCCAAGGCGGATGTTGACGGCGATGCCGACCTTGAGAGCTACAACGCCATGCTGAAGCAGATCAGCGAGGGCGATGATTCAGGTTTTCGTCCGCAGTAGATTCCGTACGAACGAGCGGGGGCCTGTGGATTTTCACCTGGGCAAACACCGGAGTTGTTGACTTATTCAACAAGTTATCCACAGGCGGACGGGCGGGGCATTGCGCGGCATGTGTGCGGTGGCAAAGATGCGAATCAAGGGAGGTGAAACGCCTCCTCGCACACAGAGTTACCACAGCATGTAAGGACACCCGCAATGTCGCAATATCCCATTTCTCTTACCGGACGCCTCACTAGTGATCCGCACCTGACCAAAATCAGCGAGACTATGTATAAGACTCGCTTCCGCATCGCCTCCTCCCGCAGCGTTCCGGAGGTTACCGATGAAGGCAAGACCATATGGCGCGAACTCGACCTCAACTTCATCGACGCCGAGGTCTGGGGCCAGTGCGCCATTAACGTCAAGAAATCTCTGCGAAGGGGCATGCCCATCTTTGTTATGGGGTCCATCGTCACAGACCAGTGGACTGACCAACATGGCGGGCGGCGCTCCAAAACCTACATTAAGGCTGCGCACGTTGGCCTTGA
Organism: Corynebacterium sp. BF-R-2; assembly: GCF_024586525.1. Lineage (NCBI taxonomy): Bacteria > Bacillati > Actinomycetota > Actinomycetes > Mycobacteriales > Corynebacteriaceae > Corynebacterium > Corynebacterium sp. BF-R-2. The sequence goes on along the minus strand of NZ_JAMFTP010000008.1, from coordinate 82,793 downwards.
CCTCAATCGCTACTTCGTCACCTCCGTGAAGGTTGGTACCGCATTCGGTGAGGATGGCGAAGAACAGCTGTGGCTGGGGGAGAACCCACCGGTGCCGGATGTGGATAACACGGCGTCGGAAAGCACTGCGGCATCAGAACAGCCCATGGAGCCCGCACCGGATGAGCCGATGCCCACCGCGCTGCAACCCGGTGAGGACTCACCACTCGACACGGCCGCTGACCGCCACCACGCGCTGAACACGGCCGAAGAGATTCCCGAGCCGGAGGAAGTCATGGCCTAAACAAGGGCGGAACACCGCCGTCGCCCATGTGATGTAGTCTTTGTACTGTTATTTACCAATCCTGACAGAAGCAAAGGGTGAAACATGGGCGAGTTCATCTACACGATGAAAAACGTGCGCAAGGCCATTGGTGACAAGGTCATTTTGGACAACGTCACCATGGCCTTCTACCCAGGAGCCAAGATTGGCGTCGTGGGCCCCAACGGTGCAGGTAAGTCCTCGATCCTGAAGATTATGGCCGGCCTCGATCAGCCCTCCAATGGTGAGGCTTTCATCGACCCGGGTAAGACCGTCGGCATCCTCCTTCAGGAGCCGCCGCTCAACGAGGAGAAGACGGTCCGTGAGAATGTCGAGGAAGGCCTCGGTGAGATCTTCGAGAAGAAGCAGCGCTTCGAGCAGATCGCGGAAGAAATGGCCACCAACTACTCCGATGAGCTCATGGAAGAGATGGGCAAGCTGCAGGAGGAGCTTGACCACGCCGACGCGTGGGAGGTTGACTCCAAGATTGAGCAGGCCATGGAGGCCCTACGCTGCCCGCCGTCTGATGACCCGGTGACCAATCTCTCCGGTGGTGAGCGCCGCCGCGTGGCGTTGGCGAAGCTGCTGCTGAGCGAGCCGGACCTGCTGCTTCTCGACGAGCCCACGAACCACCTCGACGCCGAGTCCGTCCAGTGGCTGGAGAAGCACCTCGAGTCCTACCCGGGTGCCGTCCTGGCCGTGACGCACGACCGCTACTTCCTCGACCACGTCGCGGGCTGGATCTGTGAGGTTGACCGCGGCAAGCTCTACCCGTACGAGGGCAACTACTCCACCTACCTCGAGAAGAAGGCAGAGCGCCTCGAGGTTGCTGGCGCCAAGGACAAGAAGTTGCAGAAGCGCCTGAAGGACGAACTCGCATGGGTTCGCTCCGGTGCGAAGGCCCGCCAGGCCAAGAACAAGGCTCGTCTCCAGCGCTACGAGGAAATGGCAGCTGAGGCCGAGCAGTACAAGAAGCTCGACTTTGAAGAAATCCAGATTCCGACCCCGCCGCGTCTGGGCAACAAGGTCGTTGAGGTCAAGGACCTGGTTAAGGGCTTTGACGGCCGCGTGCTTATCAAGGACCTCTCCTTCACCTTGCCGCGCAACGGCATCGTCGGCGTAATTGGCCCGAACGGTGTGGGTAAGTCCACCCTGTTCAAGACCATCGTCGGACTTGAGCAGCCGGATTCCGGCTCCGTCGACGTCGGTGAGACCGTCAAGCTCTCCTACGTGGACCAGGGCCGTGAAAACATTGATCCTGAGTCCACCGTGTGGGAGGTTGTCTCCGGCGGCTTGGACTACATCCACGTTGGCCAGAATGAGATGCCGTCCCGCGCCTACCTCTCCGCCTTCGGATTTAAGGGCCCAGACCAGCAGAAGCCGTCCAAGGTGCTCTCCGGTGGTGAGCGCAACCGCCTGAACCTGGCGCTGACGCTGAAGGAGGGCGGCAACCTGATCCTCCTCGATGAGCCGACGAACGACCTTGACGTCGAAACCCTCGGCTCCCTGGAAAACGCCCTGGAGAAGTTCCCGGGCTGTGCGGTGGTCATTTCTCACGACCGCTGGTTCCTGGACCGCACCTGTACCCACATTTTGGCCTGGGAGGGCAACGTTGCCGAGGGCCAGTGGTTCTGGTTCGAGGGTAACTTCGGTGATTATGAGAAGAACAAGGTTGAACGCCTCGGTGAAGAGGCGGCCCGTCCGTCTCGCGTTACCCACCGCAAGCTAAGCCGCTAACTGCTCGAGGGGATGGTGTCATCCCCGTTACCAACGCTGAGGTCAACCTCAGGAAGGATCCTGGAATGTCTGCTCAACATGTTGTGTCGGAGGAAACCACGGATAATGTCCACGCGCTCACCGTTGGTGTGCGCTGGTCAGATTTTGACATGTATGGCCACATGATGAACGCCAACTTCATTGAGCTGGCGCAGGAGGCGCGCTTGGCGTTTGCCATGCACAACTTCTACTCGCGCGGGGTCAACATGGTGGCCTTCGTCCGCCACATCGAGGCCGACTATGTTCGCCCCCTCAAGTGGGATGGGCGCCACGGCACCGTGACGGTGGAGACCACTGTGGTGCGCCTCGGCAGCACGTCCTTCACCACCCGCCAGAAGGTCAAGGATTCCCAGGGCAACGTTGCCTGCGTCATTGACTGCGTACAGGTCACCATGGACCCGGAGACCCAGAAGCCGCGCGAGGTCACTGAGGAGGAGCGCGCCATTATCCTCGAGCACGCGCTCGTGGAACTCGACGAGAACGCCTAGGCCATGGACGGCGAAACGCTCGAACTGCGGGGCAGTGGGGTAGGGCTGCGGGCCCTCCTTGTCCGCGCGACGGGGCTTGATGCCTCAGCGTCGGTGCGTCTGCGTCAGCATGACAGTACCCATGTCGAGGTGTTTGTGACCACCCCGTTTGAGGTCGTGGCCTCCCGCCGCGTCGAAGGCGCGGTGGGCAGGGACGGTGCGGTGGTCTCAGCGCAGGTGCTTCTCGACGCCCTCCATACCGCCCCCGACCCCGAACTCACCGGTTCCCCCGTGGTGCTGAAGCTGGGACCTGCCCGCGACCCCTCATGGCCGGGCGCCCTGCCGCCGGCCGAGGGCTTTCGGGAAATCGACTCGCTGCCCGTCGGTGTCGTCCGCGAACTCGCGGACCAAGGACAGCAGCTGGCCCGGCAGTTCTCCGGCCCCATGGGTCCGCCAAGCAGCCTGCTGAACCAGACCGTCATCACGGTTGAGAGCACTCCGGGCGAGGAATCGGAGGTGGCTGCGCAGCAGGTAGAAATCCCCATGCGCATGATTTTCGCCTGCACCAATCTTGGGCTTATCCCTGGCTTCGCCGCTCCCATGGACGTGCCGCGCCACCTGCGCGTGGCCGGCAAGGGACGTTGGGTGCGCGTCGATGCGCCGTTCGGCAGCGTCTACCACTCGACGCGCTTGTCCTTGTTCTAGCGCTGTAGCGCTGCACCTGGAGCGTTACAGCAGCACCGCGCCCGCCAAGGCCGCGCCCACCGCGACGGTCCACGGCGGCGCCTTGAAAAACAATGCCGCCCCCGCGGCCACTGCAATAAGCCCGGAGGCCCAGCCGGTGACACCGTGGGTAATGATCGGATCCCACAGTGCAGCGACCAGCAGTCCAATGACGGCCGCGCTGACGGCAGCAAACGCGCTGCGTAGCCACTCCAGGTGGTTCCAGCGGGCCCACAAGTGCAGCGCCGCCAGCGTCAGCAAAGCTCCCGGCAGGAAGATAAGCACCGTGCCGAGGATCGCGCCGCCGAGACCGCCGTCGACCGCGCCGAGGTAGGAAGCGAAGGTGAACAGCGGGCCCGGCACACCCTGTGCCACTGAGTAGCCGGCCAAGAACTCCTGTTGGCTTAGCCACCCCGCGCCCACGAACTGATCCTCAAGAAGCGGCAACACCACGTGCCCGCCACCGAAGACCAAAGCACCGGATTGGTAGAAGGCGTTGGCGCGGGTAAGGAGGTAGGAATCGCTGACCTGTGCCGCCGCAGCCAATCCACCCAAGAGGAGGAAGAACGCCGCTAGGCAGCCCCACGCCAGGCCGGCTGGAACGCTGCGCAGGCCACTGTCAATATCGGGGGCAGTGGTGACCGCCAAGAACCGGCGCAGTACCGTTGCGCCAAGCACGCCGGCGACGGCCAGCACTGCGAGCTGCCAGGCCGATCCGGCCACGAGTAGCACCCCAGAACTGATGAGGGCGAGGGCCCAGGCGGTGGGCGTCGATAAGAGCTTCTTGGCCATCCCCACAATCGCATGCACCACCACGCCCGCCGCCGCGGCGAGCAGTCCATCGAGCCACCCCACACCGCTGCTCGGCACCACGATGAGGCCAAACAGCGTGAGGATGAGTGCCGACGGGAAGGTAAACAGGAACCAGGAATACGCCATGCCGGCCAGGCCCGCGCGGCCATAGCCCAGCGCCATACCCACCTTGGAACTTGCCGGGCCGGGCAGGAACTGCGACATCGCCACCAAGTCCGCGTAGGAGGAGTCACTCAGCCAACCCCGGCGGCTGACAAACTCCGTGCGGAAGTATCCTAGGTGAGCCGCAGGCCCCCCGAAAGCGGTCCATCCCAGCGGGAGAAAGGAACGGCGAACGTCGCGCATAGTGCTCATTGGCAGCATCCTAACGCCTAATGGGGGAGGCCGCGACGTGAAAAATGAATCACGCCGTCACACCGTAGTGTTCTGCGTTACGCTGACGGTGGACCCATTAATTTTTTGTCTCCAAAGGAGTCTGCCTCATGCGTATTGCAGCACCTAAAGAAATCATGAACAACGAGAACCGCGTGGCTCTTACTCCCAGCGCTGTCCAGACGTTGGTGAAGGACGGCCATGAGGTCCTCGTGGAGACTGGTGCCGGCGTCGGCGCGTCCTTCCCGGATGAGCTCTACGAGGAGGCCGGCGCTACCATCGTGGCCACCGCTGAGGAGGCGTGGGCTGCGGACATGGTGGTCAAGGTTAAGGAGCCGCTCGAGCCTGAGTACGGCTTCTTGCGTGATGACCTCCTCCTTTTCACCTACCTGCACCTGGCAGCGGATCGTCCGCTGACGGAGGCCCTCATGAAGGCAGGTACCACCGCCGTGGCCTATGAGACCGTCACCGATGCCCGCGGCACCCTGCCGCTTCTGACCCCGATGTCCCAGGTCGCTGGCCGTCTGGCCGTGATTGAAGGCACCCACCACCTGCTGTCCACCCAGGGTGGCCGCGGTGTGCTGGCTCCCGGTGTGCCGGGCACCCAGCCGGCGCGCGTCGTGGTTATCGGTGGTGGCCAGGTCGGTGCGTCCGCTGTGGCGATGGCCCACGGCCTGCGCGCGGAAGTTACCGTGCTCGACCTTGACCCGCACGTGCTGCAGCGCTTCGATGACCAGTACCAGGGCACCGTGCGCACCATCGTCTCCGATCCGGCTGCGTTGGAAGCAGAGCTTCTTGACGCCGACCTCGTCATCGGCGCTGTCCTCGTGCCGGGTGCTGCGGCACCGAAGCTGGTGCGTGAGGACGTCGTCAAGCGCATGAAGAAGGGCGCTGTGCTTGTCGACGTTGCCATTGACCAAGGCGGCTGCTTCGAGAACTCCCACAAGACCTCACACGACGAGCCCACCTTTAAGGTCCACGACACTCTCTTCTACTGCGTGGCCAACATGCCAGGCGCGGTGGCCAACACCTCCACCCGTGCTCTCGGCTCGGCCACCCTGCCGTACATGCGCGCGCTGGCTGCCAGCGGCTACGAGGGCGCTATTGAGCGCTTCCCGGGCTTGGCCAACGGCCTCATGACCCGCAACGGCGGGCTGGTCCACCAGCCGGTCAAGGACGCCCTCGGCCTCTAAGGGGCGCGGTTGATGAGCATCGCCGCCACCCGCTCCATGTGATCCCAGATCATGGAGCGGTAGGCCGGCGGGATGGTCGCCTCATCAATCTGTGCCAGGGAGTTTCCCATGAGCTCCAGCCAGCGATCATGGGCAGCCATGTCGATGGGGTAGGGGGCGTGCCTCATCCGCAGGCGCGGGTGCCCGCGGTTCTCAGAAAAGAGCTGCGGTCCGCCCCAGTACTGCACGAGGAACCACAGCAGCCGCTGTTCCGCGCCGTCCCAATCCTGGTCCGGGTACATGGGGCCGATGACGTCATCAGTGCGCACTTGGGCGTAGAAGCCTCCGACAAGCTTCTCAAAGGTTTCCATCCCGCCGATGGCCTCGTACACACTGCTGGGTTGCATAGTTAGTTGTCCTTTCGCGTCAGGCCGTTTCCTGAACCCGATTCTTCCATGTCGAAGATAGCCATCCCGCGCGGGTAGGGGGTCGCGATACCCTCAGCATGCATGGCGGTGAGGATTTTCGCCTGCATGGCACGCTGAACATCCCATTGCTTGCCCGGTAGCGTCTTGACGGATACACGGTAGGACATGTGGTCGACCTCAAGGCCAGACATGCCGTTGACGGTAGGCTCGGCCAGGATGTCAGGCTGGATGGTGGGGTCGTGGGAGGCGTCGGCAGCAGCGGCGTTGATGACGTTATACGCCTTGTCCGGATCGTTGCTGAGCGCCACCGGAACCTGGATGCGGGCGACTGAGTAACGGTCGGAGTGGTTGGCCACCTGCAGGATCTCACCGTTGCGGACGTACCACAGCGCGCCGTCGATATCCCGGACGGTGGTGATGCGTAGCGAAATGGACTCCACATCACCAAAAACGCCGTTGCCCAAATCAATGGTGTCGCCGATGCCGTACTGGTCCTCCATGAGCATGAAGATGCCGGACAGGAAGTCCTTGACCAGAGCTTGGGCGCCGAAGCCGAGGGCCACACCGACAACACCGGCGGAGGCTACGAGTGGGGCGACGTTAACGCCGAGCTTGTCCAAGATGGCTAGCGCAGCCCAGACCCACACAAAGATGGACACGGCGGAGCGGCCCACTCCTGACAGGGTCTGGATGCGGGACACGCGCCGAGCCTCGTTGGTGGCGGCTAGGGCCTTGTCGGTTTTCACCGGCTTGCGTTGTGACAGGGGCGAGCTCAGCTTTCCCTTCTTGATGCTGTTGTCCGCCAGTTTGGTGATGAGGCGGCGCAGCAGCCAATTGCCGATGACGGCGACGATGAGGATGAGCATTATGCCGATGGGCTTATCGACGAGCCAGGAGCGCATATCCTCGCTCTGCCACCACTGGGTGACGGTATCGACGGCCTCGCCGGACTTGTCGGTTGCGACTCCCACAGCCGCGCTAAGAGTAGTCACGATGTCCTTTCCTTCGTTCACGATTGACGCCTTCCGATACTAGATAAGACGTGGGCGGCATTCATACGTGCTGAATATAAACAGGCTGTTACTCTCGCAACTGAACAGCTTGGTCTAGACTGATGTGACATGACTGACAACCGCACTCTTGGCTTTTCTTCACGTTCCATCCATGCCGGTTACCAGCCGGATCCCCACATGGGATCCATCAACGTGCCGATCTACGCTTCCACGACCTTCCAGCAGGATGGTCTCGCGCAGCTGCGCGGTGGCTACGAGTACGGCCGCGTAGCCAACCCCACAGTGCACTCCCTGGAGAAGACCCTCGCGGCACTGGAGAACGCCGCCTATGCCCGCTGTTTTGCCACGGGCATGGCGGCGGTCGATACCCTCATTCGCATCATCGTGCGCCCGGGCGACCACGTGATTCTGGGCAATGATGCCTACGGTGGCATGTATCGCCTGCTTCACCATGACTACGGCGAGTGGGGCGTGGAGCTGTCCATCGTTAATACCGCGGACACCGCGGCTGTTGAGGCGGCGATTAAGGAGAACACGAAGCTTATTTGGCTCGAGACCCCGACCAATCCCGCAACCACTGTCACCGACATCGCCGAGGTGGCGCAGGCGGTCAAAGCGCTGTCCGACGCCCACATCGTCGTCGATAACACCTTCGCCACGCCCTACCTGCAGAACCCGCTGGAGCTGGGAGCGGACCATGTGCTGCACTCCACCACGAAGTACCTGGGCGGCCACTCGGATGTCCTGGGCGGCGCGGTAGTAACCAACTCCGAAGAGATGGATGAGCGCCTGCTCTACTTCCAGGGCAACGTCGGTGCGGTCTCCTCACCTTTTGACGCCTACCTCACCGCCCGCGGGATCAAGACCCTCGAAGTGCGCATGGACCGCCACTGCGCGAACGCGCAGGCGGTGGCCGAGTTCCTAGACTCTCGCCCCGAGGTCAAGAAAGTCCTCTATCCGGGCCTACCCTCGCACCCGGGCCACGAGCTGGCCAAGAAGCAGATGCGTGGCTTCGGCGGGATGATGTCCGTGCGCTTTCACAGTGAGGAGCATGCCCGCCAGGTGTGTCTCAACACCAAGCTCATCTCGCTAGCCGAGTCCCTCGGCGGCGTGGAGTCCCTCATCGAGCACCCACAGAACATGACGCACATCTCCGCTGAGGGCTCCGAGCTGGTCCCGCCGGCAGATCTCGTGCGCATCTCGGTGGGCATCGAGTCCATCGATGACCTGCTCGCCGACCTCGAGCAGGCCCTCGACGCCCTAGCCTAAAACCCTCGCGGCGCTGTTGTAATCGCGCGAGCTAGAGGGTGGCAAGGAGGGAGCCGGCGGTGTGGTCGGTCTCCTGGAGCATGAGCGGGTCCGTGCCCGGCATGGGGGAGATGGTGGTATCCGGCCACTGCGCGTATGTGGGGATGCCGACGATGTGCAGCCTGGGGTCCTCGCTGCCATCGGGGTTGACCACCCGGCGGTTCCACGTCGTCTCCGGGGAGCCCGTGGCCTGGCCGTGGTCAACGAAGGCCCGCACGCGGCCGTTGAGGGAGACCGCGAGCGGATCGGCGGCGCGGCGAACGTCGGGGGAGTGCATCCAGGCGTCGATAAGCCAGGCGGAGGAGGCCTCTCCATGCTGCGTACGCAGCGTGAACTTCTCGCCCACCTCGAGCTGGGGGCGCTCGCCGAGGAAGGTGGCGAGGCCGGCGTCGACAAGCGCGAGCAGCTGGCGCGTGCGGAACAGCGGCGGGCCAGAGCCCACCATCTGGCCGAACGCCATGAACTCCTTGTACGTGCTTGTGCGGGACTCCCACGTCATGCGGCCCTCTGAGCCAGCGATGGACGCGGGCTTGCGGGCGGCGGAAATAGCCCACAGCGCGGACTTGAGCGGAGAATCGGCAGCTGCAACGGCTTCGACGATATCGCGAGCCAGCCCCTCGGCGATGTATTCGGTGAGGTCACCGCCCTTAAAATCAGCGAGCGGGTGCGTCCAGTGCGCCAGATCCAGCGGCTGGGTAGAGGAACCCTCGAGCGCTGTTGTGAGCTGGTCCGCCATGCTGCGCAAGTCCGCGGCGTCGATGGTTGTTGCATCGATCGTGGCGATGATGTCGGTGAGCGGGCGCTGTAGCGCCGCAGGATTGACGCGCGCCTGGTTCTCGTAGTACTCGGCGTAGGCATCGCGCAGAATGTGCGGGAGCAACTGAGTGGAGAAGTTCAGCTCTGAGCCCTGCTTTTCGACGGCCTCCAAGAACCGCACCAACGCCGCCTTCGGTGGCAACGCGTGGTACTCCGACTTTGGGATATACGGGTAGCCGCGACCGGAGGAGATGATGAAGTGTGGCTCGTCGCCGCTCGGCTCATAGCGCAGGCCGGAGCGCGTGGAGGGGTCCTCGACGAACTGGCCGCCGCGGTCGATGGTGAGTAGTGCCATGACGTCGAAGAAGCCCATGCCCAGGCCGCGGACGAGGATCTTCTCGCCGGCCGGAATCTCATTGACCGGCTGCTCGACGGGATTATCCGGGCGCACCCAGTGAAGTCCCGACTGTGCAGCGTCCGCCAGGACGCGCTCGGATTCGTTGAGTGCGGGAACCTGCCAACCGTAGGCGAGGACGGTGGCGTCGGCGGTGATGGTGGAGTCGTCGGAAAGCGCAATGGTGTCCTGGTCCTCCCCAGAGTCGATGGACACCGCGCGGGCGCGGTGCTGGACTACCTCAACGCTGTCTGGGAGCTGTGCGAGCGCAACCTCGTACACCCACTCCAGGTAGGCGCCGTACAGCGCACGCGAGGGGTTGGACTCCGGACGGGTCTGCGCGAGCTCCTCGGCAAAGGAGGAGGCGAGGTCGGGGTGGGGTGGGTGGGCGTCGTACAGCGCGAGCTTTGCCGGAGACAGGTCGGGGCGCTCGCCGCGCAGGAGCTGAATCCACTCGTAGAGAATGGGACCCTCCAGCACCGGGGCAGTAGTGGTGGAGCCGGGCTCGGTAAAGAGGGTGACCGCGCCGGCAAGCGTGTTCATGCACAGCGTGCGGGTCTGCTCGGTATCCCAGATGCGGCCGGCGCCGAGCGGGGCGTCGTCGATGATGTGCAGCGTCAGTCCTGACGCAAGGGGAGTGGCGCGCAGGTGTGCTGCCAGGCGCTCAACCAGCGAGATGCCGCGTGGGCCGGCACCGACGATGGCGATGGAGGGCATAATAATCAAACCTCAATTTTTAGACTGTGCTGTCTAGTGGAATAATACCGGTCGGTATGCGTTGTGTTAAATCCGAACGCACGTCAACGATCTATCTTGAAAGCTCTTACCGTGAAAACTCTACGCGCACTAGCCGCCACCGTGGCCGCAGGTTTAGCTGCTTCGCTCGGCGCCTGCTCAGCCACGGACCGGCCAGCGGGAGAGGAGAACATCCTCACCTATCTCGAGCCGCAATTTTTCCGAACGCTCTATCCGCCCGCGGCTGGCTTTTACCCCAACGGCGGCGTGGTCAACCAACTGACTGACCGCCTCCTTTACCAGGACCCGGAGACCCTTGAGCTCTCCCCGTGGATTGCCACGGATATGCCCGAGGTCAACGAGGATGCCACTGAGTACACTTTCGATATCCGCACGGACGTCACCTACTCGGACGGCTCTCCGCTCACCGCGGAGAACGTCGTGGCCAACTTCGACCTGTTCGGTCGCGGCGACAAGTCCCGCACGCTGACCAGTTCCGAGCAGATTGCAAACTATGACCGCGGCGAGGTCGTGGACGAGGACACCGTGAAGTTCTACTTCACCAAACCTTCCCCGGGCTTCCTCCAGGCCACGTCGGCCTATAACGCCGGCTTGGTGTCCGATTCGACACTCGAGCTCGACAACGAAGGCTTCGGCCCCGGCAATGCGGTCAACGTCATTGGTTCCGGGCCTTTCGTGGTGGAATCGGAGTCCATTGGCACCGACCTCATCCTGAAAGCCCGCGAGGATTATGACTGGGCGCCGCCCGCCGTTAAACACCAGGGCCGCGCGGCTATCGACGGCATCCACTACATCCTCGCCGCCGAAGAGTCCGTGCGCACCGGCGCGATTGTTTCCGGCCAGGCCGATATTGCCCGCCAGATTTCCGCCCCGCAGGAATCGCTGCTTGAAGAGCAGGGCATTAACATTGTCTCGCGCGGTACGAACTCGATGAACAACCAGTTCGCCTTCCGCTTCGACCACCCGCTGCTTCAGGATAAGCGCGTCCGCGAGGCGATTATCCACGGCGTCGACCGCGAGGAAATCCTGCGCGTGCTCTTCTCCGATTCTTACCCGCTGGCCACCTCGACCGTGGCGCAGACCGGTCTGGCCTACAAGGACCAGTCCGCGGCTTACACCTTTGATCCGGAGGAATCGCGCAGGCTTCTCGACGAAGCCGGATGGGAGCCGGGCCCGGACGGCATCCGCGTCAAGGATGGAAAGCGCCTGAGCCTGCGCACCAACACAGCCTTGCCGCAGCCGCGCTCCAAGGAGGTCATGACAATGGTTCAGGACCAGCTGCGCGGCATCGGCATTGACATTCAGGTCAACGCCGGTGACCAGGCCACGCAGAACGCAGACTCCAAGGACATCACCAAGGTGCAGATGTACCACTCGATGGTTGGCCGCGCGGACTACGACGTCATCACCTCCTTCTATGGCATCAACAATCGCGATGCCTTCCTCAATCAGGATGAGGAGGGCAACCCCATCGACGCCCACCTGCAGCAGCTTCTCGACGCCGTCCTCGACACCCCCGATACCCAAGGCCGAGTCAAGGCCACGGAGAAGGTTCAGGACTACATCACCGAGCAGGCCTACGCCTTGCCGCTTTTTGAGGAACCCGTGGTCTACGCCGTGCGCCCAGAGGTGTCGGGCTTTAGCCCGGAGTCGGTCGCGCGACCGTGGTTCTACGAGGTCAGCATCGACGCCGAGCCGCAGGGCGCGGCAAAGAATGAGGAGGAGGAATAGATGACTGCCCGCCAGATTCTCAGCCGCATCGGTCAAGCGCTCATCGTGCTGCTTATTACCTACACCGTGGCCTTCTTCCTCCTCTCGGCGCTGCCGTCGGATGCAGTGCAGTCGCGCTTCGGTGACCCGGCCCTGGGCCTGTCCCAGGCGGAGATTGACGCTATTCGGGAGGAGATGGGCGTCGACAAGCCGCTCATGGTGCAGTACTTCACTGCCCTCGGTGGCTTCCTTACCGGCAGCTTTGGTAACTCCACGCAGTCGGGTGCGCCGGTGGCTACGCTCATTGCCGACGCCCTCCCCCACACCCTCATCCTCGCCGCCTGCGCCATCGGCCTGGCCATCATCGTGGCTGTGCTCGTGGCCTTTCTGGCAACGCTTCCGGGCTTGGGTGGTATCGCGAACTTCTTCCGCGGCCTGCCGTCCCTCATGGTCTCGCTGCCCGGATTCTGGATCGGTATCTTGCTCATCCAGGTTTTTTCCTTCCAGCTCGGCTGGGTGCGCATCATTGAGCCTGGCAGCGTGGAAGGACTAATCTTGCCCACGCTCACGCTGGCCGTGCCGATGACTGCTCCGCTCATCCAGGTGCTGATCCGCTCCATTGATGAGACGCAGTCGCGCCCCTTTGTCCAAGCGGTGCGGGCGCGTGGTGCCTCGGAGTCGTGGATCTTCTGGCTCACCATCCTGCGTAACTCGCTGCTGCCCACGTTGACCATGGCGGGCCTGCTCTTCGGTGAGCTCGTCGGTGGTGCCGTGGTGACGGAGACCGTCTTCGGCCGCACAGGGTTGGGTTACATGACAGCTCAGGCCGTGGCTAACCGCGATACCCCAGTTCTTTTGGCCGTGGTACTCATTGCCGCGACCTCCTACATCATCATCAACCTCGTCGTGGACCTTCTCTACCCGGTGCTCGACCCGCGCCTGCGCGCGAAACCCTCTGACCGCAAGGCTTCCCGCACACCCGCCGCAGCCCCGACTGCCAGCTCTGAAGAAAGGACCGTGCGCTCATGACCCTGATGCACACCAAAGCCCGCCGTGCTCATCGCCGCGCCGCAGCTGGTCAGGGCAACCCCTGGCGGAAACCGGGTTTGATTATTGCCATCGTCATTCTGGCCGTGGCGTTCCTCGCGGCGTTATTCCCCGGCCTGTTTACTTCGGCCGATCCCTACGCCGGCACGGACGTTGCCTTGCTCCCTCCGGGAGAGAACGGCCACCTCATTGGTACCGACGCCGTGGGACGTGACCTCTATGCCCGCGTGGTCTACGGCGCACGCCAGTCTCTGCTTGGTGCGCTGATTGCCGTGGCTGTGGGACTCGTCGTCGGCACGCTCATTGGTCTTTTGGCCGGCTCCCTGCGGGGAGTCGTCGACACCATCCTTATGCGCGTCGTCGACGTTCTGCTCTCCATCCCCGGCATTTTGCTCTCGCTGTCCATCATCATTGTGCTGGGCTTCGGCTCGGTTCAAGCGGCGGTAGCCGTGGGTGCGACCTCCGTGGCTACCTTTGCTCGTCTGGCCCGCTCACAGGTCATCACCGTGGCCAACGCCGAGTACATCGAGGCCGCCTACGGCGCGGGTGCTACCCGCACCACGGTGCTGCTGCGCCACATCTTGCCCAATTCGCTGACCCCGGTCATCGCCCTAGCCACCCTGCAGTTCGGCACCGCCATCCTGCAACTGTCCATCCTGGGCTTCTTGGGCTACGGTGCTCCGCCGCCCACCCCAGAGTGGGGCCTCATTATTGCCGAGGGCCGCGACTTTATGGCCACCGCCTGGTGGCTCATCATCCTGCCCGGCATCGCACTGGTGGCCGTGGTGATGTCCGCCAACCGCTTGTCCCAAAACTTCCCTGTGGAGGCCTAGAATGTCTGATCCCAAAAACTCAGCACAGCCCCTGCTCACCGTGCAGGACCTTAATGTCTCCTACACCACCGCGAAGGGCGATGTTCCCGCCGTCCAGGGCGTCAACGTGGAGGTCCACCCGGGGCAAATGACCGCTATCGTTGGTGAGTCCGGCTCCGGCAAGACCACCTCCGCCATGGCCGCCATCGGCCTGCTCCCGTCGAACGCCACCATCGACGCGGGCACCATCACCTTCGACGGCCGCGACATCACCTCGCTGAGTCGCGGCGAGTGGCGGGATCTGCGTGGTCGACGCATCGGGCTCATCCCGCAGGACCCGAACAACTCCCTCAACCCGCTGAAGACCATCGGTGCCTCGGTGGAAGAGGGGCTCACCATCCACCACGTGGGCAGCGCCGCTGAGCGCAAGGCCCGCGCGCTGGAGCTGCTCGAGCGCGTCGGCATCGATGACCCTGAACGCCGCTACCAGCAGTACCCGCATGAGCTCTCCGGCGGCATGAAGCAGCGCGTGCTCATCGCCGCTGCAGTGGCGTTGGAACCGGACCTCATCATCGCCGATGAACCGACCTCCGCCCTCGACGTCACCGTGCAGAAAATCATCCTCGACCTCCTCGATGACATGCGCGCCGAGCTCGGCATGGGCATCCTCTTCATCACCCACGACCTTGCGGTGGCCGGTGACCGCGCCGACCGCGTTGTCGTTATGGAGGCCGGTCAGCTGCGCGAAGAGGGTCTTGCCGCCACGGTGCTCACCAACCCACACCACGACTACACCAAGCGCCTGCTTGCCGACGCCCCCTCCCTCACCCTCGCCGACGTAGGCACGGTCAGCGCCCGCGCCGCCCTCGGCGACCGCGAGGCGCTCGTGCGCGTCGAAGGCCTCACCCAGCGTTTTGGTGATTTCACTGCCGTTGATGACATCTCCTTCACCGTTGCCAAGGGGTCGACCCACGCGCTGGTGGGCGAGTCCGGCTCCGGCAAGACCACGACCGGGCGCAGCATCGCCATGTTCAACACCCCGACCGAAGGGTCCATCACCGTCGGTGGCCGCGACATCGTTGGTCTGCGCGGAAAACAGCTGCGCGCCGAGCGCAACAACATCCAGCTGGTCTACCAGAACCCCTACGGTTCTTTGGACCCGAAGCAGTCGATTGGGCAGACGGTGGCGGAGCCCTTGCGGAACTTGAAGGGGGCACGTGCAAGCGCAGCAAAGGCTAAGGCTCAGGAGTTCTTGGAACTCGTCGCGCTCAACCCGGACTACTACGACCGCCGTCCGCGCGAGCTCTCCGGCGGCCAGCGCCAACGCGTGGCCATTGCCCGCGCGATGATTGTGGAGCCGGAGCTGGTCATCCTCGACGAGGCTGTCTCCGCCCTCGACGTCACCGTGCAGGCACAGATCCTGCGCCTCCTCGGAAAGCTACAGGAAGAACTCGGCCTGACCTACATTTTCATCTCCCATGACCTGGCCGTGGTCAACCAGATTTCCGACACCGTCTCCGTTCTCTCCCACGGCAAGCAAGTCGAATCCGGGCCCACTGCGGAGGTCTTCAGCAACCCGCAGTCGCCCTTTACCCGCCAGCTCATCGAGGCCATCCCTGGCTCGCGCTACCGCGCCGGCGACCTCAACCTGGGCCTGTAGCCTGGGTGCAAAAAGAAAGGACTACTCATGGCAGACATCATTGACCTGTTGGCCGACGCCGGCGACGTGGCCCAACTGCGCGAGCGCCGCCCGGAAGCCAAAGACAACGCGCAGGCCTCCTTCGCCGCACTCCTTGAACCAGCGGAGCCCGGCACCTTCAGCTACGCAGAGCGCTACGCCATCGCTACCTTCGTGGCAGGCGTTTACCAGGTGCCGCGTGCACAGTCTTTCTACTCCGACTTGCTCGAGGAGGAATCGGAGGAGCTTGCCGCCGAGGTGGCCCGCGCGGTCGAGCGCGGTATCACCACTGGCCCGTACTCCGGTGGAGGCTTCACGCTTTTCAATGGCTCCCCGCGCCTAGCCGCCGCTCTCGACTTCGCCCACCTATTGTCCTTCCACCCCAAGGACGCCTCCCCAGCAGCGATCGGCCACCTGCAGGCGGCTGGCTGGTCCAATGATGACATTGTGACGCTGGGCCAGCTCGTGAGCTTTCTGTCCTTCCAGTTGCGCGTGGCCCACGGCCTGGCCGTTCTGGCCGGCACCGCGCAGCCCGCAGCCGTGACTGAGGCGCCGCGCCCCACCCAGACCCCAGAGTGGGAACCGGGGGAGGGGACGTTGGCGCCGGACGTCGTCAAGCCGCAGCGCTTCGTGGCCCACTCCCTGGGGTGGAAACCGTGGGTGCCACCGCAGCCGAAGGAGGAGTTCACGGACGCGCAGCGCGACGCCCTCATCAAGCCCGAGCGCATCGACATGGAGTACTTCCGCCTGCTGGCTCGCGACCCCGCTGCGCTCAAGGCGCGCACGAAGACTGACCTGGATATCTTCTACAACACCGACGGCGGCCTCGGCCGCGCTGAGCGCGAGCTTGCCGCCACCGTGGTCTCCCGCTTCAACGGCTGCGAGTACTGCGCCTCGGTGCACCAGCAGCGCTCTAAGGAGGAAGGCGGTGACGCTGCGGTGATCGACCGCCTGCTTGAGGAAGGCGTAGACGCTGACCTGGGCACGGAACAGTGGTCCGCCATCCGTGACGCCGCCCTGGCCCTGACTTCCTCGCCTTTCACTTTCGCTGCCTCCCACGTGGAAGGTCTCCGTGAGGCGGGTTTCGATACGCTGGCCATCATCGACGTCATTAACTCCTCGGCGTTCTTCAACTGGGCAAATCGCCTGATGCTGACGCTGGGCGAGCCTGACGTGCCGAAGCGCTTCCGCTGACTAAAGGAGAACCAACAATGACTGAGCTAAAGACTGCCGTTGTTACCGGTGCCACCGGTGGGATGGGCGTGGAGATCATTAAGGACCTTGCGCGAGACCACCGCGTCTTTGCCTTGGGCCGTAGCGCCGCGGATCTGCCGGAGGCGGAGAACATCGTGCCGGTGAGCATCGATTTGCTGGCGCTTCTCGACGGGGCAGCGCTTCCCGGAGAGCTCGCCGACCTGGACCGCGTCGATGTGCTCGTTCACGCCGCCGCGCGGGCCGAGAAGCAGTCGGTGGAGAGCGCTCGCCCGAAGGATTGGCGCGGACAGATGGACCTCAACGTCCACGTTCCGGCGGAGCTGACCCGCCTGCTTCTGCCTGCACTGCGTGCAGCGGAAGGCCTTGCGGTGTTCATCAACTCTGGTGCCGGCATCCACTCTTATGGCGACAACGTCATTTACGCCGCTACGAAGCATGCTCTGTACGCACTTGCTGATGGTCTCCGTCTCGGCGAACTTGGTATCCGCGTGTCCACCGTCGCGCCGGGGCCGACGGATACCCCGATGTTGCAGGGCTTGCAGGATTACAACCCGGAGCACGTCATCGCCCCGGTGGAGGTGGCGAAGGCCATCCGTGCCGCCGTCGATGCTGGCCCAACGACTCAGCTCACCGAGATTCGCGTGCGCCCGCGCATCGAGCTGAACCAGCGGAAGTAGCTTTCTCTCTCGAGATGCGAAAACTGCGGGGCGCTGTACAGTTGTGAGGCGTGTCAAACTCTCAACGCCGCCGCCCCGCCTATTTGGTGATCGCGGATTCGCTGCGGAGCAAGATTGAATCCGGTGAGCTGCAGCCCGGTGACCGTTTCCCCACGGAGAGGGAGCTGGTCCAAGAATATAAGGTTGCACGCATGACCGTGCGCCACGCATTGGACATCGTGCAGATTGAAGGGCTTATCGATCGCAAACGCGGGCGCGCTGGTGGCACGTTTGTGCGCGCCACTCCGCCGGCACTGAGCCTGACGAGCGGGCGCAGCGCCCTCGACCAATTGCGTGAGCATGGCCTCGATGTGGAAGTTCGGGTGCTGTCGCTGACGTTCATTGATGCGCCCGGACACCTTGCTTCCACCTTTGACATTGAGGAGGGTGATTCCGTGTGGGAGTGCCGCACGGTGCAGGTTTCGGCGGGCTCGCCCATCATGGCCTCCACGCTCCTTATCCCACAGGCCTTGGCACCGAGCCTCACGGAAGAGGACGTCCAGAAGCCGCTGACCGAGCTGTTAACAGACCTCGGTCTGGCACCAGTGTTTAAACGCGATTCCCTCGTGGCTGCCACCGCCCGCACGGAGGAACAAAAAGCCCTGGCCGTTGGGCGTAACCAGCCGATCTTGCGCATAACCCGAACCATTAAGGCAGAGGGCGGCGTCGTTGCCGCTCAGCTGGAAGAGACCCTGCGCCCCGATGCTGCCACGGTGGAGGTCGTTATTGGCGAAGACCCCACGCCGACCTTGGATTAGACAGCATAAGTCTGCGCACCAGCATGGGCTGCCATACGTTCATCCCCGCTGGCAATGTGGATGCGCACGATGGGCAACCCGCTAACCACTATCCGGTTGGCGGGTTTCGCTCTTTAAGAGCTTAGGAATCACGCTGTCAATGCCTCTCGGCGGTAGCGATTGGAGCATGGTCGGGGATCACCAAGGTGTCCCGTCAACTTTGCTCTAGTTGGGGGGTAAATTCTTTTTAGGATCGCCGATAGTCCCGTCAACGCTGTGTGGTTGACGGGTTCTTCTATCGGGTGCGCCTTTGGTGCAGGCAATGGGAGCGATTTCTGCGCTTGCAGTGTGGTGGCTGGTCAGCTGCCGTCGGGAGGTGGTTGTTCTGGTGGCTGAGCTGGTGTCGTATCGCTTTGTCTGGATGGTGGGCCTGGGGATTGTGTTGTGGCCGGTGTCTTTGCGGCAGCTTTTTCGGCGTTGAGTCTAGCTACTGCCTCTTGGTATTCCGGCATTGCGGTGATCGGTGCACCCCAGGGCGGGATGAAGGACACTCCGGTATTAAGCCGGTACATGTAGCCGCGCCCGGTAGGTCTTTGTGGGTCATCGTCGTTAATGCCGTTGTGGTAGGCGCACAGGAAGGTCAGGTTCTTGATGTTGGTGTAGCCGCCGGCTTGCCAGGGGATGATGTGGTGGACGTGGCAGTAGTCGGCTGGTTTGTTGCAGCCGGGTCTGGAGCAGGTTTGGGTTTCAGCACAGAGGGTGAGGCGTTGTTTCCAGCTGGCACTGCGTTCTGTGCGGTAGGAGTTAATGGGCCCTTCCACGGGGTGGACGATGGTGGCATACCCGATGGAGGCGAATTGATAGGACAGGAATTCTGCCCCGGTCATGCGTGCACCGTTGGTCAGCTGTAACTCAATCTCGTCGCCGTCGCCGTTGATGATGCGGTCGAATTCGTCCAGCGTCACTACGACTTGGGCATGCACGGCGGGTTTAGTGCCCACACTGCCGGTGACGATGACGGTGCGTGCGGCGTCGAGGAGGTTGTGTTTGTTGACGGATTCGAGGGTGCCGCGGATATCGGCGATGACGGTGGCGTCATCGGTGATTGTCATGGAGTTCGGGCCTTTAGCCCGGTAGGTGAACCTGACACCGGGTTTGGGTGTGCGTTTGCGGCGCAGTTCTTTGAGGCGTGTGGTGGCTACTTCGCGGATTTTGTGGGCGGGTGTGGACGCGAGTTTGATGCGGAGGTTCCAGGCGTCGAGGTCTTTTTTGACTTTGGCGGTGTAGGACTCAATCAGGGAGAGGGTGGCTAGGCTGTGTTTCTGGGTTTGGGCGGCTGCACGGGCTTTGCGTTGTTTGCCGCTAAAGCGGGTGGGGCCGAAGTAGGTGCGGTGCAGGTGGGCTAGTTCTGCGGCGTCAGACGCGTCGGCGCCGAGCGCGCGGAGCTCGTCGGGTGAGCTGGATGCATTCTCCACGAGCGCAATCCCCGAATTGCGAAGGTGGATGTAGGTCTCAATATCCCCCATGGACACAGAGACTAAAACAGCACCCGCAACCCCGCAACCGGAGGAAGAAAGTTCCTGGTTGCGGGGTGAACATGCTTAGCCGCGGTCGACGGCGCGGTTGCGCAGGGCGCGGGCGGTGCGGTCGCGCTGCTCCATCACGGCGCGGCGCAGGCCGCCCGGTAGGTCGCGGGAGAGGAACTCATCGGCGCGGTCGAGGGTCTCCTGGCTGACATCCCAGCGCGGGAACAGCCCAGTCACCGTGGTCAGGGCAATCTCGTTGGACTGTGCGGACCAGATCTTCTCCGCTACATCGAAGAATTCCGCGCTCGGCAGGAGTTCGTCGGAGCCGACAAAGGTCAGGCCGGCTAGCTTCGATTCCAAGTCGCGGTTGCCCAACTCACCAGCGACGATTTCGTCCCATACCGCGCGCTTGTTGTCCTCGGTGTTCACGGCTGCCAGCGCCTTGAGCGAGGCCTGGTAGCCCGTCGCGGTGTTATCGCGCTTAAGCTCGTCGGCTACAGCTGTCATGGCGGCGCCGGCGTGCTCGGGGCCGGTGGCGCTGGCAAGCGAGCCATCCGCAATCAGTGCGGTGAGTGCCTTCCAACGCAGACCTGCATCCGTGGAGGTCTGGAGGAGGTCCTGGAAGAAGGTGCGGGAGGCGTCGTCAAGCGCAATGCCCGCCAGTGCCTGGGTGAAGACGATGGAACGCTCCGCATCGTCGGTGTGGGCTCCGTTGAGGAGGGCGTGAGCAAGCTGCGTGTCCTCCTTGGCCCACTCCGGGTCGGCGTAGGTGGTCTGGGCCGTTGCGGCCTGGGCGAGGATGCGCTCCAGGACCGCGAGCTCAGTCTCCGCCTCAGCACCGCGCGCCACGAGCGCGACGAAATCGCGGGCGCGCATGGATCCCGCACGGGTCATTTCCCACGCGGTGGACCAGCACAGGGTGCGGGCCATGGGATCGGCAAACTTATCGATATTCTCCAACAAGAACTGCAAAGAACCCGCATCCAGATCGATGAGGCAGTAGGTCAGGTCATCGTCGTTGGGAAGGACGAAGGGGACGTCGCAAAGCGCGCGGCCCACAAGCTCCGGAATCTCGGTGGAGGCGCCATCGATATCCATCTCGATGCGCTCGGTGCGCACCACCTTCTCACCCTGTAGAGCGTAGACGCCAACAGCGACGCGGTGTGTGCGCAGAGTATCGCCCGACTGGGTGAGGTGGGCTTGGGTGATGGCCCCGGACTCGTCCGTCTCCAACGCCACGCTGAGCGTGTTCACTCCCGTGGTCTTGAGCCACTGCTGCGCCCAGAAGGACAGATCGCGCCCAGAGGCCTCCTCCAGATGGCGTAGCAAATCCCCAAAGGTGGCATTCGACCACTGGTGCTCCTGGAAGTGGCGGCGAACCCCGGCGAAGAAGTTCTCGCGGCCCACATAGGCCTGCAGCTGCTTGAGCACAGACGCGCCCTTGGCGTACGTGATGCCGTCGAAGTTCTGCTCCACGGTCTCAATATCGGAGGCATCCGTGGAAATCGGGTGCGTGGTGGGCAGCTGATCCTGCTGATACGCCCAGGCCTTCTCTACGTTGGCAAAGGTCACCCACGCGGTGTCATACTCGGTCTCCTCCGCCTGGGAAATGGCGGCGGACCAGGTGGCGAAGGACTCGTTGAGCCACAAATCATCCCACCACTGCATGGTCACCAGGTCACCGAACCACATGTGCGCCAGCTCGTGGAGGATGGTATCCGCGCGGCGCTCGTACTTGTAGTGCGAGGCCTGAGACGTAAACACGTACTCGTCACGGATGGTCACGCAGCCGGCGTTTTCCATCGCCCCGGCGTTGAACTCCGGCACGAAAATCTGGTCATACTTGCCAAAGGGGTAGGCAAATCCGAGGTTGCGGTGGTAAAAATCAAAGCCCTGCTTGGTTTCGGTGAAGATGCGCTCGGCGTCGAGGGAATCCAGCAGCGACGGGCGGCAGTAAATACCCAGCGGCACCTCCACGGATGTAGCAGGCGAACCCTCTGGGTGCTCCGCCAGCGTGCCGGTCCACGAATCCGTCACACCGACGTACGGGCCCGCGCACAGTGCAATCAGGTAGGTCGACAGCGGGTAGTCCACCGTAGCGAACACGGTGTTGCCCTCACGCGTGGTGGGGGAGTTGGTGATGACCGTCCAGTGCTCCGGAACCTCGAAACTTAGCGAATACGTAGCCTTCAGATCCGGCTGGTCAAAGCAGGCAAAGACGCGCTTGGCGTCGGCAGTTTCAAACTGGGTGTAAAGGTAAGTCTCACCGTCTACTGGGTCGACGAAGCGGTGCAGGCCCTCGCCGGTGCGGGAGTAGCGAATTTTCGCCACGACCTTGAGCTCATAGTCCGCGACCTGCAAGCCCGATAGCGGGACACCGTAGGTCGGGTCATAAGCGTTGGTGGGCAGGGGAGCACCGTTGAGGCGAACCTCGAGGAGCTCATCACCGCGCAGGTCAATAAACGTCGAGCCCGCTTTCGTAGCGCGGAACTTCACCACGGTCGTGGAGGTGAAAAACTCCTCTTCGGTGAGGTCGAGGGCGACGTCATAGTGGCTTACCTCCAGCATGGCCGAGCGTTGCTGGGCTTCCTCGCGGGTGAGGTTGATCGAGGTCATGAAGGTTACTCCTCTTCGTCGTTAAGTAAGTCTCTGCACCAGCGTAGTCACACGCCTAGGGTGGGGTGCCACAGACCGCAATGAGTAAAGGAGATTTACTATGGCTCAATCCGTCACGTTCTGGTTCGACTGCTCCTGCCCCTTCGCGTGGCTGACCTCGCGCTGGATTAAGGAAGTGGAGAAGGTCCGCGATATCGAGGTGACCTTCGAGCCGATGTCCCTGTCCGTGCTCAACAAGGGCCGTGACCTCGATCCGGAGTACATGAAGATGATGGAGGCGAACTGGGGCCCGGCGCGCGTGGCGGCCAAGATTGCCGTGGAAGCCCCAGAGAAGGTCGATGCCTTCTACACCGCGATGGGCACCCGCATCCACACCGAAGGCCAGGGTGGCAAGAAGGGCTACGGCGCCTACGATTCCATCATTGAGCAGGCGCTTTCCGACGCCTCCCTCCCCGCCGCCTTCGCCTCCGTAGCCAACACTGAGGAGATGGATGAGAAGCTCACCGAGTTCCACAACCGTGGTATCTCCGAGGTCGGCGATGAAGTGGGTACCCCAGTGGTGAAGTTCGGCGATACCGCCTTCTTCGGCCCAGTGATTACCCGTGTTCCTACCGGTGAGGAAGCCGGCGAGCTTTTCGACGCCTCCGTGCGGCTTGCCCAGTTCCCGTACTTCTTCGAGCTCAAGCGCTCCCGTACGGAAGCCCCGCAGGTTTAGCGAGCTCGATTCTGCATCGCCGCTACGGCGACGCAGATGAGGACCACCGGGCTAAGCGCGAAGGCGGGGAGCCCCGCAACGTTGATAATCGGGAGGGAGGCCTGCGCTTGAAACTCCTCCCACGCGGCGGCTACCCACGTAGCCCAGGAAGCGCCTGCGAGGAGTGCCAGCACACCGGCGGTAATCCCGGCCGCACGGCGTGGCTTCTGGGCTATCCACCATGCGCCCACCCCGAGGTGAGCTGCGGTCATCACGATCGCCAGGACCAGGGGAAGGAGGAAGCTGCGTTCCGTGAAGAAATTTGCGGCGAACAAGCCGGCGCCGATGAGAAAAGCTATGAGGTACAGGGCGGCCACGCGTCTTGTCATGGGCATGAGAATCTCCTCTTTTGTGTGAGCGGCCCCGAGCGTAGCAAACGCACGCTATTAATAGCGGGGCACAGCGGGCAGTCGTCCTGCCCGCTAAGATGTGGGGCATGCGCGTTTATTTAGGAGCAGACCACGCAGGTTTCGAGATGAAGAACATCATCGCTGAACACCTGAAGAAGCAGGGCCACGACGTTATTGACTGCGGTGCCCATGAGTACGACGCCGAGGATGACTACCCGGCGTTCTGCATCGAGGCCGCCCTGCGGACCGTCAATGATCCGGGCTCGCTCGGCATCGTGCTTGGCGGCTCCGGAAACGGTGAGCAGATTGCTGCTAACAAGGTCAAGGGCGCACGTTGCGCGCTTGCCTGGTCCCCCGAGACCGCCCGCTTGGCCCGCGAGCACAATAATGCTCAGCTCATCGGCATTGGCGGCCGCATGCACTCCGAGGAGGAGGCGCTGGCTATCGTGGATGCCTTCCTGGATCAGGAGTGGTCCCGCGCCGAGCGCCACCAGCGCCGCATCGACATTCTTGCCGAATACGAGCGCACCAACATTCCGCCAGAGCTGCCGGAGGCTTAGTAGTTCATTTCCTTGGGGTGGCTGCCGCCGCGGCCCTCTTCCCCGAGGTCGAGATCGGTGATGGCAGCCATCTCGGATTCATCAAGCTCGAAGCCGAAAACGTCGAAGTTTTGCGCAATGCGATCCGGGTTTTCGGACTTCGGGAACACGATGACGTCATTTTGCAGGTGCCAACGAATAATCACCTGGGCGGGGGAGACGCCGTACTTCTCGGCAGGCTCGGTGATTTCCGGCAGCTCAAATAGGTCGGTCTTGCCCTGGCCCAGCGGGTCCCACGCCTCGATCTTCACCTTGTGAGCGCGGAAGGCGTCGAGCTCGCGCCAACGCTGCAGGTAGGGGTGCAGCTCCACCTGGTTAACCACGGGGGTTTCATCTGTTTGGGTTTCCAGCTTTTCTAGGTGCTCAAGTTCGAAGTTGGAAACACCAATGGACTTAGTCTTGCCAGCCTTCTTCAACTCGATGAGCTGCTTCCACGCCTCCACATAGGTGTCATTTTCTGGGCACGGCCAGTGGATGAGGTAGAGATCCACGTAGTCGAGGCCCAACTTGTCCAGAGATTCATCGAGTGCAGCGGCCGCATCGGTTTGGCGGTCATTCCACAGCTTCGTGGTGATGAAGAGCTCCTCGCGCGGGATGCCGGACGCGGCAATCGCACGGCCCACGCCTTCCTCGTTGCCGTAGATAGCTGCGGTGTCGATGTGGCGGTAGCCCACCTTGAGGGCTTCGAGGACCAGCTCTTCGGTCTTCTCAGGGTCAACCTTGAAGACGCCGAAGCCGAGCTGGGGGATAGTGTTGCCATCGTTGAGTGCGATATTGGGTACAGTCATGCGGCCCACTCTACGCAGAGGATAGTCATCCGTGCAGAAAAGGAAAAGTGAAGGCCTACGAGAGTTCCCTATAACCCCGTTATTCAAACATCACCCTTGAAACAAAAAGATGGCCCCTATGGGGGCCAGAGCTCATTTGCCTTGCGGCTTGATATCTACAAACCCACTCGATACGAGCTAGGAAACCAAAACCGACTAAGGTGTGTTGTGTTTTCAACGTTCGAACCAAAGCTCAGCATGCCTGGCAATTTCTGTTCGGAGATGCTGGCTCTAGGTAGGCTTCCCAAGCGCAAAGGTCACTACGTGCCCCCAACGCTCATTGTTAAGCCCGAGGGAGTCAAGAAAGGGGCCATCGTCAAGAGCTGACACGGCGCAACAGCCTACTCCAGCCTCGGATGATGAAAGATATAGATTGGCCAATATAACTCCGGCGTCCAGTACTCCACTAACAAGAGTGCCACCTTCATACACTCCACTAATGCGCTGCCAATCGGCCAAACAAAGCATTACTGCCGCAGGAAAAGTGTCGGATAACCCAAGGTAGCTAGAAACTTTTGAGAGAAAAGCCTTGCTCTCTGGAGTTAGGTCTTCGAGCTGTTGTAGGACACTAGTGTCCCAGTTAACCTCATAAACACCGGGATATAAATCATTAACGTTGGTGATGATGCACAACAGTTTTTGCGCATTCAAGCCTCCGGTAGTTGGTACGCCGGGCCGGCCTTTTCCGTTGGCAGATGAAATGGTCAATGTATTCAATATACGTTTGATTGCCTCGAAAGGAAGCTCTCCGCTAAGGTCGCGAAAGGAAGCACGACGTTCGAGAATCGTGTGAAGCGGGGAGTTGAAGTTTCCACCAAAGGACACTTCGGAAAAGAAAGCTAGCTTCGAAGCGATTTCAGGTATCGCAGGCGTTGTTCTTGGTATTGCTCTCTGGGCTGATTCAAGTGATAATTTTTCAGGGTCGGATAAGAACAAAAGAACCTCCGAGAGTAATTTGTGGTTTTAGAAGTCGGACAACTCTCTATTAGAGAATAATTTCCCAATATTACAAAGGATGTTTGTGGTAGTTGTACCAGATGCTAGAATCGAAAAATAGTTTTGGATGATTTAGGTAATAGATTCTAGAACCCGTTTTCTGAGTGGGGTAAAAGGTGCCATAACGGCCGTGATAATAAAGGGGACAGAAATGATTAAAAGCGTTGCCTGGTCGCTGCTGAATTTGAGCAGAAGTGCTGAGAGTCCGGCCCCGATCGGCTCTCCGCCCCAAGCTATTGTCCTTGCTGTTGAGTTTACTCTTGATTGCAAATGATCAGGGAGAATTGATTGTCGAATCGTAACATTATTAACAATTAGAGTTGTGTAGCAGGACCCCCATGCAAAGCAACATAGAGTCATTATTGGCGACGTTGGAGCGAGTGCGACTCCGAAGAAGCTCAGAACAGCAAGGGGCATTGTAATCAGTGTTATTTGGTTTTGGGGAAACCGTTCGGACAGGAACGAAAGTAGGAGTGAAGCTAAGAAGGCTCCCGCGCCAATAGCAGAGACAAATAAACCGACTAGTTCTCCGCCTCCTCGAAATCTCTCGACTGCAATAATTGTCATACAAGCGCTCAAGGCTCCGCCTGCAACACCGGAAGCTGCACCTGAACTTACTAAGTAGCGTAAGAGAGGTGAGCGCCAAATGATATTCAGTCCTTCAATCATGCTTTTTGGCATCGACTGCAGGGTGTGTCTCATTTTTTCATTGGAGGAACTATCTTTCGGCAAGGAAAAGAGCAGAAAAGTTGATACCAAAAACGTTGCCGAATTAACGAAAAGAACGAAAACAAGGCCAAACTGCGTGTAAAGAAACCCTGCTATAACAGGTCCTAGTAGAGAGATGACCGTTTTATTTCCGTAAAGTAGTCCATTCGCCTGCCCCAGGCGTTCTTTGGGGACAAGCTCAGGAAGAAGTCCGAAGCTACACGCATCGAAAAAGACGGCAAATATCGACAGTAGTGTGACCGATATGAGTAATACCGGTGAAAAAAATCCTAGCGAAAGGAGGATTACGGCAAGTAAGGCCGTAATGACTGCCGAGGCAAGTTCAGCAGCTTTCATAATGGGTACTCGTGATCGATGATCTGCAATGGCGCCGGCGGGTATTCCAAAAATCAGTATTGGTGCTAAGGCTACCGTTGTAACGAGGGCTGATAGGCTGGCAGATTCTGTAATCCTAAGGACTTCAAGCGGAATTGCAATCCGCGTTGATGTTGAACCCACAACAGATATAAGCCGCGAAAGCCAAAATCTGAAAAACAATGGGTTTTCACGGAGTAGAGAGTTCTTTTTTACCACTTGTAGAACTCCAATATGTTGCCGTCTGGATCGGAGATATATCCGGAGTAGGAGTGCCAGGGCATTTTTCGGGGCGATGATCCACTTTGCTGGTGTGCGGCCGGTAATTTATTCCAATATTCATCCACATCCTCAACCAAAAATTGAATAATCGCACCACCAGATTTAACGGGACAAGTTTTCGTAGTTTCGGCGAACTGTTCCAACTGAAATACCCCGATTACACTTTCATGGAAAGAAACTTCAAAATATCCTTCATTATTTGGTGAACTCACCTTGGCTTCCGGTAAAGTCCGATAAAAGTCCCAGGATTCTTTGAAATTAGTTGTCAAGATAGTGAGGTGATCGAAACGTATCATTGGTTGCGTCCTTTAGTGTGGTGTACCGGTTGCTGATGGTGGGCCCGGGAAATAGTGGGGCGGTCACCGTCAGGTAACCCTTCGACTCAACTACCACGTCTCACCGAAATGCACTTGACGATGATTGTGTATCGCATTCTATCGACTCGGCGACCTATTAGGATGATCTGCTTGCCCATGCTTCTCCGGATTTGATGCGCCAGATGCTGCAAGGGTTTATCAACCAGATCCTCTCTGCTCAGGTTGACGTCGTCTGCGGCACCGAATATGGCATCGCCTGCACTGAAAGGGTCAACCACCACGACTTTGACACCCGTGTCGGCACGATCGATGTGGCAGTACCGGTGCTGCGCCACGGCGCGTTCTTTCCAGACTGGCTGCTCGAATGCCGTACGCAAGGCCGTTGCCTACTGGATTGAAGTCGTCTACAACCGTCGACGCCGACACTGGAGCCCTCGGTATGGTCAGCCCTGTCGACTTTGAGAACTACACCAGTTCAACCACTAACAGAAAAGAAATCGCAGCCTAACCACTAGGTAGCTCCACTACGTGTCCACGATTTTCCGGGGGGTCAGGCCCCTTCCGTGTAGAAGTAGAGAAACAGAGGCAATAGGAAAAAGTGTCTCCAATGCCCCGGAAGAGACCGGATAAATACGGGAAGGGCGGTCGACTTTGTGATACACACCACCTATATGGTGGGGTTGTCAATATTCTTTAATGTTTGATTGTGAGGCTGGAGTACCTTCCTTATACTGAAAGCCAATATCAATTGAACCTTGCTTGATACGTCCGAAGATAGGGAGAGAACTATGCTGAGGGTTAAAGCATTATCGGTCGCACTTTTGTCGGCGGTGACAGCTTGAGGGATTGTGGCGCGTTAGCGCAGACGCCGGGCCCGGCTTTCAGGCACATTACGCGCAGGCAGGGTGGCGGGGCTTTTGTGATCCAAAATCTCCTTGCCCCCATAAACGGGAAAACTTCTCCCTGGGCGTGCATTGAGATGAAACCATAGGAGGGGAAATGAGCTTTGGCATATTTGAGCTATTGCCATTAATCATTCTGTTGGTAATAGTAGGGATCGTGTTCTTTATTTTTCTGCGTCATAAGGGGGATAAGAACGAGAAGCGTAGCTTCGACGCTTAAGTAGCCGAAAGAGGTATTGAAACCCGCGTTTCTATCTTGCTGGGACATGCTCTTTGGTGCTTCCTTGGGGAATCGTTTGAGAGTTTCGTCGTTTCAGTACTACCCCCCATCGTTACACTGGACGGTGGTAAATTCACACGACGCGGTCATCCAGACAGGCGAGCAGCCGGCATGCGAATTAAAAAATGAGCAAAGCCGCACTGATACCTAAAATAGGTGGTCAGTGCGGCTTTTTCTTGGAGGGAATGACGGGAATCGAACCCGCGTCTTCAGCTTGGAAGGCTGAGGTATTAGCCACTATACGACATTCCCACAACCCCGAAACTCGACGCGCTGGGCGCGTGAATCGGTGCGGAACCTACTTTAGCGCACACCCGCCAGTATGCGAAAACGGGAACTAGAGCAGGGGCTGAGGCGTTAATGTGGGTGAGAATACAAACCAATTTTGTGATGGAAGTGATGCACACGTGAGCCCCTTGTTGCTCCTCATCATCGTCGTCGGTGGCGGTGCCTGGTTCCTGTCCTCGCGAAACGGAAAGAAACAGCAGGAGCTGCGAGAATCCCAGCGCTTTGAGGACGCGATAGCCGATGCGCGCCGCTGGACTGAGCGCCTCGGCGGCCAGGTGATGAACGTCAGCGGAACGGATACCGCTTCTCAGCAAGCTATGGCGGATGCATCTGAGCGCTTTACTGCCGCAAACTCCGCGATTTCTCAGGCCACTACCGCAAAACAGGCGCATCTGGCACGCGAATCCGCGCTGGAAGGCCTGTACTATGTGGCGGCCGCGCGCGAAATCATGGGCATGGATCCGGGCCCCGAGCTGCCACCGCTGGAAGGCCAGCGGCAGGCAGGCAAGGTGACGGAGACTCGGACGGTGGAGGCCAATGGGGAGACACTGACGGCGTCGCCAAGCGCCTCGGCGCAGACTCCGAACTACTACCCAGGCGGTGTCGTTGCAGGACGCCCGGTTCCGGCCGGCTGGTACTCGCGCCCGTGGTGGGCTGACGCGCTGACCACCGGCGTGTGGATGGTGGGCTACTCCATGATGTTTAACGCCATGTTCGCCGGCATGGCCGGCGTGGGTTACTCCGCCGCAGCGGCCGAAAGTGGCGACTGGGGCGGCGACATGGGGGATGCTGGCGGCGACATGGCCGATGCTGGCGGCGATATGGGGGATGCTGGCGGCGACGACGGTGGTCTCTTCGATGGCCTCTTTGGCGGCGATGGGGGAGATGGTGGCATGTTTGATTTCGACTTCGACTTCTAACATGCAAGTGCCCTCTGAACTGGGGGAATACAGTTAAATTGGGGCCGGTGTTGGGATAGTAAAGCGCCTATCGGTACACTAGCCCCAGTATGAAGCGCAGCTGCGTGCGGCGGGCTCCACACCATAGAGTCATGGCGAACGTAGAGGCTTTCCATACGGGGCGTGGCGCAGCTTGGTAGCGCACCTGCTTTGGGAGCAGGGGGTCGCAGGTTCAAATCCTGTCGCCCCGACGTATGGGGGCCTGGACATACATCCAGGCCCCTTAATTACATTTTTAGACGATTCACAATCAGGAGAGTTTCTCGTGAAGACCACCGTAGACAAGCTGAGCGATACCCGCGTCAAGCTCACCGTCAACGTTCCGTTCGCTGAGCTGGACAAGGAAATTGCACAGGCCTACGCGGCGATCGCGCAGCAGGTTTCCATCCCTGGTTTCCGTAAGGGCAAGGCGCCGCGCCAGCTTATCGACGCCCGCTTCGGCCGCGGCCCCATCCTCGAGCAGGTTGTCAACGACATGCTGCCCTCCCGCTACGAGCAGGCCGTTGAGGAAAATGAACTCAAGGTTATCGGTCAGCCGGAAATTGACATCGCCAAGCTGGAGGACAACGACTTCGTCGAGTTCACCGCTGAGGTAGACGTTCGTCCGGAGTTTGAGGTTCCGGACTTCTCCAAGATTGCTGTAAAGGTTCCGGCCCTCGAGATCTCCGATGAGGACGTCGACAAGGCGCTCGAGGATCTTGCTGAGCGCTTCGGTGAGCTCAAGGACACCAAGCGCAAGATGAAGACCGGTGACTTCGCTGTCATCGACATCACCACCGAGGTTGACGGCACCAAGCTGGAGGAAGCATCCCACGAGGGCATGACCTACCGCATCGGTGATGACAACCTCATCAAGGGCCTCGACACCGCTCTGCGCGGCATGAAGACCGATGAGGACAACGAGTTCACCACCACCATCCAGTCCGGTGAGCACGAGGGCGACGAAGCCACCGTCAAGGTCCACGTCCAGCAGACCAAGGAGCGCAAGCTTCCGGAACTCGACGACGAGTTTGCTCAGATGGCGTCCGAGTTCGACACCATGGACGAGCTGCGTGAGAACACCAAGACTCGCGTCGAGGAGACCAAGAAGTCCGAGCAGGCTGCCAACATTCGCGATGAGGTCCTGAAGGCCGCTCTCGACGAGGTGTCCTTCGAGCTGCCGACCTCCATCGTTGATGAGCAGGTCCACGCCCAGCTGCACCAGGTCATGGGCCAGATGGCTCACGACGAGAAGGCTCTGGCACAGCTGCTCGAGGCACAGGGCACCACCCGTGAGGAGTTCGACGCTGAGGCCCGCAAGTCCGCTGAAGAGTCCGTGCGTACTCAGCTCTTCCTCGACTCCCTGGCTGAGGTTGAGGAGCCGGAGGTGTCCCAGCAGGAGCTGACCGACCACATCCTGTTCACCGCCCAGTCCTACGGCATGGACCCGAACCAGTTCATCCAGCAGCTGCAGTCCAGCAACCAGCTGGGCAACCTGTTCTCTGACGTTCGCCGCGGCAAGGCCCTGGCTATGGCCATCTGCCGTGCCGAGGTCACCGATGAAGAGGGCAACAAGGTTGACGTTGACCAGTACTTCGGTGAAATCGAAGAAGAGGACGCTGCAGAAGCTTCCGAGGAGAAGTAATCTCCCGCTTGTAACGCGCTGCTGCCACATGTGTGGTGGCGAGCGCGCATGAAACCCCGGATTCAGGTAACTCAAGGATGAGCCTGAATCCGGGGTTTGTGTCATTGTGAACGCCCTCTAGGAGTCTTTGAGTACTTCGTAGAGGGCGTGATGTGTGTTGGCTGGGGATACCGCTAGCCGTTCTTGGCTCTAAAGGCCTCGTCGGTCAACTGCAGGAAGCGCATAACGTAATCCTTGACAAAGTCTGCGGTACGTTGATTGAGATGTCCGGACTCTTCGAAAAGGGTGGGGGATTGGCCCAGAAATACTTCGGGCTGACCAGGGAGCGGCATATCGAAGTAGGACAGGGCGAGGCGAAGGTTCTTCTGTGAACTGTAGCCGCCCATGCGGCCTACAGAGTGGCTAATGATACCTGCGGGAAGGTTCTTCCACGCCACATCTGAGTTGGGCTTAGAGCCGATGTCCACTGCGTTTTTGAGGCAGGCAGGGATAGTGCGGTTGTTCTCTGGCGTAATGAAGAGGATCCCGCTCGAGTTCTTGATGGTCTCGCGAAAGGTGGTGTACTCAGCCGGAGTGGGCTTGTCCGTGACGGCGGGGTCATCGTAGTCGAAGTCATAGAGCGGCAAGTCACGGATTTCCACGATGTTTGCCTCGTAGCCTTCAGGGATCATCGTGAGCACCTCGTGTGCAATCTTGCGTGCAAATGACTCTCGGCGCAGGCTGCCGACGATAACGCTGATACGTGGGGTGGTCATGGTAAACCTTCTTTCTTAGTTGGGTGTAGGGAGACGTGGTCAAGGGAGAAAAGGCTTGCAGCCAAAGGCCGGTGGTGGGCCGGCAGCGTGGGCGGCGGTGAGGAAGCCATCTACTTTGTCTCCTTCTTCATGGCGGAAGTACAGTTCGATGAGTCCTAGAAGCCCCCCGAGGACGGCCTCTCGTGCGGCGGATGTATTCAACAGCCGCATGGCTGCGGGTTGGTTTCCTTCGCGGATGGCTTCAAAAAGCGCGATGGTCTCAAGCCAGCTTCCTTGGTCTGGTCGCGGAAAAGGTTTAGAAATCCCAGTCATCATCACTCGTTTCTTCAGCAGTACCAATGACATAGGAGGAACCAGATCCGGAGAAGAAGTCATGGTTCTCATCTGCTCCGGGGGCTAGGGCCGCGAGGATTTCTGGGTTCACTTCCGTTTCTTCGGGCGGGAAATAATCCGGGTAGCCCAAATTCATGAGTGCCTTATTGGCGTTATAGCGAACGAACACGGCTACATCATCCATGAGTCCCAAAGGCTCATATAGCTCGCCGGAATAGTCCAGCTCTAGTGCATAAAGCTCTTCGAGCAAAGAAATGGTGAAATCATGCATCTCCTTCTGCCGTAGCGGGGTCGTGGATTCCAGACCGCGCTGATATTTGTAACCCGAGTAGTAGCCGTGCACTGCCTTGTCACGCAGAATGAGGCGAATCATGTCTGCCGTATTTGTCAGGGTGGCGTGGACAGAAAAGTGCAAGGGAAGATAGAAACCCGCGTAGAGAAGCAGCGAGGAAAGCAGCGTCGATGACACCTTGCGTTTGAGTGGATCCGGCCCAAAATAGTGCGCGAGCACTTTCTTGGCGCGTGCCTGGAGAAGGTCGTTATTCACCGCCCAGCGGTATGCTTCATCAATTTCCTTTGTACTGCTCAGGGTAGAAAACACTGAAGAGTATGAACGGGCATGGACTGACTGCATGAAGGCGATATTGGTATACACGGCCTCCTCGTGTTCGGTGCGGGCATCTTGAATCTGACAGATTTCACCCACGGTGGCCTGGACAGTATCCAGGGTGGTGAGTCCCGTGAACACCCGCATGGTGAGGTTGCGTTCCTCGGGTGTCATCTTCTGCCACGCCGGGAGATCATTAGAAAGCGGGACCTTCTCTGGCAACCAAAAGTTGGCGGTGAGACGGTTCCACACTTCAAGATCCTTGTCATCGCTCACGCGGTTCCAATTGATGGCGCGGATGCGGGCTGAAGGATCATGCCGGTAGCTCGGCGGAGTAACTGAAATGCTAGTTAGTTCAGCACTATTCGATGTTGAAGACATAGCTTCTTTCTTTCTGAGTGAATGGTTGTGGACAAGGGGGAGGACCGTGCTCCTACAAAGCACAGGAGACGCAGCCTTCGACCTCGGTTCCTTGGAGCGCGGATTGGCGTAAACGGATGTAGTAGAGGGTCTTGATTCCGGCTTTCCAGGCATAGATTTGTGCCTTGTTGATGTCCCGCGTGGTGGTATCAGCGGTAAAGAACAAGGTCAGGGAAAGCCCTTGGTCCACGTGTTGGGTGGCCATGGCGTAGGTGTCGATGATTTTTTCGTATCCCACGGCGTAGGAGTCATCGAAATACTCCAGGTTGTCGTTGGTCATTTCCGGCGCGGGGTAGTACACGCGCCCCAAGCGGCCCTCCTTGCGTATTTCAATTTTGGAGGCAATTGGGTGGATGGACGCGGTGGAGTCATTGATGTAGGAAATTGATCCAGTGGGTGGAACTGCCTGCAAGTAGGCGTTGTAGATGCCGTCGCGCATCACTTGATTCTTGAGCCGTAGCCAATCCTCGCGTTGAGGAATCTGCACGCCTGCTTCATGGAAGAGCTGTTTTACGTGTTCAGTGGCTGGCGCCCAGTCTTGGTCGATGTATTTGTCAAAGTAGGCGCCAGTGGCATAGGTGGATTCTTCAAAGCCTGTGAATCGTTGACCTTTTTCAACCGCGAGTGCATGGGATGCGCGGAGCGCATGGTAGGTCACCGTGAGGAAATAGATATTTGTAAAGTCCAGTGCCTCGGCGCAGCCATAAGGAATACGCTGTGAAGCAAGAAAGCCGTGGAGATTCATTTGGCCCAGACCAATGGCATGCATGGAAGCATTTCCGTGAGCGATGGAGGGAACAGCTTCGATATTCGTCAGGTCTGACACCTTCGTGAGGGCACGCACTGCGGTTTCGACGGTCTCCCCGAAGTCCGGCGATTCAAAAGCCTTCGCAATGTTAAGCGAACCTAGATTGCAGGAAATATCCTGGCCAACGGTGGTGTAGTCACCCGAAGCTCCGTAGGTCGATGGCGTGTTGACCTGGAGGATTTCGCTACACAGGTTGGACATATTGATATGTCCTTTGAGGGGATTAGCGCGGTTGACCGTATCTTCAAAGAGGATGTAGGGGTATCCGGATTCAAACTGAAGCTCAGCCAGCGTGGTGAAAAACTCGCGGGCCTTAATGGTCGTGTGAGAGATTCGCGGATTGGCAACCAGCTCGTCGTAGTACTCGGTGATGGACATGTCAGACATGGCTACGCCGTACTCGCGAGCGATGTCATACGGGCTAAAAAGATGCATATCCTTGTTCTCTTTGGCCAGCCGGAAGGTTATATCTGGAATAACAACCCCCAGCGAAAGAGTCTTGATGCGGACTTTCTCATCGGCATTTTCCCGCTTGGTATCCAGGAAGCGAAGAATATCTGGATGGTGCGCATGCAGGTAGACGGCTCCAGCGCCCTGCCGGGCGCCCAATTGGTTGGCATAGCTGAAGCTATCTTCGAGAATCTTCATGACTGGGACTACGCCGGAAGCCTGGTTCTCAATCTTTTTGATCGGGGCTCCGGATTCGCGCAGATTGCTCAGCAACAGGGCCACTCCACCACCGCGCTTTGATAGTTGCAGTGCAGAGTTCACGCAGCGGCCAATGCTCTCCAAATTGTCTTCGATTCGCAGGAGGAAGCAGGAGACCATTTCGCCGCGCTGGGCTTTGCCTGCGTTGAGAAAAGTAGGGGTGGCGGGCTGGAAGCGTCCGGTCATGATGTCATCCACCAGCTTTTCTGCGAGCTCTTCGTCGCCCTGTGCAAGGTATAAAGCTGTGGTGGCGACGCGTTCTTCGTAGCCTTCTAGGAATCGGGAGCCATCAAAGGTTTTCAGTGCATATGAAGTGAAGAACTTAAATGCGCCGAGGAAGGTGCGGAACTGGTGCTTAGCTCGATGAGCTCTGTCATACATGGCGCACAGAAAGGCGTCATCATAAAGCTCAAGGAAATCCCGCTCGTAGTACTCATTATCAACCAACCATTCCAAGCGTTGCTTGGTGGAATCGAACTGATGCATGCGGGGAGCGACATGGTGCGTGACATAGTCTTGTGCTGCCTGAATGTCCTTGTCAAACTGGATTTTTCCAGAAGCGTCGAACAAGTTCAGCTGCGCGTTGAGTGCGTGGTAGCTCTTGCGCTTGCCGACACCGCCGGCATTGTCTGCTGAAGCGGTGCGGGGCGTAGCGCCATTAGTCTGTGTGGGGGTGGCATCGAGAGGCCACATTGTGTTTTCCAATCTGTGTGATGCGGATGTGTTCTTCATCTTGTGGGGGATTAATGGGGTGTCATCGTTAGCTGCTTTTGCTGCTCCCAAAACTTGTGAAGGCCCTGCTTTACGGCGGCAATGTCTCTCTGGGTGCCGAGAAGCTCGAAGTGATACAGCTCCGGTACGTGGCACTTGGCGGAAATGATGCGTCCGGCGACGCAGTAAGCACTTCCGAAGTTGGTATTCCCTGAGGTAATAACGCCCCGGATAAAGGAGCGGTTGATTGGGTCATTGAGGAAGTCGATGACCTGTTTGGGGACTGCGCGTTTGAGCGAGCCGCCGCCGTAGGTGGGAACGATGAGTACGTACGGGTGTGATACCTGGATCATCCCGGTTTTCTTGGGGCGCAGTGGAATGCGCACCGCGGGTCTATCTAAGCGTTCGACGAATCTTTTCGTGTTTTCTGAAACGCTGGAAAAGTACACCAAATCTGGTGAGTCTGACATGGCAATCCTGCTCATCCTGGCCTTAGCCATAAGTGGGATAGGTGATATTCGAAAAGACTAACTACGCAATGCCGTAGTTGCAACTACGGTCTAACGTAGTTTTGAAAAGGGCAGGTGAGAGCAGGATTAATGCAAAGGGGAAGGTCTAAAGGTTGTGGTGTGCTACAAACACTGCGTCGGTAGCTGGGCGTCCAAGTACTACCCACTGAGTGCTGCCGGCCACCTGTATTTCGAGAGAATCTGAAAAGGGCGCTCCCTCGCGCGTGCTAAGAACAGCCCCAGTGACAATGCCGCGCTCTTCAAGGAACTTCAGCAGTTGTGGGTCGGAATCAGAAATGCGTTCCACGGTCACCTGCGATTGTGCACCGCTGTCGGTGAGGCGATGCGCACTGGGGATTGTGATCTGTCCGTCAACCGTAGGGATAGGATCGCCGTGCGGATCCCTAGTGGGGTAATCAAGGAACTTATCCACACGTTCTATGAGCATGTCAGACACCGCGTGTTCGAGATTTTCGGCTTCATCATGGACTTCGTCCCAGGTGTAGCCCAATGCTTGAACCAAAAAAGACTCAAGCAATCGGTGACGGCGCACCATGACCAATGCGTACTGCCTGCCAAGTTCGGTTAACTCCACAGAGCCATAGGGCGTGTGTGACACGAGCCCTTGCTTCGCCATTTTGCGCACTGCATCGGAAACCGAGGAGAGCTTGAGTCCCAGCTGTTTCGCTATAAGTGTGGCGGTAACGGGCTCGGATGACCATTCCTTTAGCCCCCAGATAGCTTTCAAATAGTTCTGGGTACTGGTGGACAGCTCAGAAACAGACATGAGTAAATGTTAACCCAGCTTCCGTATGTGCCTTTGGCGCTGTGCCCCAACGCTCATAGCGAACAGAGGCCAAGTTTGAGAGGAATGCCGGTAAGGTGGGGCCAGTTAAAGCATTCTTCACTTGAAGGAGAACCACTAATGTCTGAGAAGATTTCAATGAACTCGTCGTCTACGGGTATGAATCTGAGCGATAGCGTGTACGAGCGGCTGTTGCGCGAGCGCATTATCTTCCTGGGAACCCAGGTCGATGATGAGATTGCGAACAAGCTTTGCGCCCAGATCCTCCTGCTGTCTGCCGAGGACCCCACTCGCGACATTTCGCTTTATATCAATTCGCCGGGTGGCTCTGTCACTGCGGGCATG
Source organism: Corynebacterium sp. BF-R-2 (assembly GCF_024586525.1). Taxonomy (NCBI): domain Bacteria; kingdom Bacillati; phylum Actinomycetota; class Actinomycetes; order Mycobacteriales; family Corynebacteriaceae; genus Corynebacterium; species Corynebacterium sp. BF-R-2. The sequence continues at coordinate 45,195 of NZ_JAMFTP010000008.1, read as the reverse complement.
GCCATCTACGACACGATGAAGTACTCGCCGTGCGATGTGGCTACGTATGGCATGGGCCTGGCTGCCTCCATGGGTCAGTTCCTTCTCTCCGGCGGCACCAAGGGCAAGCGCTACGCTCTGCCGCACGCGCGCATCATGATGCACCAGCCTTCCGCTGGTGTCGGTGGTACCGCAGCTGACATCGCCATCCAGGCTGAGCAGTTCGCGCAGACCAAGCGTGAGATGGCTGAGCTCATCGCTGAGCACACCGGCCAGACCTTCGAGCAGATCACCAAGGACTCTGACCGTGACCGCTGGTTCACCGCCCAGCAGGCCAAGGAGTATGGAATCGTCGACCACGTCATCGAGTCCGTCAACGGTCCTATCAGCAACTAGGGAACAAGGAGCCTTATTACAATGTCTAACCTTCAGATGCCTTCTTCCCGCTACGTTCTGCCGGAGTTTATTGAGCAGAACGCGCAGGGATCCAAGACCACCAACCCGTACTCCAAGCTGTTTGAGGAGCGCATCATCTTCCTGGGCACCCAGGTCGATGACACCTCCGCCAACGACATCATGGCGCAGCTGCTGGTTCTGGAGTCTCAGGACCCGGACCGCGATATCACGATGTACATTAATTCCCCGGGTGGTTCTTTCACCGCCCTGATGGCCATCTATGACACCATGCGCTACGTTCGCCCGGACGTGCAGACCGTGTGCCTGGGCCAGGCGGCCTCGGCTGCCGCAGTGTTGCTGGCCGCTGGTGCTCCGGGCAAGCGTGCTGCCCTTCCGAACTCCCGCGTGCTGATTCACCAGCCGCGCACCCAGGGCACCCAAGGCCAGGTCTCGGACCTTGAGATCGAGGCTAACGAGATCGAGCGTATGCGCCGTCTCATGGAGCAGACCTTGGCTGAGCACACCGGCAAGACCGCAGAGCAGGTCCGCATCGATACCGACCGTGACAAGATCCTCACCGCCCAGGAGGCAGTGGAGTATGGTCTCATCGATACCGTCTTTGATTACCGCAAGCTCAACGCCTAATTGCCAGCGCTAAGCCCCGCCTTCCGGAGGATTCCGGGGGCGGGGCTTCGTCGTGCGGGGAGGCTTAGTCCTCGTAGGGCGGCAGGATAGCCTCGGGGGATTCGGGGAGGATTTGGCCGCCGTCGATGATGAGCGTTTGACCAGTGATGTAGCCAGCTTCGCGGGAGGCGAGGAAGGCTGCGGCGTTACCGATGTCACGCGGGGAGCCCAGACGGTGCATGGGGACCGAGCGCGACATCTGGTCGAGGTACTCCTGGCCTTGGTCCTCAAGGCCTTCGGTGAGGATATTGCCGGGTAGCACTCCGTTGATGGTGATGCCATCGCGGGCAACTTCTAATGCCGCGGAGCGCATGAAGCCCTGCTGCGCGGCCTTGGAAGCGCCGTAGTGTGCCCAGCCGGGGTAGCCGGTGTGGGAGCCGGTAATGGAGGTCGTGATGACGATGCGCCCGTATCCTGCCTTCTTCATGTACGGCAGCGCCTCTTGCACCACGGTGAAGGTGCCGTGCGTGTTGATGGCAAACATGGCATCCCACTGTTCATCCGTCATATCCTCGAGCGGGCAGTTGGGGAAGACGCCGGCGTTGGAGCAGACGATGTCGATGTGGCCATATCGCTTGACGACGTCCCGGTAGAGGGTGCGGATGGAGTCGCGCGAGGTGACGTCGGCAAGCAGGGCGTCCGCACCCAAGTCCTCGGCAGTTTTCTGTGCGGCCTCGAGGTTGAGGTCCGCGATGACAACGGTGGCGCCCGCCTCACGCAGCGCGCTGACAATCCCCCGGCCAATGCCGGCCGCGCCGCCGGTGACGATGGCTACCTGATCCTGAAGGTCAAACATGGTGCTGCTCCTATGAGGTGGCTACGGAATCTACCTCCCAGTCTAGGCAGCGACAGGCTGGGGTGCAGTTGCTGTAGCGGAGGCCGTGTAAGCGCGCACGCCGATGAGCGAGACGGCCGCTAGGAGCGCTGTGACGCCGGCCAGGGTGTACAGCCCGGTTGGGGTCCAGCCGCTTTCGAGCAGGTAGCCGGCCAGGATGGGCGCGAGGGTAGCACCCACACGGGCGATGCCGATGGCAGCACCGGTTCCAGTGGTGCGCAGCGCCGAAGGATAAGCCTCCGGGGCGACAGTGTAGAGGCCGGAAATGCAGGCATTCAGGGTAAGGCCAACCCCCACGCCGAGGGCAAACATGAGGGAAGGAGCGGAGGAGGAATAAATGAATCCCACGAGTACGCCGGAGGAGACGACGCAGAAAGCGATGAGGAGGGGACGGGCGTCGATGCGCGTGGTGAAAAGGCCATAGATAACGGCGCCGATGGCACCGCCGAAGGAGAGCATGATGCCGCCCAGGATGCCCTGCTGTGCGGTGAGGCCCTCAGCTGTGAGCAGCTTCGGGGTCCACTGCGAGGTGAAATTGAACGCAAACATGATAAGACTAAACGCCAGCCACAGCTTGATGGACGTGCGGAGGAACTGCGGCGACACCAGCTCCTTGTAGGAAGTCGTGTGCTCAGTGCGTGGGCGCACGCTGACGTCGCCCTGCAGACCGAGGGCAGCGGCGATGCTGCGGACTTTGTCCATGCGGCCGCGAGCGGCGAGGAAATCAGCGGATTCCGGAACCGCAGCGATGGTGAGAACCAGCGCAAGGACAGTGAGCGCTGCACCGACCCAGAAGATGGGTTGCCAGGTGTCGAAGGAGGAAGCGATAACACCGCAGAAGGAAGCACCCAGTCCATAGCCGGAGGCATAAATAGCCACGGCGAGGCCGCGGAATCGATTGTTGGAGTATTCGCTCACCAACACGGTGACGCAGACGAGTACGCCGCCGACGCCAATACCGGTGATGAGGCGGAAAAGGATGAGCAGGCCAAAGGTAGGCGCGAGGGCGGTGAGGACGAGACCTGCGAGATCAATGATGAGGGAGACGGTGATGAGCTTGGTGCGGCCAAGGCGGTCAGCAAGCGGAGCGAGAAACAGGGAGCCCAGGCCGATGCCGATGAGTGTGGAGGAGAGAAGCCAGCCCAGCGCGGAATCAGACAGCGCAAAGTCTTGCGCGACAGACCCTGCGCCGAAGGCCATCGCCACCATGTCGTAGCCGTCGAGGGCATTGAGGTAGAGCGCGATGGCAATGATGAACCATTGGCGTGCGCTCATGGGGGAGTGGTCAATAAGTTCGCGGATGTCCATGTAAAACTTTCTGGTGTTGGGGAATCCCGAAGTAAGTTAATGAACCGCTCTGTCTATGTCTATTAACTGGTGCTTTAAATTCAATGGCGCGCCGTCTCGCTGGGAATGACGCCGGGGTCCGAGTGGTTTACTAGAGTGGAACAAAGGCTGCGGGGAGGATGGAGTAGAATCGCCACCCGCACACACCCCAGAGAAAAAGAGTTGAAAGGCCTTCATGGCACGTATGCAAGAAAGCGCTGACCTGCTCAAGTGTTCCTTCTGCGGAAAGAGCCAGAAGCAAGTGAAGAAGCTTATCGCCGGCGGCGGCGTCTACATTTGTGACGAATGCATCGAGCTCTGTAACGAGATTATTGAGGAAGAGCTCGGTGCAGCTCAGGCCGAGGCGGATAGTGAGAAGGAGATGCGCCTGCCGCGTCCCTCAGAAATTTCTGCCTTCCTGGACAAGTACGTCATTGGTCAGGATCAGGCCAAGCGAGTGCTGTCCGTGGCGGTGTACAACCACTACAAGCGCATCAAGGCGGAGGAAGCTGCGGGCTTAGACAGTCGCCGTAAGAAGGCGCAGGATGAAGACGTCGAGATTGCCAAGTCCAACATCCTCATGCTGGGCCCCACAGGATCCGGTAAGACCTACCTGGCGCAGACCCTGGCACGGCTTCTCGATGTCCCCTTCGCCATCGCCGATGCCACGAGCCTGACCGAGGCCGGCTATGTCGGCGAGGATGTTGAGAACATTCTGCTCAAGCTGCTGCAAGCTGCAGACTTTGATGTGGAGCGTGCACAGCACGGCATCATTTACGTCGATGAGGTGGACAAGATTTCCCGCAAGTCGGAGAATCCATCTATCACGCGCGACGTATCCGGTGAGGGCGTGCAGCAGGCTCTTCTGAAGATCCTGGAGGGCACCGTAGCGGCCATCCCGCCGCAGGGCGGCCGTAAGCATCCGAACCAGGAGTTTATTCAGCTGGATACCTCCAACATTCTGTTCATCGTTGCTGGCGCCTTCGCTGGTTTGGACAAGGTGATTTCAGAGCGCGTGGGTAAGAAGGGCGTGGGCTTTGGGGCCAAGCTGGAAACCAAGGATGAGAAGGAGTCCGTGGACTTCTTCTCCCAGGTGCGCCCGGAAGATTTGGTCAAGTTTGGTCTCATCCCAGAGTTCATCGGCCGCCTTCCCGTGGTGGCCACGGTGGATAACCTGGACCGCGAGTCCCTGGTCAAAGTACTCGTGGAGCCCAAGAATTCCCTGGTCAAGCAGTACCAGCGCCTGTTCAGCATGGATGGCGCGGACCTGCACTTCGAGGACGAGGCGTTGGAGGCCATCGCCGAGCTTGCGCTGGAGCGCAAGACCGGTGCGCGTGGCCTGCGCGCCATCATGGAGGAGCTGCTGGTTCCGGTCATGTATGACTTGCCTGACCGCGAGGATATCTCCAGCGTTCACATCACCGAGGCTTGTGTGAAGGGCGAGGGAGAGCCGGAGTTCGTCTACTCGGATGAGGCGAAGGAATCCGCTTAGGCGCTCATCTGCCACAGGGCATCTTCTACAAGGCATCTTCAGTTGTGAAGATGCCTTTTATCCTCTCTAGAGGGCGTTTTCACGCCTGAAAGTGCCCTTTGGCGGATTCCATCTAAGTGATGCCGAACCCCTTAGCGTAAAGAGACCAGAGTAGTAGGGCTCTATGTGCGCAAGGTTGGGTGGCTGCCTGGTGTTTTAGGACAAGCTGAGCGCAGAGGATCTCTTTACTGTGGTCCTGATGGGGTGCTAGTCCTCATAAAGCCCAGCGGAGACGTTGAGGTTATCGTCCGCCTCGGTTGAGTAGATGTCCTGCGGGGTGGCCTCGGTACCGACTTCGGCCTCGGTCTGTGTGAGATAGGACTGGTGGCCCGAGTCGGGGATGTTGGCGGTGAGAAAGGCCAAGACAGCGTCGACCGCCATGCGGTGCATGCCCTCGGTGTTGGTGGGGCTTTGCATGTCGATGTCCAGCAGGTTGTTCATCATCGAGTGATTGGTCACACGATACATCGTCAACGCCGCAATCAACGTGAAGATGTCATTGGCGGTAATCCCCGGGCGGAAGGCGCCTGAATCCTGACCCAAGAGGAGGAGTTTGTCCAGGTGGAGGGAAATCTCAGAGACATCAATAACCGCCTGCGAGGAATCCAGCACACTATGTGAGGACTCCATGGTCATCATTTTGATGGCTTCGGGGTTCGCTACGTGTTGGGTAAACATCCATTCCACGAGCGTGCGTACGCCTTCCACGGGGACTGCAGAGTCAACGGCGAGGCTGCCCTCCGGCGGGTTGAGGCGCTTGGCAGCGGCGGCGAGGGCCTGCTGGTAGAGGCCCTTCTTGTCGCCGAAGTGGTAGTGGATCATGCGCTTGGACATGCCAGACAGCTTCGATACGGACTCTAGCTTGGTCTCGGCAAAGCCGTGCTCCGAAAACTCCGCGATCGCAACATCGATAACGCGCTCGACAGAGCCGGAGTTGACCGATGAGGTTTCAGTGGTCATGAAAGTCCCGTCCTTGTGCGCATAGGAAATGGTGGCTGGTTATGCCCGCTCTCTACCACTATGCCGAAAAACTATGTAGGCGGAGCTCAAGTACAGAGATCTTGGGTATTTCGGGGGTGAAATCACACCCCATGGGGAAGGCAAACGGGACTAGGGTGGGAAGGTGAGTACCCCGTCGAAAGGATGTCACACATGACTGCATCGCAACCCGTGAAGATCACCGTAACCGGCGCCGCCGGCAACATCGCTTACTCGCTGCTGTGGCGTATCGCCGCTGGTGATGTCTACGGCAAGGACACCCCAGTGGAGCTGGCCCTGCTGGAGATCCCGCAGGCCATCGGCGCGGCTGAGGGCGTGGCCATGGAGCTCAATGACTCCGCCTTCCCGCTGGTGCGCGGCATCACCGTCACCGATGATCCGAACGTGGCCTTCAAGGACACTAAGGCTGCCTTCCTCGTCGGCTCCCGCCCGCGCAGCAAGGGCATGGAGCGCGCTGACCTCCTGGAGGCCAATGGCGCCATCTTCACTGTGCAGGGCAAGGCGATTAATGACGTTGCCGCGCGCGATGTCCGCGTCCTCGTCGTGGGCAACCCAGCCAACACCAACGCCTACATCGCTGCCCAGAGCGCTCCGGACCTGGACCCGAGCCAGTTCACCGCACTCATGCGTCTGGACCACAACCGCACGCAGAGCCAGGTTTCCCTCAAGACCGGCACGCCCACCGCGGAGCTCACTAAGGTGGCTGTGTGGGGCAACCACTCCGCCTCCCAGTTCCCGGATCTGACCTTCTCCAACGCTGAGGTGGATGAGGACTGGTACAAGGAAGAGATGATTCCGAAGGTGGCCAAGCGCGGCGCCGAGATCATCGCAGTGCGCGGCAAGTCTTCGGCAGCTTCCGCCGCGTCTGCCGCGGTGGACCACATGCACGATTGGATCCACGGCACCGAAGATTGGCGTACGGCGGCCGTCGTCTCCGATGGCTCCTATGGCGTGGATGAGGGCCTCGTCGCCGGATTCCCCACGGTGGCTCGTGATGGCAAGTGGGAAATCGTCCAGGGGCTTGAGCTCAATGACTTCCAGAAGGAACGCATCGAGGCCTCCGTGCAGGAGCTGCGTGAGGAGCGCGAAGCTGTCGCGCACCTGCTCAAGGACTAAGCGTCTAGCACGAGATTATCGATGAGCCGCACCGGCCCCACCTGCGCTGCCACCAGCGCCAGGGCGGGCCGGTGCTGTTCATTCACGGGTTCCAGTGTGGCGGGGTCCACCACGGTGAGGTAGTCCACGGTGACGCCGGGGGAGGAGGCGAGCTGGGCGCGCGCAGCCTCCAGCGAGGTGCCATCTCGCAGCGCGAAGAGTGACTGTGACAATGCGACGGCTTGTTCGCGCTCAGTAGAGCTCAGGCGGGCATTGCGGCTGGACTCGGCCACGCCGTCTGCTGCACGGACGATCGGGGCACTGACGATGTCCACCGGAAGATCGAGATCGGAGACCATGCGGCGCAGGATCGCCACCTGTTGGGCATCTTTCTGGCCAAAATAGGCGCGGTCGGGGCGCACCAGATTAAAAAGCTTGGTGACCACCGTGGCCACGCCATCGAAGTGGCCCGGCCGTGAGGCACCTTCGAGGACCGAGCCCATCTCACCCGTGCGTACCCATACGCGGGGAGTTCCGTCGGGATACATCTCCTCCACGCTGGGAGCAAAGACGGCATCGGCACCTAGGGATTCGAGGAAGGCGGCATCGGCGTCCAGATCACGCGGATAGGCGCGGTAGTCCTCGCAGTCACCGAGGTCAGTGAACTGCAGCGGGTTGACAAAGACGGAACAGACGACGTGGTCGTTCTCCTCGCGGGCGCGACGCACCAGGGAACCATGGCCCTCGTGGAGGGCGCCCATCGTGGGAACAAAGCCTATGGAACCGGTTAATGGTGCGCGGAAGTCCCGCAGTTCAGCTTTCGTACGAAGAATTTTCATAACTATAAAGCCTAGTCCTCGAAGGATTCCTCGGCGTTAGGGAAGGAGCGGGCGCTGACATCGGCTACATACTCCTTCGCGCCGCTGAGCAGCGCGCCACGCAGGTCTGCGTAGCGGCGCACAAAGCGCGGAGCCTTAGGTCCACCCAGGCCGAAAGCATCGGTCCACACAAGGATTTGGCCATCGGTCTGCGCCCCGGCACCAATGCCGATGGTGGGGATGGGAAGCTCCTTGGTGACCTCCTCCGCCAGGGCGGCGGGGACCATCTCGAGAACGACGGCGAACGCGCCGGCATCGGCAAGCGCGCGGGCATCAGCCGAAAGCTTCTCGGCGCCCGAACCGCGGCCCTGGACCACGAACCCGCCCAGTGCGTGGACTTGCTGGGGCGTGAAACCGATGTGGGCGCAGACGGGAATGCCGGCGTCGACAAGCGCGGCGATAATCGGAGCGCGCTCCGCACCGCCCTCCAACTTCACGGCCTGCGCGCCGGTCTCCTTCATCACGCGCACCGCCGACTCCAGCGCCTGCGCGGGCCCCGCCTCATAAGTGCCGAAGGGAAGGTCTACCACCACAAACGCGCGGGAGGTGGCCGTGACCACCGCGCGGGCCAGCGGAATGATCTCATCGAGGGTCAACGACAACGTGGTCTCCCGGCCCAGCACAACGTTGGCCAGGGAATCGCCCACGAGCAGGAGATCTATGCCGGCTTCATCAAAAATCCCGGCGGTCATGCAGTCATAACTGGTCATGCAGGCAAAGGCCTGGGACTCTTCCTTGGCGCGGGCAAAATGGCGAGTTCGAAGACGTGAAATGTGCGACATGTCTTTACTCTAGCCAGGGGTCGGGTGCCAGTTGACGCACAGGGTAGAGTTGGCCAGGTGACTGATCAGAATAAAGAGCAACTCGTTGGCACCAACCGCGCGGACCAGCTTCCCAAGTCCTGGGAGCCGCAGGCAGTAGAGAAGGACCTCTACGAAGGCTGGGTAAGCGCTGGTTATTTCACCCCGGACGCGTCCTCAGAGGCCGAGCCGTACTCCATCGTGCTGCCGCCGCCGAACGTCACCGGCCAGCTGCATATGGGGCACGCCCTGGACCACACTCTGATCGATTCCATCATTCGCCGCAAGCGCATGCAGGGCTATGCCACCTTGTGGCTGCCGGGCGCTGACCACGCCGGTATTGCCACCCAGACCAAGGTGGAGGCAAAGCTGCGTGAGGAAGAAGGTAAGAAGCGCTGGGATTATGAGCGTGAGGAATTCATCCAGAAGGTCTGGGAGTGGAAGGAGCAGTACGGCGGCACCATCCAGAACCAGATGCGTGCCATCGGTGATTCCGTGGACTGGTCCCGTGAGCGCTTCACGTTGGATGATGGCCTCTCCCGCGCCGTCCAGACCATCTTCAAGACCCTCTACGACGAAGGCATGATTTACCAGGCCAACCGCCTGGTGAACTGGTCCCCGGTGCTGGAGACCGCCGTGTCCGATATTGAGGTTGTCTACAAGGACGTCGAGGGCGAGCTCGTGTCCATTCGCTATGGCTCGCTTAACGACGATGAACCGCACCTCATCGTCGCCACCACCCGTGTGGAAACCATGTTGGGTGACGTGGCCATCGCCGTTCACCCGGATGACGAGCGCTACGCCGACCTCGTGGGCAAGGAACTGCCGCACCCCTTCCGCGATGACCTGAGCCTGAAGATCATTGCTGATGATTACGTCGATATGGAATTCGGTACCGGCGCGGTGAAGATCACCCCGGCGCATGACCCCAATGACTACGCCATGGGCCAGCGCCACAACTTGGACATGCCCACCATCATGGACACCACCGGCCACATCGCCAACACGGGCACGCAGTTCGATGGCCTGACGCGCGAGGAAGCCCGCGTTGAAATCCGCGAGGCGCTGCGCGAGCAGGGCCGCATTGTCAAGGAAATTCGCCCCTACGTCCACTCCGTGGGCCACTCGGAGCGCTCCGGCGAGCCGATTGAGCCGCGCTTGAGCCTGCAGTGGTTCGTGGACGTCAAGAAGATGGCGACGATGTCCGGCGATGCCGTCCGCGAGGGCGATACCACCATCCACCCGAAGGCACTGGAGCCGCGCTACTTCGAGTGGGTCGATGACATGCACGATTGGTGCATCTCCCGCCAGCTGTGGTGGGGCCACCGCATTCCTATCTGGTACGGCCCGGAGGGCGAGGACGGCCAGCGAGACATCATCTGCCTCGGCCCCGATGAGGAGGCCCCGGAGGGCTACGAGCAGGATCCGGACGTGCTGGACACGTGGTTCTCCTCGGCCCTGTGGCCCTTCTCCACCATGGGCTGGCCGGAGAAGACCGCCGACTTGGAGAAGTTCTTCCCCACGAACGTGCTGGTCACGGCCTATGACATCCTGTTCTTCTGGGTGGCACGCATGATGATGTTCGGTACCTTTGCCGGTGCTCACACCCCGGAGCTGCTGGGCGAAGGTAAGGACGGCCGCCCGCAGGTGCCGTTTAAGGACATTTACCTCCACGGCTTGGTCCGCGATGAGCAGGGCCGCAAGATGTCGAAGTCCCTGGGCAACGGCATTGATCCGATGGATTGGGTGCGCGATTATGGCGCGGACGCCCTGCGCTTCACCTTGGCGCGCGGCGCGAATCCGGGCGTGGACCTGCCGCTGGCCGTGGATGCTGCTGCCGCTGGCCGTAATTTCGCCACCAAGCTCTTCAACGCCACGAAGTTCGCGCTCATGAACGGCGCGGGCGTGGCGGAGCTTCCGGCACGCGAGGAGCTTTCCGACGCCGACCGCTGGATCCTCGACCGCGCCGAAGAAGTCCGCGTCAAGGTGGACGCCTACCTGGATGACTACCAGTTTGCCAAGGCCAACGAGCTGCTCTACCACTACGTGTGGGATGAGCTGTGTGACTGGTACCTGGAGATTGCTAAGACCCAGATCCCGCGTGACTTCGACGCTGCCACCGCCGAGGAGCAGGCCACCGGACGCACCACCCAAATCGTCCTGGGCCGCGTGCTCGACCTAGTGTTGCGCTTGCTGCACCCGACCATGCCGTTTGTCACCGAGGTTCTGTGGAAGGCGCTCACCGGTGGGGAGACCATCGTCACCGCCCAGTGGCCGACGCAGGAGCACACCAACGGTGGCGCGGAGAAGGATGAGGTGGCCGCGCGCCGCATCGAGGATGCCGATAAGCTCATCACCGAGCTGCGCCGCTTCCGCTCCGACCAGGGCGTGAAGCCTTCCCAGAAGGTCCCGGGCCGCCTCGACTTCGCAGCGGCTGACTTGCAGAACCAGGAGGAACTCATCCGCAACCTGGCCAACACCACCGAGCCGGGCGAGGACTTTACCGCCTCTGCCTCCATCGAGGTGCGCCTGTCCCAGGCCACCGTTGAGGTCACCCTCGATACCTCCGGTGCCGTGGACGTGGAAGCCGAGCGCAAGCGCCTGGAAAAGGATTTGGCCAAGGCTCAGAAGGAGCTGGATCAGACCGGTAAGAAGCTGGGCAACGAGGCATTCTTGTCCAAGGCCCCGGAAGCCGTGGTGGAGAAGATCCGCACCCGCCAGCAGGTGGCCCAGGAAGAGGTCGAGCGTATCACTGCACGTCTGGAGGGACTCAAGTAGTGGCGGAGGAGAACAACCGCGAGGAGTACGAAATTGTCGATGCCCTCGCGGAGGGCACCGACGGCGGGCCGGTCGAAATCACGGACTCCGGCCTGACCCTTAACCTCGGCGGCGAGGGCGACTACGCGGAGGCTGCCCCGGAGCAAGCCTCCCCAGAGGAACTCGCCGAGTTAGCCCAGGTCACCGCGGAGCTCAACTCCCGCGCCCCGGAAACCATCATCGCGCCGAGCCTGGAGCGCATCGAGATGCTCATGGATCTCCTGGGCCACCCGGAGCGTTCTTTCCACGTCATCCAGGTGGCCGGCACCAACGGGAAGTCCTCGACCGCGCGCATGATCGATTCGCTTCTGCGCTCTTTCCACCGCCGCGTGGGCCTGGTCACCAGCCCACACCTGCAGTTGGTCACCGAGCGCATTGGCATTGACGGCCACCCCATCCACCCGCGCGATTTCGTGCGCATCTGGCGCGAGATCCAGCCTTACGTGGAGATGGTGGATTCCCGCTCGGACATTCCCATGTCCACCTTCGAGGTACTCGTGGGCATTTCCTATGCAGCGTTTGCTGATGCGCCTATCGACGTCGCCGTGGTCGAGGTCGGCCTCGGAGGCACGTGGGATGCCACCAACGTGGTTAACGCCGAAGTCGCTGTGGTGATGCCAGTAGGCCTGGATCACACTGACTACCTGGGCGGCACCATCACGGAGATTGCCGGTGAGAAGGCTGGCATCATCAAGGCTCGCGAGCATGACGCCGACGATGTCATCACCCCGGGCGAAAACATCGCCATTGTTGCTGAACAGGACCCCGAGGCCATGCGCGTTATCCTGCAGCGCACCGTGGACGTCGGCGCCGGTGTGGCCCGCGCCGGATCCGAATTCGCTGCGCTGGAATCCCGCATTGCGGTGGGTGGCCAGCAGCTCACCATCCAGGGCCTGGGTGGTCTCTATGAAGACATCTTCCTGCCGCTGCACGGCGAGCACCAGGCCAAGAACGCGGCCGTGGCGCTGGCGGCGGTGGAGGCGTTCTTCGGGGCGTCGTCAGGCAACCCCATCGACATCGCGTCCGTACGTACCGGCTTTGCCAAGGCTGTGTCACCGGGACGCCTAGAGCGCGTGCGCACCAGCCCGACAACCTTCCTCGATGCCTGCCACAACCCGCACGGCGCGAGGGCGCTAGCCGCAGCTCTCGACCGCGACTTCGACTTCGCGCGCCTCATTGGCGTGGTGTCCATCTTCACCGACAAGGATGCCGCCGGCATCCTCACCGCCTTAGAATCCGTGCTCACGGAGGTTGTCATCACACAGAACGCCTCGCCACGCGCCCGCGACGCCTATGAGCTGGCGGAGCTCGCTCGCGATATCTTCGGCGAGGAACGCGTCTATGTTGATCCCGATCTGCCTGGTGCCTATGCCCAAGCCGTGGAATTGGCTGAGGACGCCGACGTCCAGTCCGGTTCCGGAATCATCATCACCGGCTCGGTCGTCACCGCCGGCGATGCCCGCGCACTCTTTGGAAAGGAGCCCGCATGAGTTCCCGCAAGCCTATTCCCGAGGAGGAAATTGGCCCCCTCGGCCTTGGCCAAGCCCCCACGAAGGACCCGCTCAAGCAATTTGGAGGCATGGTCGTGGCCAGCTCCCTGACGTTGGAGCTGCTCACACTCGTCCTCGCTCTGCCCATGCTGTACAAGCTTTATGATGGCACCCTGTGGACCCCGTTCAACTACGGCGTGGTCATTGGTTTTATGGTGCTGTTGCTGGCGTCCTTCCCGTTCATGAACAAGCCGTGGATTGTCGGCGCACAGATTGTTCTTCACATCATCGGAATCGTGCTGGGCTTTATGATCCACTGGTCGGTAGCCACCATCTTCATCATCTTTGCCCTTCTCTGGGCGCTGGCAGCGTATATGCGCTCCGTCATCGTGGCCCGCATGGAGCGCGGCTACCTCACCACGCAGCACCTCAACGAGAAGTAGGGGACTAAGCGGTGTATATCCGGCCGGAACTGCGCGCGGGTGCGGCAGTCATGTCATTGTTCGATCCGACGAATCCGCTCATCCGCCGCGCCGGCCGCGTCGTCCCGGCGCTGTGGCCTGCGCCGTACATTCACGGTGTGCGCACCCGCCGCGTGAAGAACCGCGACATCCGAGCCACCATTTATGAGCCGGATAACCCCCGCGCCGTGGTGCTGTGGATTCATGGCGGCGGCCTGCTCATGGGTCATCCCCGCCAGGACGTGAAGCACCTCAAGGACACCGCCGCGCAGCTGGGCGTGACGGTGGTGGCACCGCACTATCGTTTCGCCCCGGAGCATCCGTACCCCGCTGCGCTTGACGACGTCCACTCGGCCCACCACTGGCTCCTTAACCATGCGGATGAGCTTGGGGTGCGCGCCGACCGCATCGTCATTGGCGGCCAAAGCGCTGGCGGCGGGCTTGCTGCGGCTCTGTGCCAGCGCCTTCTGGACGAGGGCGGAACCCAGCCGGTGGGGCAGTGGCTTTTCTGCCCCATGCTCGATGACCGCGCCGCGTCCGACGAGCGCAACGTCATCTGGGACGCAGATTCCAATGCGCTGGCCTGGCGCTACTACGTGCAGGATGACCCGACTGCGCCCTATGCCGTGCCTGGCCGCCGTGCGGACCTCACTGGATTGCCACCTGCCTGGCTCTACGCCGGGCACAGCGAGCTCTTTTATGGCGAGATCCTGGACTATGCTGAGCGCCTCGAGGCAGCTGGCGTGCCTACGCAGTGCGAGGTCGTCGAAGGTGGCGTTCACGCTTTTGAACTCTGGGCCCCGCACACAGCCGCAGCAAAGCGCCTGCTCATGAGCTCGCGTATGTGGCTAGACTCCACACTGAACGCGCTAGACTAGCGGGCATGCGCTACCTTCTCTACGGTCTCTCTGCACTTCTTTGTCTCGCCGCTGTCGTGGCCAAGATTGTCAATGGCGGCTATGCACTTCCGCTCGCTTTGCTCGTTCCCGCCTTCATTTTCCTTGTCGTGGGAATGCTTAAACACCAGAGTGAGCAGCGCCCAGTCCAGTTTGAGGACCTTGAGGGCTGGCACCGCGAGGAGCTCCAAGGCTTGCTCGATAACGGCCAGTTCGGCACCGCCGTGCGCCAGGTTCAGATGTGGTTCCGCGGCACCAGCCATGAGCGCGCCGAAGAAATCGTGCGACGCCTCACTTAATGGCCCTCTGCGCGGACGCGGGCACGGCTTACCTGTACTATGTGCCGTATGACTGAACGTACACTCATTCTCATCAAGCCGGACGGCGTGAAGAACGGCCACGTGGGCGAGATCATCTCCCGCATTGAGCGCAAGGGCCTGAAGCTCGTCGCCATGGATCTGCGCGTCGCCGACGAGGAGACCGCCAAGAAGCACTACGCCGAGCACGAGGACAAGCCGTTCTTCGGTGAGCTCGTTGACTTCATCACCTCCGCACCGCTGGTTGCTGGCATCGTCGAGGGCGAGTCCGCTATCGCCGCATGGCGCCAGCTTGCCGGTGGCACCCACCCAGTAGAGAAGGCCACCCCGGGCACCATCCGCGGTGACTTCGCTCTGACCGTCGGCGAGAACGTCGTCCACGGTTCCGACTCCCCGGAGTCCGCTGAGCGCGAGATCTCCATCTGGTTCCCGAACCTCTAAAGAAGTTCACCGCGTCTAGCGCGCACTAAAGCCCGAGCATTTGAACTGCTCGGGCTTTTGTCATTTCTGCTACTGAACCCCGACCTGTGTGCTTGAGCGCAGAACAGGTCAGGCGCCGGTTAGTCGAATGACAGCAGCGTGCGCAAGGCCGCAAAAGCGTCTTTGTGCACCTGGTGGGTGACGGTGCGGCCGCGTTGCTGTTTGGATAACAGGCCGGCCTCCCGCAGACGTGCTAAGTGGTGGGAGACCGTGGGCTGGCTCAGCGCAGTGAGCTCGGTGAGCTCCGTGACGCTCATTGGACCGCAGCCTTCCTCGCACAAAATGGACAGCAGACGAAGGCGGGCTGGGTCTGCGAGGACTTTGAATTGCTGCGAAAAATGCATCGCCTCGGCGTCGCTGAGTGGGCCCATGCTTAAGGAGCAGCACTCAGTGCCGGGCACACTGGTCTCGGGCGTGGAAGAGGAAGCCATGTGATCAGTATAGGAGCTATCTTCGCCCCCAGCGTCATATTGACGCCTATCAATATGTTCTGTACATTGAATGTTCGTATCACGTTCTATTCAAGCTAGAAGGAGGGAAGGCATGGCCGCTCCGCAGCGCCCGAAGTTGTCTTTTCTTGACCGATTTTTACCCGTGTGGATTATTCTGGCGATGGCCGCCGGACTGCTCATTGGCCACTTCATTCCCGGAATTGGCCAAGCCCTAGGGGCCGTTGAAGTGGACGGGATTTCCATCCCGATCGCCATTGGCCTCCTCGTCATGATGTATCCGCCCTTGGCCAAGGTCCGCTACGAGAAGACCAAGGAAATTGCCACGGATGGCCGCCTCATGGCGGTATCGCTTGTCCTCAACTGGCTGGTGGGGCCGGCGTTAATGTTTACCCTGGCGTGGCTGTTCTTGGCAGACCAGCCGGAGCTGCGTACCGGCCTCATCATTGTGGGCCTTGCGCGCTGTATTGCCATGGTGCTTGTGTGGTCGGACCTCTCGTGCGCTGACCGCGAAGCAACGGCTGTGCTTGTCGCCCTCAACTCCATCTTCCAGGTCGCCATGTTCGGTGTTCTGGGCTGGTTCTACCTTCGCGTCCTCCCCGGCTGGTTGGGACTGGATGTGACAAGTGTTGACTTTTCCTTCTGGGCCATTGTGAAGTCCGTGCTCGTCTTCTTGGGCATCCCGCTCCTGTTGGGTGTGCTGTCTCGCGTCTGGGGCGAAAAGGTAAAAGGACGGGAATGGTTTGAGAACCGCTTCCTCCCGGCCGTATCACCACTGGCCATGATTGGTCTGCTGTACACAATTGTGTTGCTATTTTCCCTGCAGGGCGAGCACATTGTGGAGCAGCCAGTAGCGGTAGTACGCGTGGCCGTGCCGCTGGTTATCTACTTCGTAGGCATGTTTGTATTGTCGCTGGGCGTGGCAAAGGCCGTTGGTATGAACTATGCGCAGTCTGCCAGCGTGGCGTTTACTGCAGCAGGAAATAACTTTGAACTTGCCATTGCAGTATCCATCGGCACCTTCGGAGCGATGTCTGCTCAAGCCCTTGCCGGAACGATTGGTCCCCTTGTTGAGATTCCAGTCCTCGTTGGTCTGGTCTATTTCATGCTGTGGATTGGTCCGAAACTCTTCCCGGGAGATGCCACTCTTCCGCGCTAGCGCGTGCGCGCGGCGTCGATGCTGCGCACGCCAGCTTCGGTCAGAGTGATGTTAAAGGTCCGCTCACCACTCCACTGGATGAGACCAGGCAGCTTCACCACGCCGGCCTTCTCGAGCTCGCGCAGTTCATCCTCGAGCCCCTCGTCGTAGCCGAGCAACTTACCCAGCGCCGGGATAGTCGTGGTATTGCCCGTGACGGCGCCGGCGGCTACGAGTCCGCTCAGCACCTCCGGGTGGGCCTGAACTGCTGCGACGCTTTCTTGGGTGACGCCCTCGAGGCTTTCTTGTTCGGTGATGGCCTTGATGCGGCGCCTGCCCACTCGGTAGGAGGTGGTACCGAAAGCGCGGCCGCCGATGATGAACGCGGGGATGGAGAGGGCAGTAAGCCCGGCGGCGCTCAGGATGGGGTTGAGCGAGATATCGCCGACAATCCCGGTGGACCTAATTCCCTCAACGATGAGAGGGGAGAAGAGAGCAAGGACGGGCAGAAAGTAGGCGAGAACGGGGTAATCGCCCGCCCGGTACTCTTCTTGCGCAGCTTGGACGAACTTCGGCTTGCTGCGAATGATGCGGATGGCGCCGTAGGCCATGGCGATCCACAGCACCGCATAGACCGGCACCGCGTAGGGGTAGGGGAAGTCAACAGCGCGAAGACCGGACGCGATGCCCGCCGGTACGGCAACGGTGATGATATCCCGCATCGCAATCTCGTTGCGGGCACGGGCCTGAGCCACCGTGCGCGGCGCAGATTCACGCCGTGCTGGGGTAGCGGGTGTGTTTCTATGTTCCAGCTCGGACATAGCGGCGATACTAACATGTGGCTTACACTGAAATCTGTGCCAGAATGGAAGGCACAGATACTCATATAACTGAATACTGAAGCAAAGAGTTTTATAAAGTCTCACCACCGTGTGGCGGCAACCTGCGCCCGGGGTGAGCAGACGTCGGGAGATTAGCCGTTCATGGCATCCAAGAAAAAAGAAGAAGTACGCAGTGAATCGACTCTGGCAGCAGCGGTAGCGGGGATTGACCGTGACGCACTTGCGCCCAAAACCCGCCTGTACGCCCTAGCTAAGCAACTGGGCGTGGCCTCCAAGGAGTTGGTGGCGCAGTTTGTGGATATGGGTATGAAGAAGTCGGCGCAGTCCTCCGCCTCACCAGAGGAGATTGGCCAACTCATCGAGTCCCTCGCCCCCACCACCCACACCAAGGCTGAGACTGTCACCGACGAAGTGGCCGCAGCCACAGAGGCATCGGCCGAGGAAAAGCCAGCGAAGACTGCCCCGAAGAAGCGGGCCAAGCGCGCGGCGAAGCGCGTTGCCAAGGCTGACAAGACGGAGAAAGCAGCGAAAGAAGCTGAGACCGCAAAGCCCCAGAAGGATAAGCCTCAAAAGGATAAGCCGCAGAAGCAGGAGCCCGCGAAGGAGGAGTTGTTCAGCCAGCCGGAGGACTCCGCGGATAACGTTGCGGAACAGCCACAACAGCTCGAGCAGCCCGAGCAGCTGAGCGAGGACGAGGAAAAGCTGCGCGAACGCGTGCGCAAGAACGTTGACAATGAAATCTCCCAGATCGTGGACAAGGTCGACGCTGAGATGCTGCACGAGGCACTCGCCGAATCCGGCGATGATTTCGACGAGGATGACCTCACCCCGCTGATTACGCCGATGCCGGAGGAGGAACCGGAGGTCTACGAGTACGCACCAGTCTTCATGGCGCCGAAGGCCGCCCCGACGCCGAAGCGTCAGAAGCCAGAGGTACTGGATAGCGCCGATGGTTCTGACGAAGACGCAGCATCGTCGCCGCAGCAGCGCGGTCGCCGCCGCGGCAGCCGCGGCACCTCACGTGGGCGCGGTGCTGAGGGCCGTGGGGCCGAGCTTATCGACGAACCCAAGGCCATCAAGGGCTCGACCCGCATCGAAGCCCAACGCCGCCGCCGCGCTGAGCTACGTGAGAAGGGCCGCGAGCGCCAGCACATCGTCTCCCAAGCTGAATTCCTGGCTCGCCGGGAATCGGTGGAGCGCACGATGGTGGTGCGCGATAAGCAGCGCACCGACGGTGCCGGAATCATCACCCAGGTCGGAGTCTTGGAAGATGACCTCCTTGTCGAGCACTTTGTCACGACCGAATCGCACCCCTCCCAGATTGGCAACATCTACCTGGGCCGCGTTCAGAACGTCTTGCCCTCGATGGAGGCTGCCTTTGTCGATATCGGACAGGGGCGAAATGGCGTGCTCTACGCGGGGGACGTCGACTGGCGCGCGCTCGGCATTGGTGGGCGCGGCCGCAAGATTGAGAACGCCCTGAAGTCGGGGGATCAGATTCTGGTCCAGGTGGCTAAGGATCCGATCGGCCACAAAGGTGCGCGCCTGACAACCCAGATTTCCCTGGCTGGTCGCTTCCTGGTCTATGTCCCGGGTGGGCGCAGCGCAGGTATTTCCCGTAAGCTTCCGGCACCGGAGCGCAAGCGCCTCAAAGGCATTCTGGAGCGCGTCATTCCGGGCGATGGCGGCGCCATTATCCGCACCGCCGCGGAAAACGTCCCGGAAGAGGACATTGCTACCGACGTCAACCGCCTGCACTCCCTGTGGGAGGACATCAGTGCTCGCGCCGCTCACGAAAAGGCCACCAAGGGTGCTAAGCCGGTGACGATGTATGAGGAGCCGGATCTGCTCATCAAAGTTGTGCGAGACCTTTTCAATGAGGACTTCAGCACGCTTGTTGTTGATGGCAAGCGCTCCTACAACACAGTGCGCGCCTACGTCGATTCCATGGCGCATGACCTGGCGGATCGCGTGGTGCGCTACGACTCCCGCGAACACGATGGAGAGGATGCCTTCAGCACCTACCGAATTGACGAACAGCTGCACAAGGCTCTCAGCCGCAAGGTGTGGCTGCCGTCCGGCGGCACGCTCATCATCGAGCGCACTGAGGCCATGACCGTCATCGACGTCAACACTGGTAAGTTCACAGGTTCCGGCGGCAACCTTGAGGAGACCGTTACCCGCAACAACCTCGAAGCAGCCGAAGAGATTGTGCGCCAGATGCGCCTGCGCGATATGGGCGGCATGATCGTCGTCGACTTCATCGACATGGTGCTGCCAGAAAACCAGGACCTCGTCCTGCGCCGCCTCAAGGAAGCCCTGGGCCGTGACCGCACCCGCCACCAGGTCTCCGAGGTGACCTCGCTAGGCCTAGTGCAGATGACCCGCAAGCGGGTGGGCACCGGCCTCATCGAAACTTTCTCAACTGAGTGTGAAGCCTGCAACGGTCGCGGAATCATCATCCATGAGTACCCGGTCGATGAGGAACCGGAGGAGGAGAACTCCAAGCCGCAGCGCCGCGGCCGCAAGGAGCGCCGTGCACCGCACCGCGATCCGAAGCAGCACCCGGCCGCCGTGCGGATGCATCGACATGATGATGACGAGGTAGAAAACACTGCCGTTCGCGACACAGACGACATCGAATCATTCGAGGGTGCGCGTGGCAGCAAGGACTCCGCACTCGAGGAGCTTGTGGCCAACGTGGTCGTCGTCGACTCAGACGACGACGCTGTCGACCACGTTGGCGGCGACGAGGTCGAAGCTGGCACACCGGACAGCGCGTCCATTGGCTATGCCGTGGCGGAGAGCATGACGCCGAAGAAGTCGAAGCGATCCCGCAAGCCGCGCCGGGCAACGCGCACGTCGCGTAAGTCCGAGGAGAAGGCTGATCGCTCCGCGTCCACACAGGACACGTCGCACGAAGAGCAGCCACAGCAGCGCTCGCGCAAGACTTACGAGGAAGCCGTCGAGGAATTCGAAAAGTCGCCACGCCGCAAGCGCCGCACGCGTGGTAACTCGCGCTCGGACGTGCGCCCGAAGCGCGAGGACTTCGACCAGGAGTCAGAGGCAACGACGAAGTCGGAGGCGCAGGCAAACAACACTGCCGCGGTCAAGGAATCTGAAAAGACTGACAGTGCGTCCGCGCGTAACACCCGCGGTCGCGGTCGTCGCCGCGCGGTGCGCCGCACGATGAGCGCCCAGCAGCCGACTATCGTGGCGGAGACTCCACAGTCCTCGGCGACCCAGAAGCGGGAGGAGACCCCCGCACGGAAGAAGGAGGCTGGGGCCAAGGGGGCGTCGGCAAGCCGCAGGGGTGGGCGTGGTAGGCGCCGTGTCACCCGCCGCAGCTCGCGCTAGAAAGGAGCGTTTTGCCTTTTCGGCACCTGACGGGGTAGTCTTTGACAGTCGCTGTTTAGACCATGAATGCGCTGGACGGGACGAATGCGGTTTTCGCGCGTCTCTCGCGGCTTGTGGTCTGAACGCAATTGTCCAATGTCCATTCGTCGGTGGCATCACCCAGCCGCTGACGAGCCGAGTTTAGATAAGGGGTAGCCCTCTATGTACGCGATCGTCAAGACCGGCGGCAAGCAGTACAAGGTTGCTGAAGGTGACCTCGTCAAGGTCGAGAAGATCGAGGGTGAGCCGGGTTCCTCCGTTGCTCTCACCCCGGTTCTGCTCGTCGATGGCGCAACCGTCAAGTCGAAGGCAGCTGACCTGGAGAAGGTCTCTGTCTCCGCAGAAAT
The DNA here is from genome assembly GCF_024586525.1 of Corynebacterium sp. BF-R-2. Lineage (NCBI taxonomy): Bacteria > Bacillati > Actinomycetota > Actinomycetes > Mycobacteriales > Corynebacteriaceae > Corynebacterium > Corynebacterium sp. BF-R-2. The sequence continues at coordinate 24,039 of NZ_JAMFTP010000008.1, read as the reverse complement.
TGTCGAGCAGGGCAAGGGCCCGAAGATCGACATCCTCAAGTACAAGAACAAGACTGGTTACAAGAAGCGTCAGGGCCACCGTCAGCCGGTGACCACGCTGAAGATCACCGGTATCAAGTAAGCCTTAACCGGCTCTAATCCATCCCTGAAGGAGGGGAAACCACATGGCACACAAGAAGGGTGCTTCCAGCTCCAGCAACGGTCGCGATTCCGAGTCCAAGCGCCTCGGCGTCAAGCGCTTCGGTGGTCAGCAGGTTAAGGCCGGCGAGATCATCGTGCGTCAGCGCGGCACCAAGTTCCACCCGGGTGAGAACGTTGGTCGCGGCGGCGACGATACCCTGTTCGCTCTCGCTGCCGGCTCCGTCGAGTTTGGCACCAAGCGCGGCCGCCGCATGGTCAACATCGTGCCGGCCGAAGAGGTAGCCGCAGAGGCCACCGCTTAAGAGCTTGTAGTCTTAGGTCCCGAGCATCCCGATATGTGGAGCTCGGGATTTTGGCGTTTTCTGTCGCTCGACGGAGGAGGCTGACTAGGTTGGCATGGTCGGAACCATTACACTAGCGGGCATGGCACGATTCATTGACCGAGTGGTATTGCACCTGCAGGCAGGCGACGGCGGCCACGGCTGCGCGTCCGTCCACCGCGAGAAGTTCAAGCCGCTCGGCGGCCCCGATGGCGGCAACGGCGGTCACGGCGGAGACATTCTCCTCGAGGTCTCTACCCAGATCCACACCCTCATGGATTTTCACTACCGCCCGCACATCAAGTCGGAGCGAGGCGGCAACGGCGCTGGCGATATGCGCAACGGTGCGCGTGGCGAGGATCTGATCCTCGAGGTGCCAGCCGGCACCGTTGTCTACACCGAAGAGGGCGAGATGCTCGCGGACCTCACTGTTCCCGGTACCCGATTTGTTGCAGCCGAGGGCGGCTATGGCGGTCTGGGCAACGCGGCGCTGGCATCGGCGGCGCGCAAGGCCCCGGGGTTTGCGCTGCAGGGCGAGCCCGGTGAGGCACGTGAGCTGGTTCTGGAGTTGAAGTCCATGGCGGACGTTGGCCTGGTGGGCTTCCCGTCGGCGGGTAAATCCTCGCTGATTTCGGTGCTCTCGGCCGCGAAGCCAAAGATTGGTGATTATCCCTTCACCACCCTCCAGCCCAACTTGGGCGTGGTGGACATGGGAAACGAGTCCTTCACCATGGCCGATGTGCCGGGTCTTATTCCAGGCGCAGCCGAAGGCAAGGGCCTAGGCCTGGACTTCCTCCGCCACATTGAGCGCACCGCGGTGCTGGCGCACGTGGTGGACACCGCGTCGATTGAGCCCGGCCGCGACCCCGTCTCCGATATTGAGGCTCTCGAGAACGAGCTGGCCAAGTACCAGGAGCTGCTGGAGGAAGACAACGGCCTCGGTGACCTGCGCGAGCGCCCGCGCGTCATCATCCTCAATAAGGCCGATGTGCCGGAGGCGGAGGAGCTCGCTGAATTTGTCAAGGACGACCTTGAGGAAAAGTTCGGCTGGCCGGTCTTCATCATCTCCGCGGTGGCGCGCAAGGGACTGGACCCGCTCAAGTACAAGCTCATGGAGATGGTCAACGAGCACCGCAAGGCCCAGCCGAAGGCTAAGGCAGATAAGAACCACACCATCATCCAGCCGAAGTCCGTGGGCAAGAAGAAGGGACGTTTCGCCGACTTCACCATCACCAAGGACCCGGAGGTGGAGGGCGGCTTCATCGTTGAGGGCGAGAAGATCGACCGCTGGATCCGCCAGACGGACTTCGAGAACGACGAAGCCGTGGGCTACCTCGCCGACCGCCTGGCCAAGGCCGGCGTGGAGGCCGAGCTGCACAAGATGGGCGCGGAGGAAGGCTGCCCGGTGACCATCGGGGATATCACCTTCGAGTACGAGCCGATGGCAGGCGGCCGCGCCACGGATGCCGGCCGCGGCCAGGATGCTCGCCTCATGAGCACCGAGCGCGTCTCCGCCGCAGAGCGCAAGCGCGCTTCCCAGGCGCGCCGTGGTTTGGTGGATGAGTTCGATTACGGCACGGATGAGGAGATCACGCGCGAGTCCGCGAACCGCGATCGCTGGCAGGGCTAGGCCGGTATACTGAGCTTTTATGTCAACTGAACCAGACAACCAGCTCGACTATCCTCTCCCTCTCGAACCTTTCGAGGGGCCAACACCGGACGTGGATTATCCGGAGACCCCCACGCTCTCGGATAAATCCAGCGGCTTCTCCTCCCCGCTGCGTGATCAGATTGCAAAGGCCAAGCGCATCGTCATCAAGATCGGTTCCTCCTCGCTCACGCGCGACGATTTTGTGACCTCCACGGAGAAGATCGACAAGATCGTTGATGCTGTGTGTGCCCGCATGAATGTCTCCGACATCATCATCGTCTCCTCCGGTGCGGTGGCTGCCGGCATGGGCCCCTTGGGCCTGACACAGCGCCCAACTGACCTCGCCACCAAGCAGGCAGCGGCGGCAGTCGGCCAGGTCCACCTCGCGTACGAGTGGGGCGTGTCCTTTGCACGCTACAACCGCACCATTGGACAGGTGCTGTTGACGGCGTCGGACGTCGGCAAGCGCGAACGTGCCCGCAACGCCCAGCGCACCATTGACCGCCTGCGCCAGATGCGCACGGTGCCCATCGTCAACGAGAATGACACCGTGGCGACCTCCGAGATGCACTTTGGTGATAACGACCGCCTCTCCGCGCTCGTGGCCAATCTCGTCGGCGCGGACGCGCTCTTCCTGTTCTCCGACGTGGATGGCCTCTATGACAAGAACCCGGCGGAGCCGGACGCCAAGTTCGTCGAAGAGGTGCGCACCGGTAAGGACCTTAAGGCAGTTGTGGCCGGTGACGGCGGCAAGGTCGGTACCGGCGGTATGGCCACCAAGGTGTCCGCTGCCCGCCTGGCCACCCGTGGCGGCATCCCGGTGCTGCTGACGTCGACGGACAACATCGGGCAGGCGCTTGACGACGCCTCCGTGGGCACCGTCTTCCACACTCGTGAGGAGCGCCGCCTCTCCGCCTGGAAGTTCTGGGCGCTCTACTGTGCCGATGCCGGCGGCTCCCTGCGTCTAGATGAAGGCGCGATGGAGGCCGTGGTGCGCGGCGGCAACTCCCTGCTGGCCGTGGGACTGACTGATATTAAGGGCGAGTTCAACGCAGGCGAGATCGTCGACATTATGGGCCCGAAGGGCCAAGTCATTGGCCGCGGCGAGGTGGGCTATGACTCGCAGACGCTGCGCAGCCTCTTGGGCAAGCACACGGATGAACTTCCCGAGGACCTGCGCCGCCCCGTGGTGCACGCAGACTACCTGTCCAACTTCGCCTCCCGTATCTGATGCGCTATTACATGGGGCCGGACGTGTGGGAACCCACCGTTCGGGATATCGAGGAGGCCGGGCATGAGCGCGTGGAGAGCCTTGCTGAGGCCGAGGTCTTCATCAACACCTCTTCCGACGTGTCGGAGGTTCCGGAGCTTCCGGAGAATATCCAGTGGGTGCAGTACTGCTTCACGGGCGTCAATCACTTCATCGAAGCCGGCATCATCCAGCCTGATGGGGTGCCGTGGTGTAACTCCGCCGGGGCCTTTGCCAAACCGGTGGCGGAATCCGCGCTGGGCCTCTTGCTCTCCCAAGCACACCATCACAAGGCGTTTGCCCTGGCCAAGACGTGGTCGGTGGCGCAGGAACTTGATGAGTCCCAGGCGTGGCTCTATGACCAGCAGGGGCCGAAGCGAGTCGTGATTGTGGGCGCGGGAGGAATCGGAAAGCAGCTCATTGCGTATCTGAAGCCCTTCGGCGCGCACATCACCGCGGTGAATCGTTCGGGCCGCACAGTGGAAGGCGCGGATGCCACCCTCCCCATCGAGCGCGTGGATGAGGTGTGGGGTGACGCGGATTTCGTGGTGAGTATTCTGCCGGCGACAGCGGAGACGGAGCACTTTTTCGATGCCTCAGTTTTCCGTGCCATGAAGGACTCGGCGCTCTTTATTAACGTTGGCCGTGGAAGCACGGTCGTCACCGATGACCTCGTGGAGGCCCTGCGTACAGGCCAGATTGCCGGTGCCGGCCTGGAGGTCGTGGACCCGGAGCCGCTGCCGGATGGCCACCCGCTGTATGACCTTCCGAATGCCACAATGACGCCCCATATGGGCGCATCTTTCCAGGTGGCCCAGCACCACATGGGTGCTATCTTCAACGCCAACGCCGCTGCGTGGGAGCACGGCGAACCCATGCCCACGCGCGTGGACCCGGATGCCGGATACTAAGGGAGGACATTTCATGAAGTACGCCATTGAACCGAAGCCGTGGGAGGAGACCATCGCGGTGTTGGACGCTGCGGGGTTTGAACGCGCCGCGCTTTCCGACGCCTCCTTCCTCATCTACACCGGTGACGGCACCGATTTCCCGGACCCACTCCCGGAGAATATCGGCTTCGTCCAGATTCCATCAGCGGGCGTGGACCATGTCCTTGACGTGATGAAGGACAGTACGGTGCCGTGGTCGAATGCGGCCGGAGTTTATGACAGCACGGTGGCGGAATCCACCATCGCGCTGCTCTTGGCGCAGCTGCATGCGCACCGTCGCGTCAACGGCACCTTCGATTCCTATGCTGAGATGGAGGCGCACACTTCCTATCTCTACGACGACAAGACTGTCGCCATCATCGGTGCGGGCGGAATTGGCAAGCGGTTAATTACGATGCTCTCCGGCTTTGGCCCGCGCATCATCGCGGTCAATCGCTCCGGCAACCCCGTCGAGGGCGCGGATGAGACCTATCCCATCGCTGAGGTGGAGAAGGTCTGGCCGAAGGCGGACTACTTTGTCCTCATTGCGCCGCTGACCCCGGAAACCCGCCACATGGTGGACGCGGAAGCCTTGAAACAAATGCCTTCCCACGCGGTTGTGGTCAACGTCGGCCGTGGCCCGCTCATCAATACCGAGGACCTCGTTGCTGCTTTGGACTCCGGGGAGATTGCTGGTGCTGCGCTCGACGTCACCGACCCTGAGCCGCTCCCGGAGGATCACCCGCTGTGGCAGGACAAGCGCGTGGTCATCACCCCGCACATTGCTAATACGCAGCGCTCCGTGCGCGAAAAGATCGGTGCGCACACCGTCAAAGTGGCCAAGGCTTTCGCGTCGGGGGAGCCGCTGCCAACTTGGGTTGACCCGAAGGCAGGTTATTAATGGAGAACCCAGACATCCGCGTTGGTGATGCGGAGCGTTCCGAGGCCCTAGAGAAGTTGAGCCAGCACTTCGTCAACGGCGCGTTGGGCCCCGATGAATTTGAGCAACGTACCGGTGAAGCTGCCGCAGCGCGCACCCGTGGGGAAGTGGCCAAGCTTTTCGCAGACTTGCCGGAGCTTTCCACCCCAAACGCCACCGCACCCGCTAGCCGCCACGAGGCGGAACTGCAGGAGATGCTCTCCCGCGGCCGTAAGGTCCAAATAGCGGATTCCGTCATCTGGTCGGTAGCGATGATCGCGCTTTTCCTAGGCCTCTTCGTCTTTGATTGGAGCTATTTCTGGATTTCGCCCGTCATCGCGTTCTTCGCGTCCTGGGCTGCGCGCGGCGTGCTGAACTTTAGCGAGTCGGATGAAGAGCTCTTCGACGAGCTTTCCGAAGGGGAAAAGAAAAAGCGCGCCGAGCGCTTGCGTGCCGCGGCCGAGCGCCGCCGCGAAATCGGGTATTAAACCCCTCGTGCGCTGCGCATAGTAATAAATCGTTGTATATTCCGTTTTATGAATAAAAGAAACGGTAATATCTTCGTCATCGTCGGCATCCTTGCGGTCCTTGCATTCCTCCTGCTCGACTCTCTTGCGCACTGGTCGCAGGCGTGGCTCGTCTTTCCTGTCTTCGCGCTGGTAGGATCCTTGGTCTATTTCACAAGAAAACCCTGACGGGCTCGCGCTTCTTCCGTACGCTGGTATGGCATGAGCACTACCGAACGTGAAGAAGTTTTGTCCCAAGCCCGCGCCGCCAAGGCGGTAGCACCCCAGTTCGCGCAGCTGCCTACCCCGCGCAAGAATGAGATCCTCAACCGTGCGGCGGAGAATCTCATCGCGCACACTGAGGACATCCTCGCCGCCAACCAGCGCGATATTGAGGCCGGCCGTGCTAACGGCATGTCTGAGTCCCTCATCGACCGCCTTTCGCTTGACGCTGCCCGCATCGAGGGTATTGCTGGCGGCTTGCGCCAGGTAGCCTCCCTCCAGGACCCGGTGGGGGAGATCCTGCAGGGCCGCACCATGGATAACGGCATCCAGATGAAGCAGGTGCGCGTGCCGCTCGGCGTCATGGGCATGGTCTACGAGGCGCGCCCGAACGTCACCGTCGACGCCTTCGGCCTGGCGCTGAAGTCCGGCAACGTGCCGCTGCTGCGCGGTTCCAAGTCCGCGAAGAACTCCAACGCCAAGCTCGTGGAGCTGCTTCAGGACACCCTGGTGGAGTTCGACCTCCCGCGCGAGGGCGTGCAGCTTCTGCCCTGTGAGACCCACGATTCCGTGCAGGACCTCATCACCGCCCGTGGCCTGGTGGATCTGGTCATCCCGCGCGGCGGTGCCCGTCTCATCAACGCGGTGGTGGAAAACGCCACCGTTCCTGCTATCGAGACCGGAACCGGTAACTGCCACTTCTACGTCGATGCTTCCGCGGACCTGGACAAAGCGATCGACATGGTCATCAACGGCAAGACCCGGCGTACCTCCGTGTGTAACTCCACCGAGTGCGTGCTCATCGACGCCGCGCTTGCCGACGATGCCAAGCTCCGCATCATCACCTCCCTCCAGGAGGCGGGGGTCACCATCCACGGCGATGTGAAGGAACTCGAGGCCTTCGGCGTCAAGGACGCCGTGGAGGCTACTGATGAAGAGTGGCGCGAGGAATTCCTCTCCATGGATATCTGCGCCAAGGTCGTTGAGGGCGTCGACGGGGCCATCGCACACATCGCCGAGTACACCACCGGCCACACAGAGGCCATCGCTGCCCAGGACGCCGATGTGCTCATGACCTTTGCCAACGAGGTCGACGCAGCCGCCGTGATGCTCAACGCCTCCACCGCGTTTACCGATGGTGAGGTCTACGGCATGGGCGCCGAAATCGGCATCTCCACCCAGAAGCTACATGCGCGCGGCCCGATGGCGTTGCCGGAGCTGACTTCCACCAAGTGGATCCTTCAGGGCACCGGCCAGACCCGCCCCTAAGGACAGCTAGAAAAGCTACTCGAAAGCTACTCGAAAGGAATTTTTCGAGTCTGAACTGCGCAAAACATCCTACTCGAAAACTTTTCGAGTAGGATGTTGCTCTGTGAGCGTACAGCGAAACTTTCACGAAGAGCCGCAGCTGCTCTTGAGCGTGCCCGAGGATCAGCGGTTCGATCGTAAATCGTTCCGAATCAAACCCAAGGATTTGGCCAAGACAATCGTCGGAATGGCAAATGCCGAGGGAGGTGTTGTTGCCGTGGGGATTACTGATCGTGGGTTTGATGGCCGTCCCACAGCAGGGCAGGGCAACGATCTGCGGCAGACCGCGTTGGATCACACGGATCCGACCGTTAGAGTTCGCATCGAAACGCTTGACATTGACGGGGATATCGAGGTGCACCTCTTTCATGTCCTACCCAGCGAGCGGGTCCACTATTTAAAGTCAGGGGAGTGTTACCTGCGGGTCGGTGACAAGTCTAGGCATCTCAAGGCCGATGACATCCTTGAGCTTCGCTATACCAAGGGCGAGCAGCAGTACGACGCTACTGTGCTGGCGCAGGCTTGTCCGGAGGACCTCGATATGTCCTTAGTCGAAGATTATGCTGACACTATTGGTTCGGCCTCCGGTGTGGATTCACTCCGAGCGCGAAATCTGATTGACCGTCAGGGGAGGCCGCGGGCCGCTGCGCTCTTGCTGTTTGGAAAGAATCCGCAGGAGTTTTTCCCGAATGCTCACATCCGGGTACTTCGCTTCGCGGAAAACGAGCGCCTGCCAGGTCAGCAACAACAGTTGATGGAAGATTGTCGCTTTGATGGTCCTGTGCCGGAGCAGATTCGTGCAGCACAAGAGGTAATCGGCAGGATGCTGCCGACAGTTCGTAGACTGTCTGGGGCGGGGTTATTTGAAGAGGAAAACCTCATTCCACATGATGTGTGGTTAGAAGGATTAGTTAACGCAGTTGTGCACCGTTCATACAGCATGTCGGGTGACCATATTCGATTCGAGGTGTACCCCAATCGGATTGAGATTTCTAGCCCCGGGCGGTTTCCAGGTCTTGTTGATCCTGCTAAGCCTGAATCGATAGCACGTTTCGCGCGCAATCCCCTCATTGCACGTGTTACTGCTGAGCTTCGCATCGGCCAAGAACTGGGAGAGGGGATCCGCCGCATGTTCGCTGGTATGCGTCGTGTCGGATTTGCTGATCCCTCTTATGTGCAGACGAGCGGCAGCGTTGTTCTGACATTGAAGGCAATTCAACGATTGAACGAGCACGTTCTGAAGGACTTGCCCCGACATGCCGAAGGGGCGTTGGCGGCGTTGGAAACGAGCACACGTCCAATGTCTACGGGGGAAGTGGCGGAAGCTCTTGGTGTGTCAATTCCGTCAGTGCGTCGTGCATTGCAAGTCATGCGTGACAAGGGGCTTGTGAAATGGAGGGGTAATGGCCCGCGTGATCCACGGGCAGTGTGGTTTGTTGAGGGGCCTTTTGGATGAGCTGAGTAGAGCTAGAAAAGCTACTCGAAAGCTACTCGAAAGGAATTTTTCGAGTCTGACCTGCGCAAAACATCCTACTCGAAAAGTTTTCGAGTAGGATGTCCTCCTTTGCCACGGGGGGCGTGCTGCGCGCTGGGGCAGTACTAGGTAATCTGAAGCGCGATAATAAATCCAACCTGATAGGTGTCTAGTGTTGTCCCGCTTTGCTTCCGCTATGGCCGCCGCCGTCATGGCCGTGTCCGCCCTCATCGTCCCTCATACCGTGTCCGCGCCCGCTGCCAGCGCCGATGAGCACTGCCCCGCAGTGGTCTTCGTGGCCGCTCGTGGCTCCGGGCAAAACGGCCAGATCTACCCGACGCAGTATTCCAACCAGGGAGGCCGTGCCTCCAATGGGTGGGAAGGTGAATCCATGCGCGCCATGTTGCGCAACGCCGAATCGCACTACCAGGCCACGCACGGTGGTAACTCGATGATGAAGGACGTCTACGTCCTAGGCTTGGAGCCCAAGTACTACCCGGCGACGTACCCGGAGTACACCGTGCCGAACGTGGGGCTGCCCACCACTGCGGCGCAGGCGCTAGGCGTGGTTCTGCAGTACGCTAAGCCGGTCGTGAACACTGCTGTCTCGGCCCTGGATCAGTTCTCGCACTCCGTGCAGACCGGCAAGCGCGGCGTCATGAGCGCCATCAACGACTACGAAGGTGCTACTGGCTGCCACCCGCAGTACATCTTGTCCGGCTACTCCCAGGGTGCGATGGTCATCGCTAGCCATGAGAAGGAACTGGCCAACCGCGGCCAACTCGCTGGTGTGGTTACCTTTGGCAACCCGCTGACCCGCAAGAACGATCCCTCTGTGGTGGGCAATACCCAGGGTGCTGGCGGCCCGATGGGCTTCATGCCCTACCCGCGCGCTACCGGTAACCGCGTTGATTACTGCCTGCCGCTCGATGCCGTATGCGACCTTTCCGTAGGCACCCTGTACGCCGCAGAGCCCACTGGTGGCTCTCATGGTCAGTACTTCTTCGCCCCCCACCAGTGGGATAATCAGGTCTACGATTCTATCGGCCGCATGGTGGATGGGGTTCGTTTCCGCTAAACAAGAAAGAGTGAAGCCTTTTCTCTCGCTCCTTGCGCTGTTCAGCGCAGCACTGGCCGTGACGGCGAACCCGCCTGCTGCAGCAGGTGGTATCGACACCTGCCCAGGCACCGTGGTGCTTGTCGCGCGCGGATCGGACCAGAACGAGGCCCACGGCGAACACGTTGGTCCGCAGCGCTACGCCGAGCATGCACCGGCGTCCACCGGCTTCGAGGGGCGAAATTTCGCAGCACTCTTCCACCACGTGGAGCGCCGGCATCCCGGCACAATGGATGATGTCTTTGTGCTCGCGCTTGATGATGTCTCCTATCCCGCCACCATGAACCTCCCACCCCTCGCGCGCGAGGGGGAGGAACTCAGCCCGCGCCACATGCTGCTGCGCGTGCGTGAAATAGTGCAGGAGCACCCAGTCGGGGAACTAGTCCGCTCAGTCACGTGGGGCGCCATCCAGAGCGTGCGTACGGGCATCACCAACGCCCCGATGGTGGTGGCAGACTATGAGGACTCCACTGGCTGCCACCCGCGCTGGGTGGTGGCCGGTTACTCGCAGGGAGCTGTGGTGACCACGAGTGTGGAGGACCACCTGGCCAAGAGCGGGCGCCTCCACGGAGTCATCACAATGGGCAGCCCGCTGCACCAGCTGCCGTGGGTGCGCAACCGCGCTGGACTTCCCGCGGACCGGTACGTGGACTACTGCCTCCCCGATGATTTTGCCTGCGATTTCTCCCTCAGTGCCGCCGGCGATGCCTTGGCCACCAAAGCGCAGCGTCACGCGTCCTATTTCTTAGGAGAACTCTCCGGGCAGGACGTGCAGGTCATCGACGCCGTGGCCGGTATACTCACCACCCATGACTAGTCCGCAACGCATCGGCATCATGGGTGGCACCTTCGATCCCATCCACAACGGTCACCTTGTGGCCGCCAGCGAGGTAGCCCACCGCTTCCGCCTCGATACGGTGGTCTTCGTGCCCACCGGCCAGCCCTGGCACAAGGCCGATAAGCAGGTCACCGCCGCCGAACACCGCTACCTCATGACGATGGTGGCCACAGCGTCGAACCCGCGCTTCACCGTCTCCCGCGTGGACATTGACCGCGAGGGACCTACCTACACCATCGACACGTTGCGGGATCTGCGCGCCGTCTTCCTCGACGCGGAGCTCTACTTCATCACCGGCGCCGACTCACTCGCCTCCATCATGAGCTGGCGCGACTGGGAAGAAATGCTGGAGATGGCGCACTTCGTTGGCGTAACCCGTCCCGGCTACGAGCTCAGCAAAGACATGCTGCCGCAGGAATCTCAAGACGCCATCGAGCTCATCGAGATCCCCGCCATGGCTATTTCCTCTACTGACTGTCGCGCCCGCGCCGAACAAGGCCAGCCGGTGTGGTACCTGGTGCCGGATGGGGTCGTGCAGTACATCGCCAAGAATCACCTGTATGGCCCGCGTCCGGAAAAGCCGCTGTAGCATTCTTGCGCTGGGATGACTCACGAGCAGCTTCTGACTAGGAAATCACGCCCCCGACGTGTAAGACTAGAGGTCTTAGTACTGTACGCGTTGTGTAGGGATAGTCATGTCGATTACTGATGAAGCACGCCTCATGGCGGAAACCGCGGCCTTGGCCGCGGATGAAAAGCTGGCCACCAACATCGCCGCCATTGACGTCTCCGACGTGCTCGCCATCACTGAGGTCTTCGTCTTGGCCTCCGCCGATACCGAGCGCCAGGTGGCGTCCATCGTTGAGGAAGTGGAGGATGAGCTGACCAAGAAGGGCTTTGAGCCCAAGCGTCGTGAGGGCAACCGCGAAAACCGCTGGGTGTTGCTCGATTATGGCCCCATCGTCGTCCACGTCCAGCGTAATGATCAGCGCGAATTCTACGGACTCGACCGCCTCTACCACGACTGCCCGCTCATCGAGATCCCGGGCATTGAGGCCCCGGAGCGCCCCGGCGAGTGGGCCACCGAGGTCAACCCCCGCGAGGTCGAGTCCATTGATGAGATTCCGCTGGCCCAGCCGGAGCCGGAAGACGACGAATTATGACCCGCCGCCTCCTCCTCATCCGCCACGGTCAAACCACCTACAACGCCACCGGCCGGATGCAGGGGCACCTCGACACCGAGCTGTCTGAAGTTGGCTATGCCCAAGCCCGGGCCGCCGCCGAGCTGCTCGAGGACAAAGAGATTACGGCCATCGTGGCCTCCGACCTCATCCGCGCCCGCGATACCGCGGACGTAATCGGGCGGCAGTTGGGGATTGAGGTGGGCGTCGATAAGCGCCTGCGTGAGACCCACCTCGGTGACTGGCAGGGCATGACCTCCGCCGAAGTCGATGAACAGTACCCCGGTGCGCGCGCTCTGTGGCGCCACGATCCCACGTGGGCCCCGCCGCAGGGCGAAAGCCGCGTTGACGTGGCCCGCCGTGCCCGCCCAGTGATCGATGAGCTTATGCGCGAGCTGCCTGACTGGGATGAAGGCGCGGTGCTCGTCGTTGCGCACGGCGGCGCTATTTCCGCGCTGACCTGCCACCTGTTGGGCCTGGAGCACCACCAATACGGCATTCTTTCCGGTCTGAAGAATACGCATTGGTCGCAGCTTACTGCGCGCCCCGAATTTAACGCTTCCCAGCCGCTGTCTCCGCTGGAATTCACGCCCGACAACGTGGATCGTGCCCAGTGGTACTTCGACGGCTGGAACATGGGCGGTGCCGTCGTCGGCGGCGCGGGGGCGGACGTCTAGTGATTCGTGTCGTCACCGACTCCGCCGCGGGGCTGCCTGCGGACATCGTGGAGGAGCTCGGCATTAGCGTGGTGGATCTCCACGTTATGGAAAGCCACGGCAAGGACGGCGCAGAGCTGTCCACATCGGGGCTGACTGCGCTGGAGCTCGCGGCGCTGTATGGCCGCGAGATGGAACGCTCCGGTGATGACGGCGTGCTGGCCATCCACCTGTCCAAGGAGTTGTCGTCGACGTGGTCGGCGGCCGTAACGGCCTCGGGCGTGTTTCCCGATACCGTGCGCGTCATCGACTCGGGCACCGCCGGCATGGTGATGGGCGCGGCCGCGATGACCGCCGCAAAACTGGCCCAGGACGGGGCCTCACTCACGGAGTGCTATGAGGGCGCCCGCGACACCCTTGAGCGCGGCCACACATGGGTCTATCTCAACTCTACGGAGGATCTTCGCCGCTCTGGGCGCATGTCCGCGGCGACGGCGATGTTATCCACAGCCCTGCTGGCCACGAAGCCCATCATGGCTGTGCAGGCCGGAAAGCTCGAAATGGTGGGCAAGACCCGCACGCAGACTAAGGCTTTTACGAAGCTTGTGGATCTTGTCGCTTCCCGCGCTGAGGGCAAGCCGGCCTTTGTTGCCGTGCAGTACAACGACAATGAGGCCGCCGCACGCCGCCTGGAGGATCTGCTGCGTATGGCGCTGCCGGAGTCGTCCTTTATGCGCGTTGCGCTTACCGACGTCCTCTCTGTCCACGTCGGCCCTGGCGCCATCGGCGTCTCCGTCGTGTTCAGTTAGCTGTTGACGCCTTCAACAAGTTATCCACAGGCAGCGGCGCAAGCTCTCGACGGATGGGGAGGGGCTGCGTAGCGTCGCAGGCATGACTGCGATTGCTGACCGTCTTCGTGACCTCACCCGGCCGACCGGGGAAGAAGACCTGCTCAACGTTGACTACCCGCGCCCACGGCTGCGCGTGCCGCCGCGCCTGGCGCTCGTGGCGGCGGGGCTGGCGGCGGTGGGACTGCTCGCGTGGCTGGGCACCTCCCGCGAGTCCACTAATCCTTATGAGGTGCCCGCGCTCAGCAGCGAGGTGCCGGCGGACATCGTGGTGTCGGTGGTCGGGGAGGTGGATTCGCCCGGCCTGGTCACCCTGGCTCCGGGCGCGCGCGTCAACGATGCGCTGGCGGTCGCGGGGCCGAAGGTGCCCACGGATAACCTCAACTTGGCGCAGAAGCTTAACGACGGCGAGCAGATCACCGTCGGCGCCCCACCCGCCGCCCCTGGGGAAGACGGAGGCGCGGCCGGAACTGGTGATGGCACGGTGTCGCTCAATTCCGCGACCGCCGAGGAGCTCACGACCTTGCCGGGCGTGGGCCCGGCGACGGCCGCGGCCATCATCGCGCACCGCGAGGAAGCGGGACACTTTTCCTCGGTGGACCAACTCATGGACGTCTCCGGTATCGGTCCGGCAAAGTTCGCGCAGCTCAAGGACAAGGTGCGTCCGTGAGGGAGCTGCGGCTCGTGCCCGCGGCGGCGGTGGCGTGGTTGGCCACTCTTGCGGTGCTCTTCGGCCAGCCGTGGTTGTTGGTGGGGCTTGTCGCATGCAGTGCGCTCGTTCGGCGCGCGCCTGGGCAGGCCATCCTCTGCACCGCCAGCGGTGCCCTCTTCGCCACGGTGGCCGCTGTGCGCATGCACCGCGCCGGGCAGTTCCGCTTCGGCGCCGAGGTTACCGGACGCCTCACTGCGGATCCCATCCAGACCGCCTCGGGGTGGATGGTGCGCCTGTCCGTTCCCGGCTACCCGGCCCAGCTTCCGGTTTTCCTTAGCGAGCAACCCGAGGCCTGGTCCGGCTCGCTCGTCACGATTCACGGCCAGCCTGGCCCGGCCAACCGCGTCGGGGTAGGCCAGACCGTTTTCAGCGGCGATCTCACCGCCCATACCCACAGCTGGACCGCCGCTGTGGCGGCGAACTTTCGTGCCATCTGTGACAACGGGCTCATCCCCGGAATGGTGCTGGGAGACACCAGCCTGCAAAGCCCTGAAGACAAGCAGCTCTACATCGACACTGGGCTCTCACACCTCAGCGCGGTCTCCGGGTCGAACGTCGCCATCGTGTGCACCGCGGCAGCGTTGCTGGTGAAGGGGCAGAGGGTGCGGGTGGGGGCGTCGGCAAGCGCGTTGGCGTTGTTTGTGGCGCTGGTGGGATGGGAGCCCTCCGTCCAGCGTGCCACCGTCGCCGGCGTGGCTGGGCTGCTCGCCGTGCTCAATTCCTCCAAGATGGAACCGCTCCACGCGCTCTCCCTCGGCGTGCTGTTCCTGCTGGCCTGCGATAGCGACCTCGCAGTCAGCTACGGCTTCGCCTTGTCCGTCGCCGCCACCGCGGGCATTGTGGCGCTGACCCCGCTGCTGCTGCGCGTGTTGGGAACCGGCATCATTGCGCGTGCGGTTGCGGTGGCCATCGCCGCGGATATCGTCACCATGCCACTCATTGCGCTCATGACCGGGCGCGTTTCGGTGGTGTCCGTCATCGCCAATGTATTGGCTGCGCCCGTGGTGCCCATCATCACCGTCGTGGGGCTTCTCGCTGCCGCACTCGCCCAAATAGGCCTCGGCCGCCCGCTTGTCATCCTCATCGAACCCCTCGCAGACTGGATCCACGCCGTCGCCGCTGCCATGCCCCTGACCACGGTGGAAGCCGGGCCCATTGCCGTGCTGCTCCTCGGCGGGTGGCTCATCGCCGCGTTGCTAAGATGACAGGCATGTCCGTGCACCTCATTCTTGGCGATGACGAGTTCCTTGCTGAGCGCGCCCGCCTCTCCGTCCAACAGGGCGATGTCACCAAACTCAAGGCCTCCGAGGTCAGCGAAGGCGAAATCCTCGAGGCCACCAGCCCCTCCCTGTTCGGTGATGAGCGCTGCATCGTCATCAGTGATGTCGAGAAGGCCGGCAAAGAGGTCACGCGCATTCTTCTCGACGCCGCCGCCAACCCCATGCCCGGCATCACCCTGGTACTCATCTACTCCATCACGGCCAAAACACTGAAGAAAAAGAAGAAGCCGCCGGAAATCGTCGCCGCCCTGCGCAAGACCGGCGAGGTACACGAGGTCTTTTCCCTGTACCCGAACGAGCTGGGTCCTTGGGCCACGCGCGAGTTCGCCTCCCACGGCGTGCGCCCGACCCCCGATGTGGTGCAGGCGCTTCTCGACGGCGTCGGCTCCGACCTCCGCGAACTCGCCTCTGCCATCTCCCAGCTTGTCTTCGATACCGGCGGCAAGGTTACCCGCGAGGCCGTCCACGCGTACTACGTCGGCGTGGCTGAGGTGGCCAACTGGGATATCGCGGACGCCGCCGTGGCTGGGCGCGTGGAAGCGGCTGTGTCGACGTGCCGCCGCGCCCTCCAATTGGGCGCGAGCCCCGTGGCTATCGCTTCCGCATTGGCGAACAAGGTGGGAAACATCGCGCGGCTGTACACCGCGCGCGGTGACCAGTACTCGCTCGCCTCCCAGACCGGCATGGCGCCCTATGCGGTCAAGCTCACCCAGCCGGTGGCGCGCCGCTGGTCGGGGGAGAATATCACCAAGGCCGTCATTCTCATGGCGGAGCTCGACGGCGCAGTCAAAGGCCAGGGCGGCGAAGAGGAGTTCGCCATCGAGGCCGCCGTGCGGCGAGTGGCGGAGTTGGCGCGCTAAACTATCCCACCATGGATGAAATCCAGGACTTCGCAACCAAGCTTTTTGACCTCGCTCGCACCGGCGATACCACGCTGCTGGAGTACATTTCCCAAGGCGTCAACGTGGACATGGTGAACCAGGACGGCCAGTCCTTCATCATGCTTGCCGCCTACCACGGGCATGCCGAGCTGGTGCGCCTACTGGCCGCCGCCGGCGCCGACGTCAACCTCCTCAACGACCGCGGCCAGTCTCCGCTGGCCGGGGCCATCTTCAAAAAGGAGGACGCGGTTATTGACGCCCTCCTGGACGCCGGCGCCGACCCAACCGCGGGCCACCCCAACGCCGTTGACTCGGCCCGCATGTTCGGCCGTGAGGATCTGCTCGAGCGCCTGTCATGAGCTGGTCCGCGTTTGCGGCCATTATTCTCATGAACCTCGTGGGGGCGTCCGCGCCCGGCCCCGACATCGTGCTGATCACGCGTTATGCCACGCGCTCGCGCCGCCATGCCATCGCTGCAGCCACCGGAATTCAGGTGGGCGTGCTCTTCTGGTGCTCGCTCACCGTCTTTGGCGCGGCCGCTCTGCTCACGGCTTTTCCGGGGATCATGTCCCTGATTCAGGTCGTCGGCGGTTGCTTCTTGGTCTTCATGGGCGTGCTCTCCGTTCGGTCCGGCCTGGAATTGCGCACGCAGCCGCCGCAGGATGAGGACGACGCAGCGGCCCGACTGGGGTCGGTGCGCAAAGTCTTTCGCACCGGACTGGCCACCAACCTGTCCAACCCGAAGATCGTGCTCTTCCTCGCGGCCATGGTTGCCCCGCTGCTGCCGCCGCACCCGCCGCTGTGGCTGTCGTTGGCGCTGGTGCTGAGCCTGTCACTGTCGAGCTACGTGCTCTTTGTGGTGCTCTCAACGGTGATTTCTACCCGACCGATTCGCCGCCGCCTCCTGGCCGCGGGACCGTGGATCGACATCGGTTCCGGTGTCTTCTTTGTCGTGGCCGGCTGTGCCTTGGCGTGGGCCGGCATCCAGGCTGCTTAGCCTGCGCTGTGCGCGATAAGCTCCGCGACCCACTGCGACCATGCCACGACGGTCCCGGCTCGGCGTCGCAGGGTGCTATCGCCCAGCCCTAGCTCGGCCGCGCGCATGAGCGCCATCGCCTCATCCACCGTCAGCGCGCGCTCCGACTGCGCCACGCTCTCCAGCATCTCCCGGAACACTGGCCGGGCGGCCAGCGCCTCCACGAGCGTGAGGTTGCGCTCATCGCGGTTGCCGCGCAGCTCCTCCAGTCCCAGATACCGGGCGGCGTTGGTGTAATAATCCGCCTGCCGCGGGCTAAAACCAAAGGTTTCCGGCATGTCTGCCTTCGCCACGGGGTTCTCCAGCAAGCTGATGACGCGCGCAAAAGAATCCGCCTGGGGGAAGGGAATCTCTGGACGCTCCACGCGGGTGCGTGCGAGGACACCCGCTACCAAGGCCGGGGTGAGGGTGGAGGGGCCGAGGGTGTAGCGGTGGGCGTCGATAAGCTCAATGCTCCGAAAGTCCGCCGGGTCCTTAAACGCGTAGCGATAGAAGTGGTACACGCCGTTGGAATACACCAGATACACCGGCACCACCTCCTTCTTAAGCGCCAGCGAAAAACGGCGGAAAGGAAAGTAGAGCTGGCGGATGTTGAAGTCGGGGGAGAGGTGGTTCTTCGCCTCAACGAGCACGAGGTGCTCCGCAGATTCGAAGCCCGCATCAATTTCCATCTGCGCGCGATCCACCACGATGTCCTGGCCGCCCACCTTCATGGGCAGGCGCTGCGTGGACATCCGCCCGCTCACCGTGGGCACGTGCTGACCGCCCAGAAAATCATCGAGCATGCCGCTCAAACTCGCCGCCGTGAGCGCCGCGCTTTCCGAGGTCACATTCTCAAAATCGATCGACTCAATATCCTCCGGCACTGGCACCGACGTCAGTGGCCCTGCGTCGTCCGGGAAAGGCTGATACAGGTCGAAGTGGCCGATGAAGTACGCGTCACGGCGAATGGGTAGCATCGACAAACCATGCTCGCGAAAGACCGCCGGGCGAGCGGCCGAGAAATCGTGCTTAGCCATGAGCCGCGGCTCGCGCCCGGACAGCGCTTTGAGCCGTGGGGCCTCGAGGATGGCGTAGCCAAACGTGGCCAGTTCGGTCTCGAGATGGGGGAAGATGCGGTCCCAGGCGGCGTCGTTAAGCATAATTGCGCACGAGCACCTCATCGACCTTGCCGCGCTTCGACGCCACGGAATTCACCGCGCGTGTAGCCCCCACAATCTCGATGCGATAATCCGCGTAGAGCTCCTTGATGAAATCCGTCGCAGAATTCGAGAGCAGGAACTTCACCCCGCGCGCATCCAGCGCATCGCAGGTCTCCTTGAGGCGAATCTGGTCGGCGCGGCCGAACCCTCCGGACTGGTAACCAGTGAAATTGCTCGTCGGATTCACAGGGTCATAGGGCGGGTCGAAATAGACGACATCCCCCTCGTTCGCCTCCAGCGAGGCATAATCCCCGTTGGAAAAGACCACGTCATTCTCGGCCAGATACGCCGAAACCGCCCGCAGATTGAGCTCATCACAAATCGTGGGGTTGGCGTAGCGGCCAAACGGGGCGTTGAACTGACCCGAATTGTTCACGCGATAAAGACCGTTGTAGCAGGTCTTGTTGAGATAAATCGTGCGCGCGGCACGCTCAACGGCGCTTAAGTGCGCGAACTCCGGTGACCGGTCGCGGGCGCGCATCTCATAAAAGAAGTCCGATTCATTCGGATACTCCTTGAGCAGCGCGATGAGCTCGTCCACATTATCGCGGACCACCTCGTAGACGGTGATGAGCTCGGTGTTGAGGTCATTGACCCGGGCGCGCTCGGGCGCCAAAGAAAAAAGAACCGCTCCGCCGCCCAAGAAGGGCTCGACGTACGTGTCGAAGCTCTCAGGCAGCATGGAGTGGATGGCGGGAAGTAACTGACGTTTTCCTCCCACCCACTTCAGGAGCGGTTTCATTTAGGCCATCTTGTTGAAGGCGGTGGCCATACCAGACTTCTTGTTGGCCGCATTGTTGCGGTGGAAGACGCCCTTGGACACGGACTTGTCCAGTGCGCGGGATGCAACGCGCAGCTGCTTCTCGGCGGCAGCCTTGTCGCCAGCCTCGACGGCAGCGCGGAACTTGCGGATCTCGGTGCGTACGGCGGAACGCACGGCCTTGTTGCGCTGACGGGACTTCTCGTTGGTGAGAATGCGCTTCTGCTTGGACTTGATGTTTGCCATTGTTATACCTCTTACAGTCGTAGGAAATGTTTACCGAGGAAGGCGGACCCAAGGTCCTGACCGCCACACATGCCTCGGCATCCCAGAAAATCTATCAGGAGCAGCCTCGAATCCCCAAATCACGCCCAGTGATAACGCGAGCGCAAGCGGTTAGCAATGCGCTCGAAGCGCCGTTCCGGAAAAAGCGTGCCCTGGCGGCGACATTGTTCCTCTGAGATTTCCAGCACACGGTCTATGCGCACCCAACATTGGCGGCCGGATTCGTCCCATTCGCCGGTGCCAATGTCGAGCCATTCTTCCTTATTGGCGTGGCCCGGATTAGCGGAGATGAGCAGTCCCAGCACGGTGGTGCGGGTGCGGGAGACGATGAGGACGGCGCGTTCGCGCGGTGGGGACTGTTTGCCGTCGGACGGTGCCCAAACCCACACGACCTCACCGGAGTCGGCCTGCCCATCCATGTCGGGGGTGAAGAAAACACTGCGGGGATGGTCGGCAGCAGCCTCGATCCGGATATCGGCTGCTTTACGCGGTTCTGTGACGGAATCACTCTGGTTCATGCCGAGGCGTTCGGTGATGCGCTGGAGGCCGTCATCGACCGGCTCGGGGCGTCCGAAGCCTAAAATGCGGGCCAACCTAGTCATGTCGTCTATTCTAAACCCATGTCTAGAAACTTTGCGGCCACTACGTTTACGGATCCGTCCAAGATCCGAAACTTTTGCATTATCGCCCACATCGACCACGGCAAGTCGACGCTGGCTGACCGCATCCTGCAGTTGTCGCAGGTGGTGGAGGAGCGCGATATGCGCGACCAGTACCTCGACAACATGGATATTGAGCGCGAGCGCGGCATCACCATTAAGGCTCAGAACGTGCGCCTGCCGTGGATTCCGCAGTCCGGCGCGTTCAAGGGGGAGGAGATTGTCATGCAGATGATCGATACCCCCGGCCACGTCGACTTCACCTATGAGGTTTCCCGCGCGCTGGAGGCGTGTGAGGGAGCCATTTTGCTTGTCGACGCCGCCCAGGGCATCGAAGCCCAAACCCTGGCCAACCTCTACCTGGCCATGGAGAATGACCTGGAAATCATCCCGGTCCTCAACAAGATTGATCTGCCTGCGGCGGATCCGGAGAAGTACTCCCTAGAAATCGCCAACATCATCGGCTGCGAGCCGGAAGAGGTGCTGCGCGTGTCCGGCAAGACTGGTGAGGGCGTGCCGGCGCTGCTCGACAAGGTGGCAGAGCTTGTCCCGGCGCCGACCTCCGAGTTCGGCGAGGATGCCCCGGCCCGCGCGATGGTCTTCGACTCGGTCTACGACACCTACCGTGGCGTGGTGACCTACATCCGCATGATGGATGGCAAGCTTACCCCGCGCCAGAAGGTCTCCATGATGGCTACGGGTACTAACCACGAGCTGCTGGAGGTGGGCATCGTCAGCCCCACCATGCAGAAGTGTGAGGGCCTGGGGCCGGGTGAGGTGGGCTACCTCATCACGGGCGTGAAGAACGTGCGTGAGACCAAGGTGGGTGACACGATTACGTGGGCGTCGAATGGCGCGAGCGAGCCGCTCAAGGGCTACGCCGACCCGAACCCCATGGTCTACTCCGGCTTGTTCCCCATCTCCCAGGCCGATTTCCCGGATCTGCGTGATGCGCTGGAGAAGCTGCAGCTTAACGACGCCTCCCTCACCTTCGAGCCCGAAACCTCTGTTGCCCTGGGCTTCGGTTTCCGCTGCGGCTTCTTGGGCCTGCTGCACATGGAAATTACCCGCGACCGTTTGGAGCGCGAGTTCGGCCTCGACCTGATTTCCACCGCCCCCTCGGTGACCTACCGAGTGGTGGCCGAGGACGGCGAGGAATCCGTCGTGCACAATCCGTCTGACTGGCCCAGCGGCAAGCTGAACGAGGTGTATGAACCGATTGTGAAGATGACCATCATCGTGCCTGAGGAGTTCGTGGGCCCGACGATGGAGCTGTGCCAGGCTAAGCGCGGCCAGATGGGTGGCATGGACTATCTCTCCGAAGACCGCGTGGAGCTGCGCTACACCATGCCCTTGGGCGAAATCATCTTCGACTTCTTTGACATGTTGAAGTCCCGCACCAAGGGCTACGCCTCGCTGAACTACGAGGAGGCAGGCGAGCAGCTGGCGGACCTGGTTAAGGTGGATATCCTCCTCAACGGCGACCCGGTCGATGCCTTCTCCGCCATCGTGCACCGCGAGTCCGCGCAGTGGTATGGCAACAAGATGACGAAGAAGCTCAAGGAGCTCATCCCACGCCAGCAGTTCGAGGTACCCATCCAGGCGGCCATTGGCTCGAAGATCATCGCGCGTGAGAACATCCGCGCGATGCGCAAGGACGTGCTGGCCAAGTGCTACGGCGGCGATATTTCGCGTAAGCGCAAGCTGCTGGAGAAGCAGAAGGCTGGTAAGAAGCGCATGAAGTCCTTGGGCTCCGTCTCGGTGCCGCAGGAAGCTTTCGTGGCAGCGCTGTCTACGGATAGCGATTAAGAGAAACTAAGCTTCACTGGGATACTCTTTTGGTTTTGATAACGGTGCTCCATTGGCATTGGCTAATTGAAGCACCGTATCGTCTTGACGGATAGGTGCTGAGGCATCGTGCGTTGAAACAATGACCGTTTTTTCGCGTGCAAGATCTTCAATAATGCCCCACACCAATGCCCGTGAATTCTTGTCTAAGCTACTGGTTGGCTCATCGAGGATCACAATTGACCCAGGCTTAGCGATCAATGCTCGTGCCAAGGCGATTCTCTGTTTTTCCCCACCGGATGCCCCACCGTCTTCACCCGCTACATCGGAGTTCTTCTTGCAGCCCGTTGAAGAAAACTTGTGTAGTCCTACTGCTGTGAGTAACTCGTCAGCTTTGCACACGGCTATTGATCTGCCAAAAACAACGTTGTCTATGGCGTTGGCATTTAACAGGCTTGCGCTTTGAGGCGCATACGTTGAATTTTCCCTTATCTCACGAGATCCTTGTTGCAAG
Organism: Corynebacterium sp. BF-R-2; assembly: GCF_024586525.1. Taxonomy (NCBI): domain Bacteria; kingdom Bacillati; phylum Actinomycetota; class Actinomycetes; order Mycobacteriales; family Corynebacteriaceae; genus Corynebacterium; species Corynebacterium sp. BF-R-2. Next base: position 1,563 of record NZ_JAMFTP010000008.1, on the reverse strand, counting down.
GGTAACGAATATTCATTTAGATTTAGGAACCCTTCCAAAACCGTCGTTTTCCCTGAGCCGCTTGGACCAAGAACCCAGATTGGTCTTTGTTCATGTCGCTGGTGTGCCGAAGCTGCCATGTCAGACAGACGCAGTATCTGTTCTTTCCACAAATCCACGTTTTGGCTTGTTGCGGAGACAATTCCCGTTGGGCGAATCTTGTCGCTTGCTTCACTCGCATGGGAAACTGAAACAGCGAGTGTGGACACTCCAAACCCGACGGATTGTAGAGGCGTAATGGCTGCAATGGCGATTCCTGTAGACGAAATAATTGATCCGATTGCCTGCGCATCTCCATTATTTGTTCGAAGGATAATGGCTATAATGAGAACGCAAATCGTTATTGCTAAAACGATTCCTTGGGCAACATACAGCCGCCGCGTCATGGTATAGGAATAGACTCCAGCGCGTTCTACAGTGCTTCGATCCTTTCTATAGCGAGATTCCAAAAATGCTTGGGTAGAAAACACTGTCGCTTCTTTCCAGAGAGACAAAGAATTCCCAAGGACGCCGAAACTGCGCATGCTCTCTTTGAAAAACTTTGTCTGGGCGTTCTGGTGGCTTTGAATTAGCCGGTAGCTGACCACACAATAGGTCACAATGGCTGCTGTGAGGATTATTCCTTCTAACCAAGTGCTGGCAATAACGACTAGGAAAATGCCGGAGGCTAAAGAAATGGTTGCCGGCAATATAGACAGGTAGATGCTGGATAATGTGTCACGATATGCGGAGGCCTCGCTATCAATGGCAAATGAGATCTCTCCATTATCAGCATGTGATCGTGCGCCAGGGCTGGCATCGATGCTGTCGGTGAGGGAACTAGCCATTCGATCTGACTGCAGCTTTTGCTCAATTGTTCCATAGATTGGAAATAATATGTATCTGGAGGATGTTCCTAAAAACCAAATCAGAGAATAGAGTATGGAAAGCTTTAGGCCAATTGTAATGAAGTCCTCTCTGTTTGAACTATTAAGGAGAAAGTTGACTCCACTACCGAGAACATACGGGGCAATAACTGTAGAAATTGACGAGATTACAATGGAGACGAGGACTAAAAAGTTGCCCCAAGGTGATAGTTTCCAAGATTGGGTGATGACTAGTCGTACAAATTGCATTTAAAATCCATTCTTAAAACGACTTGCGTTTATCGTGATTTTAGAAGTATCTATCCGAAGGGGACGGGTCCGGCTCTGAATTCTTTTCCGAAGTAGGTGCTTAGAGTTTTTAATGCATCAGGTCTATCGTCCTGCAGTCCCGAGGGCCAATCGTTACTAAGAAGCCGGGCTATATACCAAGGCGAACCATCGTAAGCGTAAGAGAGACTATCTACTAGCATTAATGGTGGGTTTGCTGTGTGTGCTAGCAATTCTAAAGCGTTATTAGGCGTTCGTCGTAACTGCGTGCCGTTTCGGCGTAGTTGGTAGGGGCAATCCGCGTAGTTGGTCGGGGTTTTCCGGATAGGTGGTAGGGCTCTCTGTTTTCGGTCATTGTATAGGTGGCGTTGGCACAACTTGTGTCGGCGCG